>NZ_JAAMPA010000001.1:0-310992 GCF_011758655.1 Modestobacter marinus
CGCCGCGTTCTGTGCCGCGGTGCGGGCCTGGCCGACGTTGTTGGCCAGCGCCATCGTGCGGGCACCCTCCCGGGCCGCCGCCGACAGGGTCGCCTGCGCGTTGAACGCCAGGCTGTACTCGACGATGCCGAGCAGCAGGACCAGCAGCACCGGCAGGACGAGCGCGAACTCGACGATCGCCGCGCCGCGTTCGGCCAGCAGGCGCTGGCCGGCGCGGTGGCGTCGCCACGCGGTCGTACCGGACACGGTCGTGCTCCTGTCGGGAGAAGGGGTGGGGCCGGGACAGCGGCGCGGTCAGCCGACCGCGCCGCCGGTCCCCGCGAGGAGTGGATCGACGAGGTCAGAAGACGACCGCGTTGAACATCGCCTCGATGCGGCCACGGAGGGCGATGATCACCCCGATGAGGGCGACCGCGATGAGCCCGACGAGCAGGGCGTACTCGACGGCGGAGGCGCCGGTCTCCTCCTCCTTGAGCGCCTTGAGCCGGCCGGCGACGCGGTCGGTCGCGCGGTCGGCGGTGAGGTAGGACAGCGTGCACAGCGTCTGGAACAGGTGGGCCACAGTGATCTCCAGGGGCTCGACCGTCGCCTGCTCGGGTCAGGTGACCCGGACGCGGTCGTCATGGAGCACTTCGGACGTCCGCAACGGGAACCACAGCCGGTAGCGGGACCGCTCACCCCGAAGGGGGACGGCGCCGGGGGGACGCCCGATCGGGGGCGCCCGGCGTCACCCGCCGCTGTCGGTCAGGACAGCGGCGACCCGACCGGTCACGGCAGGAGCAGGACCCAGTCCCCGGCCAGCAGCGCGGCGGCGAGGGCCCCGCCGAGCAGCGCCGGCCCGAACGGCAGACCGGTCCGCCGGTCCACCCGCCGGGCGGCGAGCAGCGTCAGCCCGACCACGGCCTGCAGCAGGAAGCCGAGGAAGAACCCGGCCACCACGACGGGCCAGCCGAGCCAGCCCAGGTACAGGCCGAGCAGCCCGGCCAGCTTCACGTCGCCCATCCCGAGGCCGCTCGGGGAGATCAGCGCCATCGCCAGCAGCACCGCGAAGGCGGCTCCCCCGGCCAGCACCGCCCGCCCCAGGCCCGCCGCGTCGCCGTCCACCCCGGCGGCGACGGCCAGCAGGGCGAGGCCGCCGAGCAGCCCGGGCAGCAGCACCCGGTTGGGCAGCAGCTGCTCGCGCAGGTCGACGACGGTGAGCAGCAGGCCGACGGCGACGAACCACAGCCACGCGGGGAGCTGCGCCGTCCAGCCGAACCGGAGGGTGACCGCGGCCGCGCAGAGCGCCCCGGTCAGTTCCGGCCACGGGGCCCCGATCGCGCGGGCCCGCCGGTCGATGCGGACCGCGACCGCGCCCTCGCCGGCGCCCGCGCGTCGGGGGGCGACCAGCGCCAGCGAGTCGACGACCCGGCCGGCGAGGACCCCGCCGGCCCCGGCGACGACGACGGCGAGCAGGGCGCCGCTCACGTCAGGGAGGGCCGGGTCGGGGGCAGCACGCCGCACAGGGTGACACGCGCACGCCACTCCCCCGGGCAGGCGCGAGGCGGTCGGCTACCTGCGCCCGCGCCTCGCTGCCGTGACCAGCCACCGGTCCTCGGCGTCGTCGACCTCGGTGACGCGCCATCCGGTGCGGCTGAGCAGCTCCCGGATCCGCGGCTCGCTGCGCACGTCGTCGGGGGTGAGCTCCCGGCCGTGCCGCCGGGCCAGCGCGGCCCGCCCGACCGGGTGGAACAGCCCCAGCCGGGCGCCGTCGGCGGCCACCCGGGCCAGCTCGCGCAGACCGTCCTCGGGATCGGGCAGGTGGGAGACCAGACCGGAGGCGAAGAGGACGTCGTACGACCGGTCCGCGAACGGCAGCCGGGTGACGTCGCCGCGGACCAGGTGTGCGAGCTCCCCGCGTCCCCGTCGCCGCGCCTCGGTGAGCATCTCCGCGGTCAGGTCCAGGCCGACGAGCAGGCCGGCCGGTCCGGTGGCGGCACGCAGCACCGGCAGGGCCCGCCCGGTGCCGCAGGCGGCGTCGAGGACGGCGTCCCCGGCGCGCACCCCCAGCTCGGCGACGGCCCGCTCGAACCGGGGCCCGTCGTCGGGGAACCTCTCCTCCCAGGTGGCGGCCCGGGAGGAGAAGAACGTCTGGGTGTCGCTGCCGGTCAGTCGGTCGCCTCCGTGTCAGTGGGGGCGGTGTCGCAGGACTCGGCGGCGAGGGTGGTCAGCTCCTCGGCCAGCGCAGCCGCGTCGGCCGAGCCCAGGACGACGGTGAGGTGCTCCCCCGTCGCGGGCCGGAGCAGCGAGACCGCTCCGAGCGCCTCGGCCAGCTGCCGCACCGGCTCCTCCTGGCTCTCCAGGTGCTCGATCGCCGAGTGGTCGACGTCGGCGCTGCTGACCGTGCCGAGCGTGAGACCGGCGTCGGTGAGGACCCGGGTCACCGCCTCGACCAGCACCGGGTCACCGGTGCCGTCGACCACGTCGACGACGACCGGCTCGGCCGGCGAGAACTGGACGCCGCACAGGACCGGCCCGGAGCTCGGCTCCGGTTCCGGGGCGGGCGCAGGCTCCGGGGCCGGCACAGGCTCGGGAGCCGGGGCGGGCACGGGCTCCGGCGCGGGCACGGGCTCCGGCTCCGGCGCCGGGGCGGGCTCCGGCTCCGGCGCGGGCGCCGGGGCGGGCTCCGGCTCCGGCGCGGGCGCCGGGGCGGGCTCCGGTGCCGGCGCGGGCTCCGGCGCAGGTACGGGCTCCGGCTCAGGAGCCGGGGCGGGCAGGGGCTCCGGCTCGGGAGCCGGGGCGGGCACGGGCTCCGGCTCGGGAGCCGGGGCGGGCACGGGCTCCGGCTCCGGCGCGGGAGCCGGGGCGGGCTCAGGAACCGGGGCGGGCTCGGCCGGCGGTTCCGGCGCGGCCGGCGGGGCCGGCTCGGCCGGCGGTTCCGGCGCGGCCAGGAGCGGCGGGGGCTCGACCGAGTCGACCGGCGGCTCGACCGCCGGCGGCGGGTCGACGGCGGGCGGCGGGTCCAGGGCCGGCGGCGGGGCGGGCGCGGCCGGGGGCACGGTCGGCGCCGGCCCGTCCGGGGTGGGCACCGGTTCCGGCGCCGTCCCGGCGTAGGTGGCGGACAGCTCCAGCACCGTCGCGACGTAGCTGTCGGAGTGGTTGTAGGCGAAGACGGCCTCCGCCTGGCCCTCCGGCGTGGACAGGTCTCCCCCGGCAGCGCAGAGGTACCTGCCGGTGGCGACGGCGGCGTCGTTGATGTTGAAGGGGTCGCGGCGCCCGTCGCCGTTGCCGTCGCTGTCGTACATCGCCCACGTGGTCGGGATGAACTGCATGGGCCCGACGGCGCGGTCGTAGACGGTGTCGCCGTCCAGCAGGCCGTCGTCGGAGTCCAGGATCAGGGCGGTGTTGTTGGTGCCGTCGAGCGGGATGCCGATGATCGGCGGGCTCGACAGCCCGTCGGTGTGCAGGACGGCGCCGGCGAAACGCCCGTGGTTGGACTCGACCCGGCCGATGGCGGCGATCAGCGTCCAGCTGATGCCGCAGTCGGCGGAGAGCGCGGCGGCGTTCTGGTAGGCCACCAGGGCGGTCGACGGGATGCCACTGGCGGCCAGCGGCGAGGGCTCGCCGGTCGGGGCTGCGGCGGCCTCCGGGGCGCTGCCGGGATCGGCGGCGGGGTCGGCGGCGGGGTCGGCGGTGGTCCCGAGCGCCACGGTCTGGAGCAGCGGTTCGAGCGACGGTTCCAGCGGTGGTTCCAGCGTGGACACGGACTCGTCCCGCGGACCGGACGGCGGGCGGGGCACGAGCGCGTCCGCCTCCACGGCCGTCAGGCGCGGGGACTGCGACGGTGCCGGCGCCACCCCTGGTGCGGCGCTGGCCGCGGGGAGGAAGGCGACCAGTGCGGTGGTGATGCCCGCGCTGGCGACGATGCCGGGCGCACGCACCCGGGTCGCCCTGGTCGTCGTGCGCCGTCCGCGGCGGGCCCGGCTCATCAGCCGTGGACCAGCACGTGCTCGAGTGGCATGAGGTCAGGCACCAGTTCCCCCTGTGGCCGTCAACCTGCTGCGCCCGGGCCCGCATCGAGTGATGGCCGGCCTCCGGACGAGGACGACCGTAAACCGGCCGCCCCTCCAGCGCCATGCCCTTCCGGTGAACTCCCGGCAGCCAGTCGTGGTCTTCGCCCACCCCGGTGCGGGCGAGGAGTCAACGTGCCGGAAACACGCAGCCGCTAGCGTCCCGGCCTCCGGGTCGACAGGAGGGCAGCGGATGTCGCGGCAGCGCCCTCCCGCGCCCTGGGTCGCCGCGCTGGCCAGCGCCCGGGACACGCCCTCGCAGTCGCTGGTGCTGGCGGAGCTGCGGGCGGCCATCCTGTCCGGCCGGGTCCGACCCGGCGCAGCGATCCCGGTGGACGACGTCGCCGCCCGGTTCTCGCTGAGCCGGATCCCGGTCCGGGAGGCGCTCAAGACGCTGGTGGCCGAGGGGCTGGTGGAGCACGAGGTCCGCGGCGCCTACGTCGTCGCCCGCCTGAGCCGGGCCGAGCTCGCCGAGCTCTACGTCGTCCGGGCCTCGCTGGAGGCCGCCGCCCAGGCCGCTGCGGTGCCGCGCGCGACCCCGCAGGACGTCGCCGTCGCCGCGGCGGCACTGCGGGAGCTGGAGGCGGCGACCGCTGCGGGCGGGGCCGACGACCACCACCGCTGGAGCCGGCGCTTCCACCTGGCGCTGATCGGGCCGTGCCAGATGCACCGGCTGCTGCAGATGTTCGAGCGCGCCTGGAACGTCACCGAGCCGGGGCGGCCCATGTCCCACGCGTCGGCCGCCGCCACGGAGGCGCTGGCCGCCGACCACGTCGCCATGCTCGACGCGTTCGCCGCCGGGGACGCCGCGGCCCTGACCACGGTGACCGGCGCGCACTACGCCCGGCTGCAGGAGATCGTCGCCGGCATCCCGGCCGACAGCTGAGCCGCTGCGGATATACCCGCGCGGACATCCGGGGGCAACACCGGCTCCCTAGCGTTCGCGCCGTCGCTCCCGGACGGCCGCTCCCCCGCCACTCCTGGGACACCGACGAGCTCGTGACCCGCCGCTGCCCGCACCAGCCGACGATCCGCAGGAGCCCCCATGACCACCACGTCCCCCGAGCCGGTGGCGCTCGCGACCGACGTCCCCGCCCCGCTCGGGACGGCGCCCTCGGCCGCCGCACCCGGCGGCGCCCTGATCGGCGCCGACCACGACCCCCGGCTCACCAACGCGGACCTCGCGCCGCTGCGCCAGCAGCGCTGGGGCTCCTACAACATCTTCGCGTTCTGGATGTCCGACGTGCACAGCGTCGGCGGGTACGTCACCGCCGGCAGCCTCTTCGCCCTGGGCATCGCAGCCTGGCAGGTGCTCATCGCACTGGTCGTCGGGATCGTGATCGTGCAGGTGTTCGTCAACCTGGTGGCCAAGCCCAGCCAGCAGACCGGCGTCCCGTACCCGGTGATCAACCGCGCCGTCTTCGGCGTCAAGGGCGCCAACATCCCGGCGATCATCCGCGGCCTGATCGCGGTCGCCTGGTACGGCGTGCAGACCTTCCTGGCCGCGAGCAGCCTGAACATCATCTGGCTGAAGTTCGTCCCCGGCGCGGAGGCGCTGCTCGAGCCGTCGTTCCTGGGGCTGGCCGCGCTGGGCTGGATCTCCTTCGCCGTGCTGTGGGTGGCGCAGGCGGCGCTGTTCTGGCGGGGCATGGAGACGATCCGGCGGTTCATCGACGTCGCCGGCCCGGCCGTCTACGTCGTCATGATCATCCTGGCGGGCTACCTGGTCTCGGAGGCCGGCTGGTCGAACATCGACCTGAGCCTGCACACCGGCCCGACGCTGAGCGGCTGGGCGACGGTCTCCACGATGCTCGGCGCGATCGCGCTGGTGGTCTCCTACTTCTCCGGCCCGATGCTGAACTTCGGTGACTTCGCCCGGTACGGCAAGAGCTTCGCCGCGGTGAAGCGCGGCAACCTGCTCGGCCTGCCGCTGAACTTCCTGTTCTTCTCCCTGCTCACCGTGGTCTGCGCCTCGGCGACCGTGCCGGTGTTCGGTGAGCTGATCACCGACCCGATCGCCACCGTGGAGGCCATCGACTCCACGTTCGCCATCCTGCTCGGCGGGCTGACCTTCGTGATCGCGACGGTCGGCATCAACATCGTCGCCAACTTCATCGCCCCGGCGTTCGACTTCTCCAACGTGGCGCCGCAGAAGATCAGCTGGCGCGCCGGCGGGATGATCGCCGCCGTCGGGTCGGTGCTGCTCACCCCGTGGAACTGGTACGACAGCGCCGAGGGCATCCGGTTCAGCCTCGGCATCCTGGGCAGCCTGATCGGCCCGCTGTTCGGCATCCTGATCGCCGGCTACTACCTGGCCAGCAGGCAGCGGGTCGCGGTCGACGACATGTACTCGATGTCCCCGACCGGCCGGTACTGGTTCCGCGGCGGCTACAACCCGAACGCCGTCCTCGCCGTGGTCTTCGCGGGCGTCCCGACGATCCTGCTGAGCCTGTTCACCGGGGTGGGCGACTACGGCTGGTTCATCGGCTGCGGCCTCGGGTTCGTGCTCTTCGCCGGGCTGGAGCGGGTGCGGCCGATGATGCCGCAGCTGGACCCGGCCGAGGCCGGCGTCTCCGACGGAACGCGCGCCTGACCAAGGACCCCCTCCCCCCCACCCCTCGCAAGCTCGGGGCGGGCCCCTGAGAGGGGGCCGACCGACCAGCTGAACGGGAGAAGATCTTGCTGATCCAGGTCGTCAACCCGAACACCACCGCGTCGATGACCGACCTGATCGGGCGCAGTGCCCGGGCCGCCGCCGGCCCGGGCACCGCGGTCGTCGCGGTGCACCCAGAGATGGGGCCGGCCTCCATCGAGAGCCACTACGACGAGGCGCTCGCCGTGCCCGGGCTGCTCGCCCAGATCGCGGTCGGCGAGGCCGCCGGCGCCGCCGGGCACGTGGTCGCCTGCTTCGGCGACCCCGGGCTGGACGCCGCACGGGAGGTCGCGACCGGCCCCGTCATCGGCATCGCCGAGGCCGGCATGCGGACGGCGACGTACCTGGGGCGGACCTTCGGGGTGGTGACGACGCTGCGGCGGACCACCGGCCGGGCCTGGGAGCTGGCTGCCCGGTACGGGGTGCGCGAGCAGTGCCGCACCGTGCGGGCGGTGGAGATCGCCGTCCTGGCGCTGGAGACCGATCCGGCGGCGCGCTCGCGGATCGCCGCCGAGTGCGCCGACGTCGTGGCGACCGAGGGCGTCGACGCGATCGTGCTGGGGTGCGCGGGCATGGCCGACCTCGCCGCGGAGCTCACCGTGCGGATCGGGGTGCCGGTGATCGACGGGGTGGCGGCGGCGGTCACCACCGTCGAGGGGCTGGTGCGGCTGGGGCTGCGCACCGGCAAGCGCGGGGAGTACGCGCCGCCCCCGCCGAAGCGCTACTCCGGTGCGCTGTCGGAGTTCGGCGTCCCGGAGGCCGTGCCCGTGCACTGACGCCGTCCCCTTGCGCCGCCCGGCCCGCTCCCGCTCCCTCTGGGACACTGCTCGACGGAGTCCCTGGCACGTCCAGCACCGGGGCGGGCGAGAGAGAAGGCCGTGGACCCTGATTTCGCGCAGCTGTTCGCTGCGCTGCCGGCGCCGCACCTGGTGCTCACCCCGGACCTGGTGATCCGGTACGCGAACCCGGCGTACCTGAGCACCATGCGGGTCGAGCCGGAGCAGATCGTCGGCACCGAGCTGTTCACCGCGTTCCCGCCGGGCCCGGACGCGCTGGACCCCGACGGCGTCCCCTACATCGCCCGTTCCTTCGAGCGGGCCCGCAGCACCGGCCGGCCCGACGGGCTGCCCATCGAGCGCTACCCGCTGGTGGTGCCCGGCACCGGGCTGGTCGAGGACCGCTGGTGGGCGCTGATCGCGATCCCCGTCCTGGACGACGCCGGCGAGGTGACCGCGTTCGTGCAGCGGGTCGACGACCTGACCGACTTCGTCCGCGAGCAGGGCGCCACCCGGCCGGACGGCGAGAAGGACCACCGGGCGGCGCAGGTCCACCAGCTGCAGGCCGAGCTGAGCGCCCGCACCAGGGAGGTGGAGGCCGCCCGCGAGACGGAACGGCGCACCTCCCGCACGGTCGAGGCGATGCCCTCGGGGTTCCTCTCCATGGACGCCGACTGGCGGTTCACCCTGTTCAACGCGGCGGCCGAGCGTCTGCTCGGACGTGACCGGGCCGAGCTGCTGGGGCGCACGATCTGGGAGGTCTTCCCGGACACGGTGGGCAACGAGTTCGAGTCCGCCTACCGCAAGGCCGTGGAGAGCCGCGAACCGCAGACGCTCACCGCGTGGTACCCGGCCCCGCTGGACGCCTGGTTCGAGGTGCTCGCCTGGCCCACCCCCGACGGGCTGTCGCTGTACTTCTCCGACGTGACCGACCGGCAGCAGACCGCGGACGAGGCCGGGCGCTCCGCGGCCCGGCTGGCGCTGCTGGCCCGGGTGAACGCCGAGCTGGTCGAGGCCGACGACGTGATGGCCGTCGTCCGGGAGCTGCCGCGCACGCTGGTGCCGACGCTGGCGGACGCCTGCGTCGTGACCGTGGCCGAGGAGCACGGCCGGGCCCGGGACGCCGGCTGGGCGCACGAGGACCCGGCGCTGCGCCCGGTGCTCGACCGCTACGTGTCGGCCCGGGTGGAGACGATGCACCTGCACACGTCGCTGGCCCAGGTGCTGGAGGACGGCCGGCCGGTGTCGTTCGAGAGCGCCGAGCTGGCGGCGGCCCTGCCCGTCGGGGAGGCCCGCCGCCAGCTGGAGCTGCTGGGTGAGACCCGGGCGCTCAAGCTGCCGCTGCGCGGTCGCGGCACCGTGTTCGGTGCGCTGACCCTGCTCAGCGCGCTCACCCGGCCGACGGACCCGGCATGGGAGTCCACCGCGCAGGAGATCGCCGACCGGATCGGGCTGGCGCTGGACAACGCCCGGCTGGCGAGCGCGCAGGCAACGATCGCCGAGAGCCTGCAGCGCAGCCTGCTCACCGAGCCGCCGGAACCGGACCACGCGCAGATCGTGGTCCGGTACCTGCCCGCCGCCGAGGCCGCCCAGGTGGGCGGGGACTGGTACGACGCCTTCCTGCAGCCGGGTGGCACGACCATGCTGGTGATCGGGGACGTCGTCGGGCACGACACCGCCGCCGCCGCGGCCATGGGCCAGTTGCGCGGGCTGCTCCGCGGGATCGCCACCTACAGCCGGGCCAGGCCGGCCGAGGTGCTGCGCGGCCTCGACGAGTCGATGGAGACGCTGATGGTGCACACCCTCGCCACCGCCGCGGTGGCTCGGTTCGAGCAGACGCCGGAGGAGGTGCGGGAGGGGGTGACCCGGATGGTGTGGGCCAGCGCCGGGCACCCGCCGCCGCTGGTCGTCTCGCCGGACGGCGCGGTCACCGTGCTGGACGACGGCCGGGGCGACCTGCTCCTGGGGGTCGACCCGAACGCGCAGCGGCGGGAGCGGGTGCAGACCCTCGAGCGCGGGTCCAGCGTGCTGCTCTACACCGACGGGCTGATCGAGCGCCGGGACGCCTCGCTCGACGACGGGCTGGCCCGGCTCGTCCAGGCCGCCGAGGACCTGGCCGGTGCCTCGCTGGACGAGCTGGTCGACGGGGTGCTGGACCGGATGGTGCACGGACGCCCGGACGACGACGTCGCGCTGGTCGCCGTGCGGTTGCACCGGCAGGACCGTCCCCGCCCCGCGGAGGCCGGCCCCAACGTCGTGCCCTCCTCGCTGGAGGGGTCGGAGTGAGCGGCCTCGCCTGGCCGATGCTCACCCCGCCGCGTCCGCTGCAGGTGTGGCGGTCGTGGAACTGGGAGCTGCGCCGCCCCGTCGACCTGACCCGCTACCGCCAGCAGCTGCGCGCCGAGGCGCTGCCGGCCGGCCGGAGCCCGGAGGACTCGGACGCCGACGAGGCAGCCGTCGAGCGGCTGCTGCTCATCTTCGAGGAGCTGGCGTCCAACGGCGTCCGGCACGGCCTCCCACCGGTGTTCACCACGGTCACCGGCGCCCTCACCGGCTGGCTGATCGACGTCACCGACGCCGATCCCCGGGACGAGCCCGTGCCCGCGGTGGACCGCGACCCGGCCCACGGCGGCCTGGGCCTGCACCTCATCGCCCGGCTGTGCGCCGCCCACGGCTGGGCCCCCGAGGACGGCCGCAAGCACGTGTGGGGGTTCGTCAGCCTGACCGGGGTGGACTGACCGCTGCGGACAGCGGGCCCGGCTCGTCCGCCGTCCGGACGACGGGCCGCAGACCGGTGCTGCAGGACCGACCCGCGGAACGACTCCTCCTCCGACGACCGGCGGTGACACGCGAGGAGGTCGCGCGACGGGCAGCCCGGTCCCGAGGTCGCCCGGGTACCGGGGGCAACCGGAAGGCGCCGGTCGACGCGGTGCCCGCCTGCCCGCGCACCGGAGGCCGACGCTGCGGCCGGCCGCCCCCGCCGGCGGGAGGGGCGTCGTCGTCCGGGCGGGCACCCGCCACCCGGGCGACTGCCGCGACCACCACGGCCGCCAGCAGCAGCCAGCCCAGGACGGTGAGCGATGTGAGCGGGTCCGCGGTGGCCGCGACGGCCTCCCCTGGCACCGGGCGGTTCACGGCCGTGGATCCGGCCCGGGCGGCGGCCCGGCCGGCGCGGGCGTGCGCCGGGACGGTGCGGTGGACCGCTGGGGCCGGTGGTCTTCGCGGACGTGGTAACTGAGCATCGTGCGGTAGCTGAAGCGCAGTCCGCACAGCGGACACTGGTAGGCCATCGGTGACACCGCCTCACGGGGAGTTCGACATCTGGATACTAGCGAACTCAATCTCGTAAATCCAGTATCGTCTGTTTGGTATCGGACAGGACACTCCGGGCCGCGGGGTCGCCCCCACGGCAGTCGAGGGGCGGCACACCGTGACCATCCGCACGGACGCGGCCGCGGACGTCGGGACCCCCGCCGCACGTCCGCACCAGCCGAGCGTCCACCCAGCCGCCGACCGACCCCCCGTGGCCGACACGGAACGGGCCACCCCGTGGCCGCACGCCCGACCGGACCACCCCGTGCAGCTGCTCACCCACCACGCCCTGATGCTCCTGGCCGCGGCCCAGCGCCCGGATGCGCGCATCCGCGAACTGGCCGACGCCGTGGGCGTCACCCCCCGCACCGCGGTCAACCTGCTGCAGGACCTGGAGCGCAGCGGCTGCCTGCACCGCGTCCGACGGGGGCGGCGCAACCACTACACGGTGCACCTCGACTGTCCGGTGGTCGATCCGGGGAGCGGGATGCGCACGGTCCGGGCCTTCCTGACCGCGTTCGGGCGGGCCGGCGAGGACGGCGGGGACCGAGGGTGGTGACGTGACCGTCTTGGGAACTGAACTTCGTGTATGTTCGTTCCCAAAACAGCAGGATTCGGCGTCACCGACCACCCGGTCCGTGACGCAACGGCCGCTCATGCCGCGGAGGTCACATGACCGCTCCCAGCCCGACCCGCAGCGAACTGCTCGCCCGCCGTCGGCAGGCCGGCCTGGCCGCGCAGGGGCGGGACCTGCTGCAGGACAAGCGATCCGCGCTGGTGCGCGCCTTCCACGGCCGCAGCGTGCTGCTGATCCAGCGCCTCGAGGAGATGTCACTGGACTCCGGCCGGGCGCGGACCCAGCTGCACCGGGCGCGGGCCGAGCTGGGCAGCGAAGCGGTCGAGTCGGCGTCCTTCGCCGCGGCCGGCCGTGTGGGGGTGCAGCTGACCGCCGCATCCGTCGCCGGCGTGGTGGTCGTGGACGCCGCGCACGCAGACGTCCGCCGGACGGCGTTCGACCGCGGCTACGCCACCGCGGTCGCCCGCCCGGAGATCGACCGCGCGGCCGCCGCCCACGAGGACCTGGTCGACCGCCTGCTGGACCTCGCCGCGCTGGAGCTGACCGTGCGCCGGCTGGCCGAGGAGATCTCCCGCACCACCCGCCAGGTCAACGGCCTGGAGCACGTGGTGATCCCCCGGCTCCGGGCCGACGCACGCCGCATCGCGCTGACGCTCGAGGAGCGCGAGCGCGAGGAGACCGCGCGCCTCAGACGCGCCCGCGCTCGTGCCCGCGCACGGCGCGGGAGCTCGGAACGGCCCACCGGTCGTGGGCGGCCGCTGGTCACGACAGGAGGTCGACGGTGAGCACGGAGACGCTGCGCGCAGTGCGCGGGCTGGAGGATGAGATCGCCGACCGCCTGGCGGACGCCCGCAGCGCGACCGCGGTGGTCAGCCGGGCGCAGGCCGAGGCACAGGCGGTGCGCGAGGCAGCCGCCGCCGAGGCCGAGGAGCTCGGTCGCCGGCGGATCGCCGAGCTGCTCGCCGCGGCGGAGGAGAGCGCAGCCGCGCTCCGGGCCGACGGCGCCCGGCGGTCGGCGGAGCTGCGAACGGTCGCGGAGGCCGCGGCCGGGGACGACGTGGCCGACCTCCTCGCAGCGGTGCTCCCGCCCCGGCCCGGCACGCCGCCCGGAACGGAGCGGTGACGTGCAGGTCCCCATGACGCAGCTCGAGCTGCTCGGCCACCGCGACCGCCTGGACCAGGTGCTGGCGGGCCTGCAGACCGTCCGCACCGCCGAGGTGGTGCCCGGCGGACCGGCAGCCGCCGATGACGAGAACCGCGGCACCGCCGAGCTGCTGGCCCGGGCCACCCGACTGCTCGAGCTGGCCGACCCGCCCGACCGCACCCCCACGCTCCCGCCCCCTGGGGTCCGCGAGCCGGACCGGGCCGAGCTGGCGCAGCAGGTCCAGCTCGAGGAGATCCGCACCACCGGTCTGCAGGCCGCGGTCGACCGGCTCCGCGCCGAGGTCGACGGCCTGCCGAGGACCTGGGCGTCGCTGTCCGCACTGCTGCCGCTGGTGCCCGAGCTCGCCGAGCTCACCGACGCCGAGCTGGCCGCGTTGCGCCTGGCCACGCTGGCCCTGGTCCTCGACGACCCCGACGGCACCGTCACGGACGAGCTGCGCGGGCAACTGCGCACGGCGCTGGGGGGCAGTCAGCTGCTGGTGAGCGCCGCCGATGGGGGCACGGTCAGCTGCCTGCTCGTCGTGCCCGCGGCTGCGGTCGCCGAGGTCGAGGAGCTGCTGGGCCGGGACCGCATCACCCGCATCGACCTGCCCGAGGGGTACGCCGGCCAGTCGTTGGCCTCGACCGTCGATGCCCTCGGCGCGCGGCTGGCGGCCCTCCCGCAGGAACTGGCCCGGGCGGAGGCGGCGGTGCGCGACGCACTGTCCCCGGCCGTGCCGGAGCTGAGGCTCGCCTGTGGGGTCCTCGCCGCACAGGCGGAGCGGTCGGCGGCGGCCCGCGCGGCCGACCTGGGCAGCCGGACGTTCGCCCTGCGTGTGTGGACGCCCCGCTCGCGGGTCGGCGTGGTGCGCGACGCCGTCGGGGGCCTCGGTACCCCGGTGGTCGTGACCGAGGTGGCTGCCCGGCACCGCCTGGGCACCCCCCCGACCCTGCTGCGCAACCTCCCCCTGTTCCGGCCCTTCGAGCGGCTGGTCGGCTTCCTCTCCTGGCCCGGCCACACCGGCCCCGATCCCACCGGCCTGATGGCCGTGGCCCTCCCCCTGCTGTTCGGGATGATGGTGGGCGACGTGGGCTACGGGGTGCTGCTGGTCGCCATCGGGTGGGAGGTCCGCCGCCGCTGGGGCGGGCGGCACGACGTCGCTGCCGACCTGGGACGCGTGCTCGTGGCCGGCGGCTGCTGGGCGACCGTCTTCGGCCTCCTCTACGGCGAGCTGTTCGGCGACTTCGGTCGCTACGCCCTGGACATGCCGGCGCTGTGGTTCTACCGGGGCGGCCCGGATGCACTGACCCCGCTGCTGCTGTTCGTCCTCGGCGTCGGCGTCGCGCACGTCGTCCTGGGGCTGCTGCTGGGACTGTGGCACGCCGTCAGCCAGCGGCACACCGGCCACGTGCTGGAACGGGCGGGCACCCTGCTGGCTCTCACCGGCCTCTTCGCCCTGGCAGGTGTGGTGGTGTCGGCGCTGCCCGGCGGGGCGCTGCCGTTCGCGGCCGCCGCCGTCGTGGTCGGCGTCGTCCTGATCTCGGTGGTGCACGGCGCGCTCGGGGTGCTGCTCGGGCCGCTGGAGCTGATCGGGACCATCGGACACGTCCTGTCCTACCTGCGGCTGGCCGCTGTCGGCCTCGCGTCGGTGTACCTGGCCATCGTGGCCAACGAGCTGGCGCGGCAGGCCCCGCTGGTGCTGGGGCTGCTCATCGCGGTCTTCTTCCACACGCTCAACCTGGCGTTGGCCGGCTTCAGCCCGATGATCCAGGCGCTGCGACTGCACTACGTGGAGTTCTTCAGCACGTTCTACGACGGTGGTGGCCGCCTGTTCGCCCCGCTGGGCGCCGGCCTCCCGGAACCGGCCACCGCGGCGGCCGGACCGCTCCCGGACACCGCCCCGTGGCACACCCCGACCCCCGAGCCGGCCCGGCAGCCGCCGCGGCTGCCGGAGCCGGCCGGCCGATGACACCCGGGACCGCCGGGGACCACTGGGACGAGAGGACGACGTCATGGAAATGGGACTGCTCGCCATCGGAGCCGGCCTGGCCGTCGGCCTCGCTGCCCTGGCCGCCGGCATCGCCCAGGCCAGGATCGGTGCCGCGGCGATGGGCGCCGTCGCGGAGAAGCCCGAGCTCACCGGCCGGGCGATCCTGTTCGTCGCCCTGCCGGAGACCACGGTGATCCTCGGCTTCGCCGTGGCCGCCATGATCATCCTGCTGCTGGGTGGCTGACGTGAGCCTCACCGACCTGCTGAGGTCACTGGACGACGACGCTGCCGCGGAGCTCGAGCGGGCCCACCAGGCAGCCGCCGACGAGGCCGACCGACTGACCCGCGAGGCGGCGGCGGAGGCGGACCGGGTGCGCTCCGCCGCGCTGGCCGCCGCCGAGCAGACCGGACGCCGCGAGGCGGCCCGGATCGTGGCCGCGGCCCGCACCGAGGCCGCGGCCGAGGTGCGCGCCGCGCGGGCGGAGGCGCTGCGCGCGGTCCGGGAGCGCGGCGAGCAGCGGCTCGCCGACCTCCGGGCGCACCCCGGCTACGACGAGGTCCTGGCGGGCTGCCTGGCCGAGGCGCTGGCCGTGCTCCCGGAGCCGGTCGGCGTCCGGGTCGACCGGCGCGATGCCGACCGCGTCCGCCGGCTGCTGCCGGGGACCCAGCCCGCGGACCTGACGATCACCGCGGACCTGACCGCCTGGGGCGGGTGCCTGGTGGCCGACGACCGTGGCCGGTACGTCGACGACACGCTGGAGACGCGGCTGGCCACGGCGTGGCCGGCCCAGCGGGCAGCGACCGCCACCCGGTGGGCCCGGGCCGCAGCAGGCGCACCCGAGGACCGGCCGTGACCACCCGGACGGACCGGCCCGACTTCGTCATGGGCAACACCCGGCTCAGGGCCCGGTGGCACACGCTGCTGGACGGACCGGCTCGTGCCCGCCTCGCCGGGCGTGACCTCCCCGGCCTCGTCGCCGGACTGCGTGGCACGGCGCACGGGGCGTTCCTCGGCGCGGTCACCGGCACCGGCCGGGACGACCGCCCGGCGGTGCTCCGGGCGGTCGAGGAGCGGCGGCGGACGGCGCTGCGCGGCGTCGGTCAGGTGTACCGGGAACGGGCCGGGGAGGTCGTCGCCGTCCTGCTGGCCCGCTACGACCTGGCCGACACCCTGACGCTGCTGCGCGGCGCGGCGCACCACCTGCCGGAGGAGGACGTCCTGGCGGCCCTGCACGGCGTCGGCGCGGTGACGCCCACGGCCGCCCGAGAGGTGGTCGCCGAGGAGCCGGAGGCGGTGGTGCAGCGGTTGACCGCCGCGCGGCTGCCCGACCCGGGGACCGCGAGGGCCCTGGCCGGGGCGTGGGACCGGTACCTGCTGCACGGTGACCTCCCGGAGCTGGAGACGGCCGTCGCCCGCGCGGCGTCCGCCCGGGCGGACGGCCGGCTCGCCGAGCTGGGCAGGCCCGCCGAGCGGCTGCGCCGCTTCCTCGCCGACGAGCGGGACGCCGCCAACCTGCTGTCCGCGCTGCGGTGCCGGAACGCCGGCCGGGCTCCCGAGGCGCTCCCGGAGCGCCTGCTGCCCCCGGGGCAGCTGTCCGTGGGTGCCCTCGTCGCGGTCGCTGCGGGTGGCGGTCCTCCCCCGGGCCTCCCGGCCGCGTGGCGGGGTGCGGTCGACCGGGCGCTGGCCACCGGCCGGGCTGCCGAGCTGGCCGGGGAGCTGGAGGAACACCGGGCGCAGCAGGCGCTGGCCGGGTGGCGCACCGGTGACCCCCTGGGTGTCGACGTGCCCCTGGGCTTCACCGCGGCCGTCGAGGTCGAGGCCCGGGAGCTGCGCCGGGTCGTGCTGCTCGCCGAGCCCGGGTCCGGGGAACCGGAGGGCCCAGCCGGCCCGGCTGCAACCGCGTCCGCGCGGACGCCGCGCGCAGGAGTGCCCGCATGACCGGGCCGGGAGCCCCGCTGGACCCGCCACACAGCACCGGGGCGCCCTGGCCGGCCGACCTCCTCGTCATCGTCCCCGCCGACACCGCGGCCGGCTTCCGGCTCGCCGGCACGCGGACGGTCGTGGCCGGCGACCCGGACACCGTCCGGCAGGTCGTGGACCGAGAGATCGCCGGCGGGTCGCGTGGGGTGATCGCGGTCGCCGAGCGGACCTGGGCCGAGCTGCCCGCCGCGGTGCGCGCGGACTGGAGCTCCCGGAGCGTGCCGCTGGTCCTGCCGCTGCCGGCCGAGGACAGCGGGGCGGCGGGCACCCGGCGCTCCCGAGTGCAGGAACTGCTGGCCCGGTCCGTCGGCTACGAGATCACCTTCAGCCCGGGAGGGACACGGACATGACCAGCACCCAGCACCCCGCGGCGGCTCTGACCCCGACCTCGTCCACCTCGGGGGAGCCCGCGGGCAGGACCGGGTGGCTGGAACGGGTCGCCGGGCCGGTCGTGACGGCCGCGGGACTGCCCGGCGTGCGGCTGTTCGACGTGGTCCGGGTCGGCGCGGAAGGGCTGCCCGGCGAGGCCATCCGCATCGAGCGCGACCTGGTGACCGTCCAGGTCTTCGAGGACACGACCGGCCTGCGGGTGGGTGACCCGGTCGTGGCCACCGGCACCCCGCTGCTGGCCGAGCTCGGCCCCGGTCTCCTCGGCAGCATCGTCGACGGCACGGGGCGACCGCTGGAGCTGCTGGCCGGCACCACCGCCGACGGCGCCCCCCGCCACCCGTTCGTGCCGCGTGGGGCCGACCCGCCGCACCTGGACCGCACCCGGCGGTGGGACTTCCGGCCGGCGGTCCGCCCCGGCCGGCAGGTGGAGCCCGGCGACCTGCTGGGCACGGTCGCCGAGACCGCCGCCCTCGAGCACCGCGTCCTCGTCCCGCACGGCATCAGCGGCACGGTCACCGCGGTCCACCCCGGGCCGGCCACCGTCGAGGAGCCGGTCGTGCTCGTCGACGACCGGCCGGTGCCCATGCTGCGGCGCTGGCCGGTGCGCGAACCCCGGCCGGTGCGCGCCCGGCTGCCGCTGGACCGGCCGCTGGTCACCGGGCAGCGGGTGCTGGACGTGCTCTTCCCCCTGGCGGCGGGCGGCAGCGCGATCATCCCTGGCGGCTTCGGCACCGGGAAGACGATGACGGAGCAGACGCTGGCCAAGCACGCCGCGGCCGACGTGGTCGTCTACGTCGGCTGCGGCGAGCGTGGCAACGAGCTGACCGAGGTGCTGCAGGAGTTCCCCGAGCTGGTCGACCCGCGCAACGGGGCACCGCTGATGGAGCGCACGGTGCTGGTGGCCAACACCAGCAACATGCCGGTGGCCGCGCGGGAGGCGAGCATCTACACCGGCATGACCGTGGCCGAGTACTTCCGCGACCAGGGCTACGACGTGGCGCTGATGGCCGACAGCACCAGCCGCTGGGGCGAGGCGCTGCGCGAGGTGTCCACCCGGCTGGAGGAGATCCCGGCCGAGGACGGCTACCCGGCCTACCTCGCCTCCCGGCTGGCCGGCTTCTACGAACGCTCGGGCCGGGTGGTCTGCCTGGGCGGCTCCGGCGGCACGACCGCGCCGTCCGAGCGCCTGGGGTCGGTCACCGTGGTCGGGGCCGTCTCGCCGGCGGGCGGCGACTTCTCCGAGCCGATCACCCAGAACAGCCTGCGGCTGGCCGGCTCCTTCTGGGCGCTGGACACCACCCTGGCGCGCCAGCGCCACTACCCGGCGGTCAACTGGACGCGCAGCTTCTCCCAGTACGACGTCGCCGCCTGGTTCGACGCGGAGGTCGCCCCGGACTGGTCGGCGCTGCGGTCGTGGGCGCTGGCGCTGCTGCAGCAGGAGGGCGCCCTGCAGGACGTCGTCCAGCTGCTCGGCATGGAGGCCCTCGCCCCCGAGCAGCGGGTCGTGCTGCGCACCGGGCAGCTGCTGCGGCAGGTCTTCCTGCAGCAGTCCTCCTTCGACGACCGCGACGCCAGCTGCGCGCCGCGGAAGTCCGTGGCGATGCTGCGGGTGCTGCACGAGGTGCACCAGGCGATGACCGCCGCCCTGGGCGGCGGGGTGGACGTCGGCCGGCTGGTCACCTGCCCGGAGCTGGGCCTGCTGGCCGGGATGAAGCAGTGGGACGCCGACGACGCCGACACCGAGGCCGGCGTCCTCGGCGACCGCGTGCGCCGAGCCCTGGCGGCGCTGTGACGACCCCATGGGAGGGGAGACGATGACCACCGTCCCGGCGCCGCGAGCAGAGCGCCTGTACACCATCGTGCACACCGCGGTCGACCGCATCGCCGGCCCGCTGCTGGTGGTCGAGGGGGCCGAGGACCTGACCTACGGGGAGTTCGTCGACGTCGCGGCCGGCGTCGACGCCCACGGCGCGCCCCTGCTCCGGCGCGGACAGGTGCTGGAGGTCGACGGCGGTCGCGCCGTCGTCCAGGTCTTCGGCGGTACCGCAGGCGTCGGGCGGGCGGGCACCACGGTCGTCTCCCGTGGCCGGCCGGCCCGCACGGGTGTGGGCCTGGACCTGCTCGGGCGGGTCCTCGACGGCGCCGGCCGCCCGCGCGACGGGGGCCCCGATCCGGTGGCCGATCAGGAGCGCGACGTCAACGGCCTGCCGCTGAACCCGGTGGCGCGGGACCACCCCGACGAGTTCATCGAGACCGGGGTCTCGGCGATCGACGCCCTGCTGACCCTCGTCCGCGGGCAGAAGCTGCCGATCTTCTCCGGCTACGGCCTGCCGGCCGACGAGCTCGCCGCCCGCATCGCCACCGAGGCCCGCGTGCCCGGCGACCAGGAGGGGTTCGCGGTGGTCTTCGCCGCCATGGGCGTCACCCGGCGCACGGCCGACTTCTTCACCGAGCGGCTGGTCAGCGCCGGGTCGCTGGCGCGCTCGGTGCTCCTGCTCAACCTCGCCGAGGACCCGACCGTCGAGCGCATCCTCACCCCCCGCGTGGCGCTGACCATCGCCGAGCACCTGGCCTACGAGCACGACCTGCACGTGCTGGTCGTGCTCACCGACATGACCAGCTACTGCGAGGCGCTGCGGGAGATCTCGGCCGCCCGCGAGGAACTGCCCGGGCGCCGCGGCTACCCGGGTTACATGTACACCGACCTGGCCACGCTGTACGAGCGCGCCGGGCGGGTCCGCGGCCGCTCGGGGTCGGTGACGCAGCTGCCGATCCTGTCGATGCCCGACGACGACATCAGCCACCCCGTGCCCGACCTGACCGGGTACATCACCGAGGGACAGGTGGTGCTCTCCCGCGAGCTGACCCGCACCGGGGTCTCCCCGCCCATCGACGTGCTGCCGTCGCTGTCGCGACTGATGAACGCCGGGATCGGGGCGGGACGCACCCGCGAGGACCACCGGCCGGTCGCCGACCAGCTGTACGCCTGCCACGCCCGGGGTGTCGAGGTGCGCCGGCTGCTGTCCATCGTCGGCGAGGGGGCCCTGTCGGAGGAGGACCGGCGCTCCCTGGCCTTCTCGACCCGCTTCGAGCGGGAGTTCGTCGGGCAGGGCGACGGGCGGCGCAGCATCGCGGAGACACTCGACCTGGCGTGGCAGCTGCTGGCCCCGTTCCCCGACGACGAGCTCGGCCGCATCCCGCCGGCGCTGCGCGAGCGCTTCCGTCCCGGCACCTGAGGGCGCCGGCACCACGCCCGGCAGGCGGGCGCACAGGAGGTGGTCGACGTGGCGGGCCGTGGGGTGGCGTCCCTGCGGGCACTGGTCGCCGGGACACCGGACAGCCGTGACCGCGTGGTGGACCTGGTGCGCGCCGTCGCGCTCCTCGTCGTCGTCCTCGGCCACTGGACGGCGGTGGTGGTCGTCGTCCGGGACGGTCGGCTGACCGGCTCCAACGCGCTCGGGTCGTGGCCGCCGGCGGAGTGGCTGTCCTGGCTGCTGCAGGTGATGCCGCTGTTCTTCCTCGTCGGCGGGTACGCCGGCATGGCGTCCTGGCAGTCGGCCCGGGACCGCGGCCGGACGACGCCGGGCTGGCTCGCCGACCGGCTGGACCGGCTGCTCCGGCCGACCACGCTCTTCCTGCTGGCCGTCCTGGCGGCGACGGCACTCGCCGGCCCGCTGGTCGGGGGCCCGGTGGTGGGCACGGCCGCCTGGCTGGTCGCGCTCCCCCTGTGGTTCCTGGCGGTCTACGTCGTGGTCGTCGCGGCCACCCCGCTGCTGGTGGCGGCGCACCGTCGGTGGGGCCTGCGGGTGCCGCTGGGCCTGGCGCTGGCGGTCGTCGCGTCCGACGGGCTGCGGCTGCTGTCGGGAGAGGACCTGGCGGGAGCGGCGAACTACGTGCTGGTCTGGCTGTGCCTCTACGCGCTGGGGATGGCATGGCGGACCGGCACGCTGCTGGCCCATCACCGGGCCCCCGCTGCGCTGCTCGCCGGTGGCGGGTCGGTGGCGGTCGGGCTCGTGGCGCTGGGCCCCTGGCCGCTGGCCATGCTCGGTGTCCCGGGCGACCCGTTCTCGAACACCGCACCGCCCACGCTCGCGCTGCTGGCCCACGGCGTCGCCCAGGCCGGGCTGGTCCTGCTGCTGCGGGACCGGCTGGCCGGGCTGTGCCGCCGCCCGGCGGTGTGGGCGGCGACCGCCGCCGTCAACGCGACCGCCCTCACCCTGTACCTGTGGCACCTGGTCCCGGTGCTGGTGGCTGCGCCGGCGCTGTACCTGACCGGGGTCCTCCCCTCGCCCGAGCCGCTGACGGCCGGGTGGTTCGCCCTGCGCCCGCTGTGGCTCCTGGCCTGCGCGCTCGTGCTGGTGGCGCTGGTCGTCGTCGTCGGCGGCGCCGAGCGGCGCACGGGAGACCGGTCCCGGGCGGCCCGGCAACCGCCAGGCACGGCACTGCGCGGTGCGAGCGCGTCGCTGGGCATCGGCCTGGTGTGCGTCGGACTGGTCCTGCTGACCGCCGCCGGACCGGAGCGGGTCAGCCGTCCGGCGGTCCTGCTCACCACCGCTGCCTGCTACGCGGCGGGGCTGGTCGTGCTCCGGCACGCCCTCCGGCCAGGCCGTCGCAGTAGGAATTGGTTTTCACGAGTTCCATTGCGCTAGACTGGGTGCGGGCCCGTAGGGGGGCCCGCACCCAGGGGGTGGTACCCGTGTCGGACGTCCTGGCCTGGCTCGGCCTGGTCCTGTGGCTGGGCATGATCGCCCTCCGCCTGCACCCGCAGACCCGCGCCTGGGCCCCACGCGGCCATCCCCACCCCCCCATCGCCCGGGCGCCCGGCCGCCGCGCCCCCGGGACGACGCCCACACCGACCCCACGAGCGGGCGGAGCGTCGAGCCTGCCCGCCACCGCGTCCCTGCTGGCGGCCGACCCGTCGCCGGCGCCGGGTCCCGTCGCCCCCCGTCGAGAGGTGTGCAGATGAGCGAGTCGGCTCCTCCCCGCCCGATCGCCACGGAGCCGGCGACCGAACCCGGTCCCCACCTCCTCGCCGCGGACGCCGTCGCAGCGACGCTGGCCGTCGACCCGGCCCGCGGCCTGCCGGCGGCCGAGGTGGACCGCCGCCGGGACGAGCACGGTGAGAACCGGCTCGCCGAGCAGCCGCGCCGTCCCGCGCTCCTGCGCTTCCTCGACCAGTTCCGCAGCCTGCTGATCCTGCTCCTGCTGGGAGCCGCGCTGCTCGCCGGCGCCATCGGCGACCTCAAGGACACCGTCGTCATCCTGGTCGTGCTGCTGGTCAACGCCACCATCGGGTTCGTGCAGGAGAACAAGGCCGAGCGGAGCCTGGAGGCGCTGCGCGACATGCTGGTGCCGACCGCGCGGGTCCGCCGGGACGGCGCAGCCCGGGTCGTGGACGCCGCGGAGCTGGTGCCGGGGGACGTCGTCCTGCTCGAGGCCGGCGATCGGGTCCCCGCCGACGGGCGGCTGGTCGTGGCGAACTCGGTCGAGGTCGACGAGTCGGCGCTGACCGGGGAGTCCCAGCCGGTGCCCAAGGACACCGCCCGGGTGGACGCCGGTCCGGGCGAGCGGGTGCCCCTGGGCGACCGCAGCAACATGGTCTACATGAACACCAGCCTCACCCGGGGACGGGCGGAGGTGGTGGTGACCAGCACCGGCATGCGCACCGAGGTGGGTGCCATCGCCGAGCTGCTGCGCAGCGGCACCGACCCCCAGACGCCGCTGCAGGTCCAGCTGGACTCCCTCGGGAAGCGAATCGCGTTCATCGGCTGTGCCGCCATCGCCGCCTACGCGACGATCGCGCTGGCCCGCGGGGAGTCCGTCGGCGAGCTGGCGCTCTCCGCCGTCGCGCTGGCCGTCGCGACCGTGCCCGAGGGGCTGCCCGCCGTCCTGGCCCTCACCCTGGCCCTCGGCGTGGCCCGGATGGCCCGGCGCGGGGCCATCGTCAAGCGGCTCGCGTCGGTCGAGACGCTCGGGGCGGCCACCGTGGTCTGCAGCGACAAGACCGGCACGCTGACCCTCAACCAGATGACCGTCCGGGCCCTGGTCTACGCCGGCCGCCGGGTGCGCGTCGAGGGCGAGGGGTACCGCCCCGCCGGGGCACTCGTCGACGAGGTGAGCGGGGAGCCGGTCGACGACGCCGGCATGCTGCTCGAGCCCTTGGTGCTGTGCAGCGACGCCGGCCTCGCCCCCGGCCCGGACGACCGGCCGGGCATCGTCGGGGACCCCACCGAGGGCGCGCTGGTGGTCGCGGCGGCCAAGGCCGGGATCGACGCGGCGGCGCTGCGCACCGCCCGCCCGCGCACCGGCGAGCTGCCCTTCGACAGCGCGCGCAAGTTCATGGCCACCGTCCACGACGAGGGCGGGCGGACCCGGGTCGTGGTCAAGGGGGCGCCGGACGTGCTGCTCGCCCGGAGCAGCAGCGTGCTCACCGCCGACGGCGTGCGCCCCGTCGACGGCGCCGAGCGCGACCGGCTGGCGGCCGAGGTGTCGGCGCTGGCGTCGCAGGGGCTCCGCGTCCTCGCCGCGGCGACCACCCTGGCCGACGACGTGCCCGCCGACGGGGACGAGCTCACCGCGCGGCTGACCGGCCTGACGCTGCTCGGCCTGGTCGGCATCGCCGACCCGCCGCGACCGCAGGCCGCCGAGGCCATCGCCGTCGCCGCCCGTGCCGGTGTCGCGGTGAAGATGATCACCGGGGACCATCGCGACACGGCCGCGGCCATCGCGCGGGAGCTGGGCATCCGCGGCGAGGTGGTCACCGGTGAGGAGCTGGACCGGATGTCGCCGGAGCAGCTCTCCGACCGGGTCGAGGACGTCGGCGTCTTCGCCCGCGTCGCCCCCGAGCACAAGGTCGCCATCGTCTCGGCGCTGACCGCCCGGGGGCACGTGGTCGCCATGACCGGCGACGGGGTCAACGACGCCGCGGCCCTGCGCTCCGCGCACATGGGCGTGGCCATGGGCATCACCGGCACGGAGGTGACCAAGGAAGCCGGCGACATGATCCTCACCGACGACGACATCGCCACGATCGTCGACTCGGTGCGCGAGGGACGCGCGATCTACGACAACGTGGTGAAGTTCGTCCGTTTCCAGCTCTCCACCAACATGGGCGCGATCCTGTCCTTCCTGGGCGCCTCGGTGGCCGGCCTGGCGGCTCCGCTGACCGCCATCCAGGTGCTGTGGGTCAACATCATCATGGACGGCCCGCCCGCGATGGCCCTGGGTGTCGACCCCGCCCGCCCCGGGCTCATGGACGACCCGCCGCGCCGGCCGCAGGAGCGCATCCTGAACCGGACCCGAGTCCTGCGCATGGCCCGGGCCGGCGCGGTCATGGCGACCGGGACGCTCACCGTGCTGGCGGTGGCGACCGCGCAGGCCGGCGCCGCCGTGGGCGGCACGATGGCCTTCACGACCTTCGTGCTCTTCCAGTTCTTCAACGCGCTCAACGCCCGCGCCGAGGAGGGGACCGTGTTCACCGCGCACCTGTTCACCAACCGGTGGCTGTGGACGTCCTTCGTCGTCGTAGTGCTGCTCCAGGTGCTGGTCGTCCAGCTGCCACCGCTGCAGGAGCTCTTCGACACCACCTCGCTGACCGCCGGTCAGTGGGCCGTGTGCGCCGCGGTCGCGACCTCGGTGCTCCTGGTCGAGGAAACGGTCAAGCTCGCCCGGTCGAGGCGCGCCCGCCGCTGACCGGCTGCGCCGGCGTCCGGTCCCCGGTCACCAGCGCGAGGAAGTCCCCGACGCGGACGTGGTCCTCGAGCGGGTGGCGGAAGTGGCCCCGGGTCACCACGGTGTAGCGGTTGCGCCGGCCGACCCGCTGGCGGACGACGAAGCCGGCGTCCTCCAGGTCTCTGACGATCATCTGCACGGCCCGCTCCGTGATGCCGACCAGGGCCGCGACGTCCCGCATCCGGACGTCGGGGTCGAGGGCCAGGCTCACCAGCACGTGCCCGTGATTGGAGAGGAAGGTCCACCCCGGCGAAGGCGTTGTCACGCGAAGCACAGTACGTGAATCCGTAGCGTCCTCAACCCGGCTCCACCCCACCCGGGGGATCAGCCCGGACCAGGCCCGCGCCCCCCGTCGGGCCGCGCTCCTGCCGCGTCCCCGGGGCCAGGGGGGCACCCGATCGCCAGGTGGCCTCCCCGATGGCCACCCCCGCGACGGGGACGGTGAGCAGCTGCAGTGCCGCGGCCGCCAGCAGGATCAGCACCGACAGGACGCCGGGGGTCAGCACCGCGACGCCGACGAGCACGGACACGACGCCCAGACCCGCCGCCTTGGTCACCGTGTTGGCGCGGTTGTAGGCGTCGGGCATCCGGAAGAGCCCGAGTGCGGCGATCCCGAACAGCGCCACACCCAGCGCCACCGCCACCCCGCCCACGACGACCGGCACCGTCACGACGACCCCCGGGCGACCAGCCGGGCCACGGCCACCGTCGCGACGAAGCCGACCAGGGTGGCCACGAGCACCAGGTCCAGCAGCACCGGTTCGTCGAGCCGCACCGCCAGCAGGGCGGCCGCGGCGATGAACGCGGCGAAGCCGAGGTCGACCGCCAGCACCCGGTCGGCGTCGGTGGGGCCGACCGCGATCCGCACCATGGCCAGCGCCAGCGCCAGACCCAGCAGGACGAGCGCGGCATCCAGCAGCACCTCCACCACCTCCCGGTCAGTCCGCGCCGTCGGGCGCCCGGCGGGGGCGCACGGCGTCCAGCAACTGGTCCTCGAGCACCCCGAGGTCGGCGCGGAAGGCGGCGAGATCGGGGGCGTGCATCCCGTGCACCGTCAGGTGCGCACGGTCCGGCGACAGCGCGAGCGCCATGGTGCCCGGGGTGAGCGTGATGAGCCCCATGAACGCCGCGATCTCCGTGGGCGTCCGGCACCGCAGCTCGAGCTCCACCACCGCCGGGGCCAGCGGCGGGCGTCCGGTGACGACCACCCGGGCCACCGTCAGGTTCGCCCGCAGGAACCGGAGCAGGTACGCCCCGCAGAGGACGGCGATCCGCGCGGGCCGTGACCGGCGGGCCCGGCCCACCGCGGTGGGCACGCGGGCAGGTGCGACGGGGCGGCTCACGACGAGGTCACCGCCGTCACGTACGCCGTCGTGTCCACCAGGCCGCGGGCCGCCGCGTCGGCGACGGCGAGCAGCGGCTCGGCCCAGATGCCGAGCCCGACCGCGAGGATGGCGAGCAGGAGCGCGGGCGCGACCAGCGCCGGCCGCACCCTCGGCCGCGTGGCGGGGGGCGCCACCACCACGCCCGGCTGCCCCGGGCCGGCGTCCGGACCGGCCGCGCCAGGCCCACCGGGCTCCGGCGCGGCCTCGGTGAAGACAGCGTTCCAGACCTTGAGCATCGAGGTCAGCGTGAGCAGGCTGACGACGACGACGACCCCGGCCGCCACGTGCTGCCCGGCGTCCAGCGTCGCGTCGAGCAGGGCGAGCTTCGCGACGAACCCGGAGAGCGGGGGGACGCCGACCAGGGCGAGCGCCGAGAGCCCGAAGGCCACGGCCAGTGCGGGCTCCCGCCGACCCAGGCCGCGCAAGCGGGCCAGCTCGTCCGTGCCGTGAGTGACCTCCACCGCGCCCGCGCACATCAGCAGCGCCGCCTTGACCAGCACGTACTGCACCAGGAAGAAGATCCCGGCGGCCAGTCCCGCGACGGTGGACAGGGCCAGTCCGACGACCATGTAGCCGATCTGGCTGACCATGTGGAAGGTGAGCACCGACCGCATGGTCCGCTCCCCCACGGCGCCCAGCACACCGATGACCATGGTGGCCACGCCGGCGGCCATGAGCAGCCACAGCCAGCGCCGGTCCCCGTCGAAGACCACCGACCAGATCCGGTAGAGGGCGTACACCCCGACCTTGGTCAGCAGTCCGGAGAAGAGCACGACCACCGCCGGCCCGGCCGCGGCGTACGAGCCGGGCAGCCAGCTGTGCAACGGGACGACGGCGGCCTTGACCGCCAGCGCGACCAGGACCACCGCGCCGGCGATCCCCACCTCCGGGGCCGCGGCAGCGCCCGCCAGCTCGCCCAGGGCCACCGTGCCGGTCACGCCGTAGACCAGCCCGACGCCGGCCAGGAACAGGGTGGAGGCGAGCAGGTTCACCGCCAGGTAACGGCGTCCGGCCGCCAGCCGCCGCGCCCCGCCCCCGGCGACGAGCAGCACGTAGCTCGGCACGAGCATGACCTCGACGAAGACGAACAGGTTGAACAGGTCGCCGGTGAGCAGCGCGCCGTAGACCCCGGTGGACAGCACCAGGGCCAGCGGCACGAAGGACCCGTCGTCCTCCCCCGTCGCCGCCGCGAACACCAGGCTGACCAGCACGAGCGCGGACGTGACCACCAGCAGCAGCGCGCTCAGCACGTCGGCCACCAGCACGATGGCGATGCCCGGCGGCCAGCCACCCAGCCGGGCGGTGGTGAGCTGCCCCTCGACCGTCGCGGCGAGCAGGACGGCGCCGACCGCCAGCACCAGCGCGCTGACACCCCACCCGACCACCCGGACGAGCACCGGGGAGCGCCGCCCGGCGAGCACGAGCACCCCCGCGGCGGCGAGCGGGGCCGCGACGGGGACGACCAGCAGGGCCGGGCTCACGGCGCACCGCCGATCCGGTGGGCGTCGTCGCGCTCCCCGTCCCGGGCGTCGACGGGGTCGGGGTCACCGGGGTCCGGGGCGGCCTCGTCGGGGCGTTCCGCCCGCACGAGGCCCAGCAGGTAGACGGTGATGCCGAAGGCGATGACGATGGCGGTCAGCACGAACGCCTGGGGCAGCGGGTCCGCCGTCGTCGCGGGAGCACCGCGGCCGGCGAACGGCGCGCCGCGGCGGTCGGTGCCCCCGGCGGCGAGGAGCAGCACGTTGACCGCGTGGCCCAGCAGCACGAACCCGAAGACCACGGGCAGGGGCCCCCGCTGCAGCACCAGCCAGACACCGCCGGCCACCAGCACCCCGATCAGCACGGCCGCGCTCATGACGACACCGTCCTGCCGGTGACCGCGAGGTCCGCGCCGGTCCGGGGCTCCGGGCCGGGCGCCACCTCGGACCGGACCGGCGGCTGCACGGGGCCGACGGGCTCCGGCCGGTCGCCGAGCCGGTCGAGGGTGGCGACGACCAGGCCGAGGACCATCAGCAGCACGCCGGTGTCGAACAGCAGGGCGGAACCGACGCCGACCGCCCCCAGCAGCGGCAGGTCGAAGGGAGCCAGGAACGCGCCGCCGAGCACGCCGCCGAGCAGCCCGGTGCCGAGCGCGAGGAGCAGGCCGGCACCCACCAGCACGTCCGGGCGCAGCCACCGCGGCAGCCGGCCGTGGGCCAGCTGGGACAGGGCCACGGCCGCCCCGGAGACCAGCGCGGCGATGAACCCCCCGCCGGGCGCGTCGTGCCCCCGCCAGAGGAGGACCACCGCCAGCAGCGCCACGCCGGGGACGATCAGCCGCCCGCTCGCCTCCAGCACCACGTCGGTGCCGCTGGCCGCGCGCCGGGCGGCCGGTGCCGGCCGGCGGGACCGGGCGGGACCGTCGCCGAAGAGGGCGAGGAGGCCCAGGGCCGCGACGCCCAGCACCACTGCCTCACCGAGGGTGTCCATCGCGCGGAAGTCCACCAGGATCGTGTTGACCACGTTGCTGCCTCCCGTCGCGGGTTCGGCGGTGCGGAGGAACCAGTCGCCGGCCACCGACGACCCCCGGCGGCCGGTGAGTGCGACCGTGGCCGCAGCCGCCGCGAGACCGCAGGCCAGCGCCAGCGCGCCGGCCTGGAGCAGACGGCGGCGCTGCACCCGGGGCAGCTGCCGGGGCCCTCCGCGCAGGACGAGCACGACGACGACCGCGGTCAGCACCTCGACCAGGAGCAGGGTCAGCGCGACGTCCGGCGCACCGGCCAGGAGGAACCAGGCGGAGACCAGCAGCCCCACCATGCCCAGCAGCGCGACGACCGCCAGCGTCGAGCGGACGACCACCGTGCCGACGACGGCGCCCGCGACCAGGACGACCACCGGCCAGTCGAGGGCGGCGTCGGTGGCGTTGCGGGCCGGCAACCCCTCGAGGGCGGACGACCCGGCGATCCCGAGCGCGGCGATGACGACCAGCGGGCGGGCCAGGTGGCCGGCCAGTCCCTCCTGGCGGTCCGGGCTGCCCACCCACCGGCCGAAGGCCAGCACGCCGTCGTGGGCCCGGTCGAACAGTGCACCACCGTCGGGCAGTGGCACCCGGTCCAGCAGCCGGTCGACCTGCCGTCGCCGCAGGAACAGCACCAGCCCGGTGCTGACGGCGACCGCCGACATGACGATCTCCGGACTGAGTCCGTGCCAGAACTGGAAGGGCCGCATCGGCGCATCGGGCAGCACGTCGGCACCGGCCCGGACCACGACCGGGTTGAGCAGGTTGATGCCCGACCCCAGGACCAGCCCCGCGAGAGCCGGCACCACTGCGGGCGCCAGGAAGGCCGGCGAGGGCTCGTACAGGTCGGGTTGGCGGGTCACGCCGCCGAAGGCGCCGAAGAAGATCCGCAGGCCGTAGGCGGTGGTGAGCGCGGAGGCCGTGACGCCCAGCACCCCGGCCACCAGGCCGGCACCGGGCACGACGTCGGCCTGGAAGAGGCCCTGGAACAGGTACTCCTTGCTGACGAACCCGAGCAGCGGCGGGATGCCGGCCATCGACAGGCCGGCCAGCCCGGTGACCGCGGCGGTCACCGGCATCACCCGCCACAGCCCCGACAGCTGACGGATGTCGCGGCTGCCGGTCTCCTTGTCGATGATCCCGACCAGCATGAACAGCGTGGCCTTGAACAGCGCGTGGGCGGCCGTGTGCAGCATCGCGGCGGCCAGGGCGGTGCCCGTGCCCACCCCGATCGCCGCGACGAGGAAGCCGAGCTGGCTGACCGTCGAGTGGGCGAGGATCGCCTTCAGGTCGTGCTGCCGCAGCGCCATGAAGGCGCCGACCAGCGCCGAGGTGAGCCCGACCGACAGCAGCAGGGCCGACCACAGCGGCAGGTCGGAGAACAGCGGCGAGGTCCGCATCAGCAGGTAGATGCCGGCCTTGACCATCGTCGCGGCGTGCAGGTAGGCGCTGACCGGCGTCATCGCGACCATCGCGCCGGGCAGCCAGAAGTGCAGGGGCACCTGCGCGGACTTGGTGAAGGCGGCGAAGGCGACCAGCAGGGCGATCGGTCCGGCCAGCGGCGAGTCGAGCACCCGGTCGGGGTCGGCGAGGATCGCCGCCAGGTCCGTGGTGCCGGTGACCCCGGTCAGCAGGACGACGGCCACGAGCAGGGCCAGCCCCCCGGCGGCGGTGACGAGCAGCGCCCGCCGGGCCGGCCGGGTGGCCCGGCCACCGGTCAGCCCGACCAGCAGGAAGGAGCAGAAGGTGGTCAGCTCCCAGAAGACGAACAGCAGCACCACATCGGCGGCCAGGACCAGGCCGAGCATCGCCGCGGCGAAGAGGGTCAGCAGCCCGTACACCGCACCGTGCCGCCCGGTGGGCCCCAGGTAGCGGGGGCAGTAGGCCATGATCAGCGCGCCGACGCCGAGCACGATCATGCTGAACAGCAACGCGAGCCCGTCGAGCCGGAGGGCGAAGTCGACGTCCAGGGAGGGCAGCCAGCGGGCGGACACGTCCACCGTCCCACCGGCCAGCACGTGCGGCACGGCCGATCCCAGCAGAGCCGCCACGCCGGCGAAGCCCGCGGCCAGGGCGTAGCCGGCGTTGCGTCCCCAGCCCGCCCGCACCAGCAGCGGTGCCGCGGCGGCCAGGAGCGCCATGGCCGCCAGGGCGAGCACCAGGATCACGGCGGACTCCCGCGCGCACCCCGGCTCCCGGCGCGACAGTCGAGCAGCGACACGTCGACCTCCCCGTCAGCACGGGACAATAGGGGTGCACTGCAATTCTAGAACCAAATTGCGTACATTGTCGATCGAGCGGACGCCCGGCCACCAGTCCGCCGAGCCTCCCGCACACCCGGTCGGGGCCCTAGACTCCGCGCGTGGGGCTCCTCACGACACTGGCGCTGCTGGCCGGGTTCGCGGCGCTGGTCCTCGGGGGCGAGCTGCTCGTGCGCGGCGGCAGCGGCCTGGGACGGGCGACCGGGCTGTCACCGCTGGTCGTCGGCCTGACGGTGGTCGCCTTCGCCACCTCGGCGCCCGAGCTCGCGGTCTCCCTCGACGCGACGCTGTCCGGCACGCCGGGCCTCGCCGTCGGCAACGTAGTCGGCAGCAACATCACCAACGTGCTACTGGTACTCGGTCTGGCGGCTGTGGTCCTGCCGGTCACCGTCCGCAGCCAGCTGGTGCGCCTGGACGTCCCGGTCATGGTGGCGCTGTCGGTACTGGTGTTGCTCCTGGCCCTCGACGGCGCGGTCGGTCGGCTGGAGGGGGCGGTGCTCGTGGCGCTGCTCGTGCCCTACGTCGCCTGGACCGTCATCCTCGGACGCCGTGCGGGGACGGACGAGCAGAGCGACACGCCTGCGACCACGGCCCCCACCAGGCCACTGGTCGACCTGGTCCGCCTGGTCGTGGGGGTGGCGTTGCTGGTGGCCGGAGCCCGGCTGCTGGTCACTGCCGCCACCGACCTGGCGGGCGCGCTCGGCGTCAGCGACCTGGTGATCGGCTTGACCGTCGTCGCCATCGGCACGTCCTTGCCGGAGCTGGCGACCTCGGTCATCGCCGCCGTGCGCGGGGAGCGCGAGATGGCCATCGGGAACGTCGTGGGCAGCAACATCTTCAACATCACCGCGGTGCTCGGCCTGACCGCCGGGATCGCCCCGGACGGCGTACCGGTGGACGCGGCGGCGCTGCGGTTCGACCTGCCCGTCATGGTCGCGGTGGCGATCGCGCTGCTGCCGGTGGTGTTCACCGGGTTCACCATCGCCCGCTGGGAGGCGGCGGTCTTCGTGGGCTACTACGCGGTGTACGTCACCTACCTCCTCTTGGCCGCCGCCGACCACGACGCACTCGAGCCCTTCAGTGCGGCACTGTTCGGGTTCGCGCTCCCCATCACCGCGCTGACCCTGCTGGTGCTCACGGCGCACGAGGTCCGGCTCCACCGCATCCGCGGCGGCACACCCGCCCCGGGCGGATGAGGCGCACGGCTCGCGCTGCGTCTGACGCCGGTCACGGCGACGTCCACCTGTCCCCGACCTGCGGCGGAACCCGCGGATGCCACCCCGGCCCGCCCGGTCGGCCGCCTGAGCCGGTCAGCTCCACGACCCGTGACCGGGAGACGCAGCCGGTCCCGATCCGGGCGGTGATGGCAGGGCTGCGAGGAGACACGCTAACGGCCGCAGGTGGCTGAGCTCGGTCAGGCCGAGGCCTCCGGCCGCCCCGGCCAGCGTCACGATCGGTGCAGCAGTGGTCCGATGAGGATCTCGGTGCCGTCGGGCCGCCAGGTGCGCCATCGGCCGCCGGGATCTCGTTCCACCCGGAAGCCGTGGTGGACCTTCGTGTGGTGCCGTTCGCACAGGAGCGCGGAGTTCTCCAGGTTGGTCTCGCCACCGTGCACCCAGTGGATCAGGTGGTGCACGTCGCACCACCAGGTGGGCGCCCCGCAACCGGCGAAGACGCAACTGCGGTCGCGGCGCTCGACGGCCCGGCGCAGGCCGGGCGTCACCACCCGGTGCCGACGGCCCAGCTCCAGCGGCTCCCCGTCAGGACCCATGACGATCCGGGAGACATCCGCGTCGCAGGCCAGCCACCGGGCCCGGGCGGCGGAGATCGTCGCCCCGAACCCCAGCTCCCCCGCACCGGCGCCGGTGGCCGGGTCGACCAGGTCCGCCAGGTCGATGCCCACCACCACGTGCGGCTTCACCGTGCGCAGGGTCGGGAGGTTGCCCGAGGCGAGCTGGTTGTCGCACAGCTGCACGAGCGCGTCTGCGTTCTGCTGGGACCGGGTGCGGGTGTCGCCCTTCGGGCGGTCGGCCTGCACGATCGACTCGATCGCCGCCTGCACCTTCTCCCCACCGCCGGCGTCCAGGTCGAACCGGCCGGTGATGCTGCCGTCGGCGTTCCTGGAGATCGACAGCCGGCGCCCCTCGGTCGGGTCGGGCTCGCAGCCGTCAGGGTCGAGGGCGCCGAGGAAGGCCTGCACCGCCACCCCGAGTGAGGCGTGCGAGCACTCCCGCGCCACGTCTGCCCATGCCTGGTCGAACCCGGCCAGGTCGATGCCCTGCTCCTCCGCCTGCGCCACCTCGCCGGGACCGACCGCAGCCGCCACCACCTCGACCTGCGCCGCCGTCACCTCTCCGGCCGCGAACCCGGCCGCGAGCACCGGGAGGTGTTCCAGCACCCGGCCGGCCCGCAGCACCCGCGACGCCTCGTTCACCGAGAGCCGCACGTGCCCGATCAGCCACGACCGCATGCTCTTCAGCCCGTCGTGCTCGGCCGCCTGGGTCGTTCCCGCGTGCCGCACCGTCCGCGCCAGCTCAGCGTCGAGCCGGTTCCGCGCCGCCACCAGCAACGCCGTCCGGTCCAGCACCGCCCGATCGGTCGACGCGTGCAGGTCCTCGCTCGCCAACCCGTCGAGTGTCGACAGCAGATCGCACCCGAACAGGTCACCGGGGAGCTCGACCACCACGTTCGGCGCGGGGGCGTCCAGCGTCATCGAGCCAGTCACCGAACACCTCCTCACCGCTTCGAACGTGTGTACGAAGAATACCGGCCCGGGATGGCCAGGACAACACGAAACCGCAGCTCAGGAGCCTGTCCACAGATCGTCTGGCGGTCTTGACAGACCGCCCTCGGGCAGTGCCCGAGGATCACCTGCCGGGCGCGCAACACGACCAGCGCACCTCCCGTCCAACCGACCTCCGGGCGCGCAACACCGCCAGCGCACCTCCCGTCCAAGCGACCTCCGGGCGCGCCACGGGGCCGAGCGCACCTCCCGCCCAGCCGCCCCCGGACGCCGCGCGGCCGAGCACACCTCCCCTCCAGGCGGCCCTCCAGTCGCGCCACGCGGCCGAGCGCACCTCCCGTCAGGCGGTCCTCCGGGTGGCGCCGTCCGACGGAGCGCACCTCCCGTCCAGGCGGCCGGGTTCAGCCCCTGCGGCTGCGGTGAGGCCAGGCGCGGTCGATCCACTCGCCGAGCAGCGCACCGAACACCTCGGGCCGCTCGTGCACCAGCGCGTGGCCGGCGCCGTCCACGACCGCCAGGGTGGCGTTCGGGTGGTGCGCGAGGAGGCCGACCGCGTCGGCGTACCCGACGGTGGAGTCGCGGCGCCCGGCGACGACGAGGGTGGGACCGCCGTAGCCCGCGCCCAGGTCGATCGCCCACCCGCTGAAGACCCGTTCCAGCGCTGCTTCGTCCTCGACCGTCGTGCCGGGGACGACCGAGTCGCGGTAACGGCGGGCTGTCGCGCGCGTCCGCACCACGAGGTACTCGTCGAAGCCCGCCCGCTGCTCCGGCGCCAGCTCGTCGTACGCGTCATCGTCCTGGCGGACCACCTGGTGCTCGGGCACCTGCCCGGTCCCCCCGCCCAGCGGGCACACCAGCGCGAGGCCGAGCACGAGCTCCGGACGGCGGGCCGCCAGACCGCGCGCCAGGTAGGCGCCGTAGGAGTGCCCGAGCAGCAGCACCGGCCCCTCCCCCAGCTGCTCGACGAAGCCGGCGAGCACCGTGACGACGTCGTCGTTGCCGTTCAGCCCCTCGGTCGTCGTCCGGCCCATCCCGGGCAGGTCCGGGTAGACCCGACGCAGCCCGACGTCCGGGACGACGGCCTCGACCGCCGCCTCGATCTCCCGGTGGTCCACGCCGGCGCCGTGCAGCGCGACGAGCGGCAGACCGCTCCCGTGCGCGACGGCGTGGACCGACACCGCGCCGACCTGGTTGTCCACGTCGGTGCCGGTCAGCGGTCCGGGAGGGGCTCGCACTGCATGGACGTGGCCTCTGCTGCTGCCGTCCGCATGTCACCCGCCCCCGGGCCTCGACGTTGGAGCCGACTCCTGATCCTGGCGTCCAGCGGGACCTCGACACAAGGGAGCGCCGCTGGCCCGTCACCGGCTCGGTCCGCATGCTCACCGTGCGCCTGCTCGGTCGCGACGATCGGGTCGCCGCCACCCGCCACCCGCCGCCGGCCCGAGGCGCGGTGACGCCCGGCGCGCCGAGCGCGACGCCCACCGCGACGTCGCCTTCTCCCTGGTCCGGGACGCCGCCGCGTAGCGGGGGCACGACGGAGGGCCCGGCAGCTCGCAGCTGACGGGCCCTCCCCCGCGGTCAGACCGGCACGCCGGCCCGGGCCTCGTCCCGCCGGCCGGCGGTGAGTTCCCCGGCAGGGACGGCGTCCTCGTCGGGCGCCTCCGGCTCGATCGTGGGCAGCAACCGGTCCAGCCACCCCGGCAGCCACCAGCTCCTACGGCCCAGCAGGGTCATCGTGGCCGGCACCAGCACCATCCGGACGACGGTGGCGTCCAGCAGCACCGCGACCGCCATGCCCAGCCCCAGCTGCCGGACGACGAGGTCGGTCTCGGTGGCGAACCCGAGGAAGACGACGACCATGACGGCCGCGGCGGTGGAGATGACCCGCCCCGTGCCGGCGACGCCCCGCACGACGCTGTCCCGGGCGTCCCCGCTGCGCAGCCAGTGCTCCCGGATCCGGGAGAGCAGGAACACCTCGTAGTCCATCGAGAGGCCGAACAGGATCGCGAACATCAGGATCGGCAGCCAGCTCGACACCGGCATCGCGCCGTCCAGGCCCACCAGGTCGCTGCCCCAGCCCCACTGGAACACCGCGGTGACGACGCCGTAGGCCGCACCGATGGACAGCAGGTTGAGCACCGCCGCCTTCACCGGCACCACCGCCGAGCGGAACATCGCGGCCAGCAGCAGCATCGAGACCGCGACGACGAAGCCGACGACCAGCCACAGCCGGTCCGACAGCAGCACGGAGATGTCGGAGAACATCGCGGTGCTGCCCGTGACCTCCGCGCCGTCCAGGTCGGCGCGCAGCTGGGCGAGGAGGTCCGGGGTGCGCTCGTCGGCCGGCCCGAACGCCGGTTGGACCTCCAGCACGGCGACCGCACCGTCGGGTGAGACCACCGGCGGGCTGACCGCGACGACGTCGTCGATCCCGCCCAGCCGGGCCGCGGCCGCCGCGACGCCGTCGTCACCGACGGCCGCCCGGTCGACCACCACGGTGAACGGCCCGTTCGCCCCGGCACCGAACTCCGCCGCGATCAGGTCGTAGGCCTGCCGCGTGGTGCTGTCGGCGGCGTTGTTGGACACGTCCCGCGGGAAGGTCCGCATGTCGAAGGCGGGCGCAGCGAGCGCCCCGATGAGGGCGAAGGCGGCCAGCGCCCACGGCACCGGATGGCGGGCGACAGCGGCGGCCCACCGTGCCGACAACGATGCCCGTGCCGGTCGCGGCCGCCGGGGCGGCAGGCCCCGCCGCTCCCGGCGGGGCAGCAGCCGGCGGCCGAGCAGCCCGCAGAACGCGGGGACCAGCGTCAGGGCGGCCGCGGCGACCGCGACCACCGAGATGCCCGTCGCGAAGCCGTAGGAGGAGTAGATGGGCACGCCGGCCAGCGGGAGCCCCATCAGCGACACCAGGACGATCGCCGCCGCGAAGAGCACCGACCGGCCCGCGGTGGCGGTCGCCCGGCCCGCGGCCTCGACGACCGGGACTCCGGCACGCAGGTGCTCGAGGTGGCGGGAGACGAGCAGCAGCGCGTAGTCGATGCCGACGCCGAGGCCCACCATCACCGCGACGGTCGGGGCGGTGGTGCTGACGTCGGTCACGGCGGCCAGCAGGGTCACCCCGGCCGCGGAGACGCCGAGGCCGGCGAGGGCCACCAGCAGCGGCAGCCCGGCCGCCACGACCGTCCCCAGGACCAGCACCATGAGCACGAGGGCCACGACGACGCCGACGACCTCGCCGGTGCCCTGCACCTCCTCGGGGGACGTGTTCGGCAGCTGGCCGCCGAGCTCCACCTGCAGGCCGTCGCCGACCCCGCGGACCGCGGTCTCCAGCGCCTCGACGCCCAGGCCACCGGCGAGGTCCGGGTCGGTGACCGGCACGTCGAAGCCGACGGTCAGCAGCGCGGTGTCCCGGTCCGCGGAGAACCGCGGCGGCGTGACCGAGGTGACGTGGTCGACCTCGGCGACCCGGGCGGTCAGCTCGGCGACGTCCGCGTCGGTCACCGGGTCGCCGTCCGGGTCGTGGACGACGACCTGGGCGGAGCTGCCGGCCGCGCCCGAACCCGGGAAGTGCTCGCGCAGCTGCTCGATGCCGACGAGCGCCGGCGCGCCCTCGACGTCGAAGTCGTCCTGCGGCGTGCCGCCGAGGGCGCCGGCGGTGAGGGTGGCCACGACGACGAGGAGCACCCAGGAGACCAGCGTGCGCCACGGGTGGGCGGCCGACGACCGGCCGAGACGGTGCAGGAGGCGCGTCACGACCGGTCCTCGGAGTGCGCGGCACCGGACGGTGCGAGGGACTGGGCGCCGATGACCGTGAGCACCTGCAGCTTCTCGTAGCTCTCCGTGCCCGGCGCGGCGGTGTAGACCATCAGGCGGTGGGCCTGGTGCGGGTCGACCAGCGTCTGGCAGTTCAGCTCCAGCCGGCCGACCTCGGGGTGCTGGTAGCGCTTGACCTCGTCGAGGTGGATGCCGACCTCGTGCACCTCCCACAGCGACCGGAACTCCTCGCTCCGTGCCAGCAGCAGGTCGGCCAGGTGCGCCGCCCGTGAGCCGGGCCCACGCATCGTGACCAGGGCGCGCAGCCCGGCGGCGTAGGTGCGCGACATGTGCGCGTGGTCCTCCGGCACGTACAGCGCCCGGGCCGCCGGGTCGGTGAACCACCGGTACCCCCGGCTGCGCGCCGGCCCGGTGTACCGCATCGCATCGCCGACGAGCGCGATCCCGGGCGCCGTCTGCCGCAGGGTCTCCCCGACCTCGGTGACGATCTCGGCGGGGGTGTCGGCGAGGCGGTCGAAGATCCGCAGCAGGCCGGGGCTGATGTGCTCGCTGCCCGCGCCCCGCGGCGGCGGCTGGTGCCCGGCGAGCCGGAACAGGTGGTCGCGCTCGTCGAGGGACAGGTGCAGCCCCTGCGCGATCGAGGCGATCATCTGCTCCGACGGCTGCGGACCGCGCTCGCGCTCCAGCCGGGTGTAGTAGTCCGCCGACATGTGGCAGAGGGCGGCCACCTCCTCGCGCCGCAGCCCGGCGGTCCGGCGGCGCGGCCCACGGGGCAGGCCGACGTCCTCGGGTTGGAGCAACTCGCGGCGCCCCCGGAGGAACACCGCCAGTCCTGCTCGATCGATCCCCACGTGTGCCTCCTGGTGTGCGTCCCGGCGACCTGTCGACCCCGGCTGGCGCTGTGTCTACCGGCGCGCCAGCGGCGCAGGCAGGGCCTGCCGATCCCCCTCTGACCAGCTCGGACGGGGGGATCGACAGGCCCTGCCTACCGGCGCCGCGACCGGCGACGGTGGTGCCACGGCGCGATCAGCGCACCCCCCGAGGGCAGGAGCCCGACCATGACCCGCACGATCGACATCCCCGTCCCCAACCTCACCGGCACGCGCGCGGTGCTCACCGGGGGCAGCGACGGCATCGGCCTCGTCCTCGCCCGCCGCCTGGTGGCCGCGGGCGCCGACCTGGTGCTCCCCGTCCGCAACCGCGGCAAGGGCGAGGCGGCCGCCGCGGAGATCCGGGCGCAGGTGCCCGGGGCGAGCATCACCCTGCACGAGCTGGACCTCTCCTCGCTGGAGTCGGTCGCCGCACTCGCCGCCGCCCTGGTCGCCGAGGGCCGGCCGATCGACGTCCTGGTCGCCAACGCCGGCGTGATGACCCCGCCGGAACGGCGGACGACGGCCGACGGCTTCGAGCTGCAGTTCGGCACCAACCACCTCGGCCACGTCGCGCTGGTGGCGCAGCTGATGCCGCTGCTGCGCGCCGGCCGGGCGCGGGTGACCACGCAGCTGAGCGTGGCCGCCAACAGCAACGCCGTCCACTGGGACGACCTGCAGTGGGAGCGGTCCTACCACCCGATGCGCGCCTACAGCTCGTCGAAGATCGCCGTCGGCCTCTTCGCCCTCGAACTCGACCGCCGCAGCCAGGCCGGCGACTGGGGGATCACCAGCACCGTCTCCCACCCCGGCATCGCCCCGACGAACCTGCTCGCCTCCCGACCCGAGATCGGGCGGACGGCGGAGTCGCGCGAGATCCGGCTGATCCGGCGCCTGTCGCGCTGGGGCATCGCGGGGACGCCGGAGACCGCGGCACTGCCCGCCCTGCTCGCCGCCACCGCACCGGACACTGCAGGCGGCCGGTTCTACGGGCCCAGCCGGTTCCGGCACATGAGCGGGCTCCCGGCCGAGCAGCCGCTCTACCGGCGGCTGCGCAGCGTCGAGGACGCCCGGCGCATCTGGCAGCTGTCCGAGCAGCTGGCGCACGTGTCCTTCCCGATGGACGGGGCCACCGACCTCGACCAGGCCGCCCGCCGGCTGCCGGCGTGAGCGGCTCCCCACGTCCGGGAGCGAGCGCGTGATCCTCCAGCCCTGCACCGCGTCCGGCAGCGCCCTGCCGTCGGGCACCCGGGTGTTCCTCCGCGAGTTCGCCCGCGCGCCGCTGCGCACGGCGTCGGTGGTGCCGAGCTCCCCGGCCCTGGCCCGACGGATGATCGCGCCGCTGCTGGGCGGCCGGGTCGCGCCGGTCGTCGTGGAGCTCGGGCCGGGCACAGGTTCCTTCACCGCCGCGCTGCGGGCGGCGGCGCCCGGGATGCGCTACCTGGGCGTCGAGCTGAACCCGGTGATGGCCGACCACCTCGTCGCCCGATTCCCCGGCGTCGACCTGCTCCGCGGACCGGCCGCCGAGCTGCCGCGGGCGTTGGCCGAGCGCGGTCTGCCCGCCGCCGACCTGGTCGTGAGCGGCCTGCCATGGCAGGCCTTCGCCGGCCCGGTGGGCAGCGAGCTGGTGGCCACCATCGCCGCCCACCTCGCGCCGTCCGGGGCGTACACGCAGTTCACCTACCGATGGAGCCGCTGGGCGCCGCCCGGCCGCCGGCAGCACCGCGAGCTGCGGCGGCACTTCGGCCGGGTCGACCTCTCCCCCACCGTGTGGGCCAATCTGCCGCCGGCCGTCGTCTACACCGCGACCGAGCCGGTGCGGCCGGACGCTCCCCCGCGGCCGGGAGGTGAGCCACCTGAGCGACGGCCGGCTGCCCTGGCGACGTCGCCGATGACGTCGTCGTCGCACCGGTAGCGGCATGCCGGACGGCCTCGGGTCACGGCGTCGACCTGAGCCGGCCGGTGGCCGGCGGTCTGCTCTGCCAGGGTGGCGGCGTGGCTCGCGTGCTGAAGGTGTCCGCTCCGCTCGACTTCGCCGCGATCCGGGCGGAGGCCGGGGTGCCCGACGAGTTCCCGGCCGACGTGCTGGCCGAGGCCGACCGGGTCGCCGCCGACCCACCGCTGCCCGAGCACGACGCGACCGACCTGCCGCTGGTGACCATCGACCCGCCCGGTGCCCGCGACCTCGACCAGGCCGTGCACCTGGCCCGCACCGCCGGCGGCTACCGGGTGTCCTACGCGATCGCCGACGTCGGCGCCTTCGTGCCGCTGGGCAGCGCGATCGACGCCGAGGCCCGGCGCCGCGGTCAGACCGTCTACTCCCCCGACGGCCGGACGCCGCTGCACCCGCCGCAGCTGTCCGAGGGCGCGGCCAGCCTGCTGCCCGGGCAGCTCCGGCCCGCCGCGCTGTGGACCATCGACCTGGACGCCGACGGCGAGGTCACCGACGTCGACCTGCGCCGCGCCCGGGTGCGCAGCCGGGCCCAGCTGGACTACGAGTCGGTGGGCGCCGACGTGCCCGCCGAGCTGGTGCTGCTGCCCGAGATCGGCCGGCTGCTGCAGGCCCGGGCCCGCGACCGCGGTGCCATCGAGCTGGGCACCCCGTCCCAGGAGGTCGAGCCCGGGCCGGACGGCGGCTGGACCATCGCCTTCCGCGGCCAGTCCGACGTCGAGGGCTGGAACGCCCAGATCTCGCTGCTCACCGGCCGGTGCGCCGCCCGGCTGATGCTCGACGGCGGGGTCGGGGTGCTGCGCACGTTGCCGCCGGCCGACCCGGCTGCGGTCGAGACGCTCCGCCGGCTCGCCCCCGCGCTGGGCGTCGAGTGGCCGGACGGTGCCGGGCCCGGCGACGTCATCGCCACCGTGGACCCGGCACGGCCGCGGCACGGGGCCTTCCTCGACGCCGCCGCCTCGCTGCTGCGCGGCGCGGCCTACACCGCGTTCGACGGCCCGCCGCCCGCCCAGCCCGGGCACGGTGGCGTCGGCGCGCCCTACGCGCACGTGACCGCCCCGCTGCGCCGGCTCGTCGACCGGTTCGGCACCGAGGTCTGCCTGGCGCTGGCCGCCGGCGAGCAGCCCTCCCCCGAGCTGCGTGCCGCGTTGCCCGAGCTGCCCGGGTTGATGGCCGCCTCCGACCGGCGCACGCGCGAGGTCGAGCGTGCCGTCATCGAGCTGGTCGAGGCGACCGTGCTGGCCGGCCGGGTCGGTGAGGTGTTCGACGCCGTCGTGCTCGACGCGGACGAGAAGCGCTCCACCGTGGTGCTCAGCGACCTGGCCGTCGAGGCCCGCTGCGATGGGCGGCTGACCCCGGGCCAGCGGGTCCGGGTCCGGCTCGTGACCGCCGACCCGGCCACCCGCACCGTTCGGTTCGAGGCCGCCGGGAACTGACCGGCCATCACTCCTGCGATGTCGAGAAGCGGGAGCCGGTTCCGTCCCTGGGGTGTCCGCGGCCACGATGGGCCGCACTCCCGAGGAGGAACACCATGGCGAAGTACCTGATGCTCAAGCACTACCGCAGCACCTCGAAGTCGCTGGACTGCGCGCCGATGGACCAGTGGACGCCGGAGGAGGTCTCGGCGCACATCCAGTACATGCGCGACTTCGGGGCGAAGCTCACCGAGACCGGCGAGTTCGTCGACGCGCAGGGCGTCGCGCAGGAGGGCACCTGGGTCCGGTACGACGGCGAGGGTCGGCCGCCGGTCACCGACGGGCCGTTCGCCGAGACCAAGGACCTCATCGCCGGCTGGATGGTGATCGACGTGGACAGCTACGAGCGCGCGGTCGAGCTGGCCGGCGAGCTGTCCGCGGCCCCCGGGCCGGGCGGCGAGCCGATCCGTGAGTGGCTGGAGCTGCGGCCGGTCATGTCCGAGCCGCCGACCGTCAGGGAGTGAGCCCGCCCGTGGACGAGGTGCTGCTGCGCAGCGTCGTCCCGGGCGTGCTCGGCGTCCTCGTCCGCCGCGGAGCCGACTTCGCGGCGGCCGAGGACGCCGTCCAGGACGCGCTGGTCGAGGCGGTGCGCGCCTGGCCGGCCGACCCGCCGCGGGACCCGCAGGCCTGGCTGGTGACCGTGGCCTGGCGCCGGTTCCTCGACGCCACCCGGTCGGAGGCGGCCCGTCGCCGGCGCGAGGAGGTGGTCCACGAGGAGCCGGGGCCGGTGTCGTCCGCCGACGACACGCTGCAGCTGTACTTCCTGTGCGCGCACCCGTCGCTGACGCCGTCCTCGGCGGTGGCGCTGACGCTGCGGGCGGTGGGCGGGCTGACCACCCGGCAGATCGCCGCCGCGTACCTGGTGCCGGAGGCCACGATGGCGCAGCGGATCAGCCGGGCGAAGCGCACCGTCTCCGGCGTCCGCTTCGACTCCGCCGGCGACGTCGCCACCGTGCTGCGGGTGCTGTACCTGGTGTTCAACGAGGGCTACTCCGGCGACGTCGACCTGGCCGCGGAGGCGATCCGGCTGACCCGGCAGCTGGCGGCCGTGGTCGACCACCCGGAGGTGGCGGGGCTGCTGGCGCTGATGCTGCTGCACCACGCCCGGCGGGCGGCCCGCGTCGCGGACGACGGGAGCCTGGTGCCGCTCGCTCAGCAGGACCGCGGGCGGTGGGACACCGCGTTGATCGCCGAGGGGGTCGAGGTGCTGCAGGCGGCGCTGGCCCGCGACCGGCTCGGCGAGTTCCAGGCGCAGGCGGCGATCGCGGCGCTGCACGCCGACGCGCGGACCGCCGAGGAGACCGACTGGGTGCAGATCGTCGAGTGGTACGACGAGCTGCTCCGGCTGACCGACAGCCCCGTCGTCCGGCTGAACCGGGCGGTGGCCGTCGGTGAGGCCGACGGTGCGCGCGCCGGCCTGGCAGCCCTGGCCTCGGTGGACGCCTCGGTGCCGCGCCGCACCGCCGTCCAGGCGTACCTGCACGAGAAGGACGGCGACCTGCCGACGGCGGCGCGGCTCTACGCCGAAGCCGCCGCGAAGGCCCCCAACGCCGCCGAGCGCGACCACCTCACCCGCCAGGCCGCCCGGCTCAACTCCGGCTGAGAACCGCCCACCCGGACGATGACTCCACGGTCGTCCCGGAGTCAGTGTCAGCAGACGACCGACCCGGAGGAGATCCCGTGCCCACGATCATGCCCATGGTCCTCACCGCCGACCCCGAACGCCTGAGGGACTTCTACGTCGGCGCGCTCGGCGCGGAGGTGGTCGAGCGGACCGCGCCCGAACCTGCCGACGACCCGCCGTCCTTCCTCAGCCTGCGCCTCGGCGACTCGGTGCTGGGGCTCATCCGGGAAGCCGACCCACCCGCCGGCAACCGGACCCTGCTCGGCATCGACGTCGCCGACGTCGACGCGCTCCTGGACTCCGTGCGCTCGCACGGCGGCTCGGTCACCGGCGGCCCGACCGACATGGCGTGGGGCATGCGCGTGGCCCACGTGAGCGATCCCGACGGCAACCCGATCAACCTGCAGTGCCCCGTCAGGGACTGACGCCGCCGTCCTGCTGACGCCCCGCGACCGCCTGACCCTGGGCGGTCAGCCGTCCGTGGCCCCTGCGGTCGCCCGCTGGCCCCGCACCTGCTCCAGGCGGGCCTCCAGCGACGCGGTCACCGCCGCCCACGAGTCGCTGCCGAGCACCAGCCGGAGCGGGGCAGGGCTCTGGTCGACGCTGGCGATCATCGCCGCTGCCATGCGCGCGGGGTCGCCGATGACCCCGGGAAGCCCGCCGTCGCGGAACCCGTGGACGTAGGCGGCCGGTGAACTGTCGTAGGCGTCGAGCGGCTCGGCGACGCGCAGCCCGGTCGCGCCGAAGCCGGTGCGGGCGGCGCCGGGCTCGACGATCGTCACGCCGATCCCGAACGGCGCGACCTCCGCGGCGACGGCCTCGCAGAAGCCCTCGATCCCCCACTTGGTCGCGTTGTACAGCGACGAGCCGGGCCAGGCGGTCTGCCCGGCGGACGACGACAGTTGGAGCACCCGCCCGCCACCGGCCGCACGCAGGTGCGGCAGCGCGGCGCGGACCAGCTGGATCGAGCCGAGGAGGTTGGTGTCGAGCTGGTGGGTGACCTGGGCGTCGTTGAGCTCCTCGGCCGCGCCGAACAGCCCGTACCCGGCGTTGCTGACGACCACGTCGAGCCGGCCGAGCGCGGCCGCGGCGTCGACCACCACCCCGCGGATGCGGCCGGTGTCGGTGAGGTCGAGCCGGTGGACGGAGAAGGCGTCGCCGTGGGCGGCGCGGAGGTCGGCGACCGCGTCGGGCCGCCGGACGGTGCCGGCGACCCGGTCGCCGCGGGCGAGGAGCTGTTCGGCGAGCAGGCGGCCGAAGCCGCTGCCCACCCCGGTCACGAGCCAGGTGCGTGTCATGACCCGAGCGTCGGCCGCCGGCGGAGCGGCAACCAGGCCGCGTTGAGAGGGGTGCCGGCAGGGCCAGGCACGACGGTGCCCGGGAGCCCTACCGTCGGGGCGTGACCGAGAACCTGGTCGGTGAGTACCTGCGCGCCCGGCGGGAGCAGGTGCGCCCGGACGACGTCGGCATCACCGCCACCGGCTCCCGCCGGGTCCCCGGCCTGCGCCGGGACGAGCTGGCGATGCTGGCCGGCATCAGCAGCGAGTACTACACGCGGCTGGAGCAGGGCCGCGACCGGCACCCGTCGGCGCAGGTGCTCGACGCGGTCGCCCGCGCGCTGGGCCTGGACGCCGCCTCGACCAGCCACCTGCACGACCTCGCCGACCCCGCGCCCCGCCGCCGGCGCACGTCCCGCACCGAGCGGGTGCGGCCCAGCGTCGCCCAGCTGCTCGCCGCGTGGGACCGGACGCCGGCGTTCGTGCAGGGCCGCCACCTCGACGTGCTGGCCGCGAACCCGCTGGCCGTGGCGCTGTCGCCGCTGTTCCACCCGGGCACGAACCTGCTCCGCTCCGTCCTGCTCGACCCCGACGCCCACCAGCTCGACCCCGCTTGGGAGGCGACGGCGGCCCAGCTGGTCGCCGTCCTGCGGAGCGCGGCCGGGCCGGACGTCGACGACCCGCACCTGACCGAGCTCGTGGGTGAGCTGTCGGTGCGCAGTGAGCTGTTCCGGCGGCTGTGGGCCCGGCACGACGTGCGCCGGCACCCCGGCGGCGGGGTGTACCGCGTGGCGCACCCGCAGGTCGGCGACCTCGAGCTGCGCTACGACAAGTTCACCCTCGCCGATGCCGGGGACCAGGTGCTGGTGGTCTACCAGGCCGAGCCGGGCTCCCGGTCGGCCGAGGCGCTGACCCTGCTGGCCTCGCTGTCGGCGGTCAGTCCGACGCGGCGCTGACCTCGACCGTGCCGAGGGTGCGGATGAGGTCGAAGCGGGACGCGTCCTCGGTGCCCGGCTCCGCGGTGTAGGCGACGATCCGCAGGTCGGTGCCGATGGCGGTGAGGACGTCGCAGTCCAGCGTCACCTGCCCGACGGACGGGTGCACGAAGGTCTTGGCCTGGAACCGGTGCTCGACGACCGTGCCCTCGTCCCACAGCTGCCGGAACCGGTCGAACTGCTGCAGCTCGGCGAGGACCGCCCGCACGGCCGGGTCGTCGGGGTACCGGATGAGGGCGGTCCGCAGGTCCGAGACGAGGGCGCGCTCGTGCCGTTCGTGGTCCCCCTCCTCCCACACCACCTGCGGTGTCGAGCCGGCGAACTGGGCGACGACCAGGTTCAGCCCGGGGTCCATCGGCCCGAGCAGCGACCGCCACGCCGCGTTGGCGGTCAGCAGCGTCCAGTGCGCCGTCCAGACGCCGACGGCGACGTCGGGCAGCCGGGCGAGCAGCCGCTGCACGCTGGCCGGGACGTGCGTGGGGACGGCGGTGGGCAACGGTGCGGGCAGGCCGGCGGCCAGGTGCAGCTGGTCGCGTTCCAGGTCGGACAGCTGCAGTACCCGGGCGAGCGACGAGACCACCTGCACCGAGGGCCGGTCGGCGCGGCCCTGCTCCAGCCGCACCAGGTAGTCGACCGAGACACCGGCCAGCAGCGCGACCTCTTCCCGGCGCAGGCCACGGGTGCGGCGGTTGCCCGCGGGGAAGCCCACCGCGGCCGGCTGCAGCCGCTCCCGCCACGCGCGCAGCAGCGATGCGAAGTCCCCACGGTCGGCCATGTCGCCATCGTCGTCCACTGTCGGCGCGCTGGGTGGTACTGCCGGTCATACGGTCGACCGCGCCTACCAGGGCACCGCCGGACGGGGACACCGTCGACGCCATGACGACGACACTGATCACCGGCGGCAACAAGAGCTTGGGCTTCGAGACGGCCCGGCGACTGAAAGAGCACGGGCACCGGGTGGTCATCGGCGCCCGCGACGCCGACCGCGGGCAGCGCGCGGCCGAGCAACTGGGCGTGGAGTGGGTGCGCATCGACGTCACCTCCGACGAGTCGGTGGCCTCGGCGGCGGCGGAGGTGCGCGACCGGTTCGGTGGGCTGGACGTGCTGGTGAACAACGCCGGCATCTCCGGCCCGTTCGCCGGGGTCGACGAGCTCGACGGCCCGGCGGTGCTGGCGGTCCTCGACACCAACACCGTGGGGATCGTCCGGACGACGCACGCCTTCCTGCCGTTGCTGCGCGAGTCGGCCGCGCCGGTGGTGGTCAACGTGACCAGCGGGCTCGGCTCGTTCACCGTGCGCGGCGACGAGACCCGGATCGAGCACTCACTGCCGACGCTCGGCTACTCGGCCAGCAAGGCGGCGGTCAACATGATCACCTCGGTGTACGCGCAGTTCCTGCCCGAACTGCGGGTCAACACCGTCGACCCGGGCTACACGGCCACCGACCTCAACGGCCACTCCGGCCCGCAGACCGTCACCGAGGGCACCGACGCGATCGTCGCGATGGCCACCATCGGCACCGACGGCCCGACCGGCACCTTCACCGACCGGCACGGCGCCGTCGGCTGGTGACACCACGGCGTGGGGCCGGGCCGTCGTCCCGGCCCCACGCCGGCAGGCGCCATCCCCCCGGCGGGACGACGGTCCAGGCCGGGTCTTCAACGCCGGCGACACGTGCACGCGCGGTCGCCGATACGGCGCAACGCCGTCCCGGCGGTGGCCCGGCGTCCGGCGAGGTCGAGCTCGGAGATGCCTCGCGACTCCAGTCGGTGGTGCCGGTCAGGTCGATGACCGGCACCGCGGCGACGACGCGAGCCACTGCTCGACGCACTGCCCGAGCCGGGACCGGGGACGACCGGCCGCTGTGCGTGGGTCGGCACCCGACCGGCCGCATGACGTACCGTGCGTACCGGTACAGACTCTCGCGCCACGGCGCGCCACTGGGCCGACGGGTCCGCCCGCGCCCTGTCGCGGCCCGGTGCACGGACGGGAGTCCAGCGATGCCGGAGAGCCCCTCACCCACCGCCCTGGCCCTCGACCGGCTCGGCGCGACGTCGCTGCGCGCGACGTCGATGGAGTCGGTGCTGCAGACGGTGGCCGATCTGTCCCGCTCGGTCCTGCCTGGCTCACCCGAGGCGTCGGTGACCGTGGTCGACACCCGCCGACGGTTCACCGTGGCTGCCTCCGGCGACCTGGCCCGGGAGCTGGACGAGGTGCAGTACTCCCAGGGCGTCGGCCCCTGCCTGCACGCCGCGGCCTCCGGAGAGCTGACCGAGATCGCCGACACCCGCTTCGAGGAGCGGTGGCCCGAGTACGCCCGGCGGGCCGCCGCGCACGGGAGCCTCAGCGTGCTGTCGGTGCCGCTCCTCATCGACCAGGACGTCTCCGGCGCGCTGAACCTCCACGCCCGCGAGCCGGACGCCTTCTCCGGCCAGACGCGCGCCGCCGCCCAGCGGTTGGCCGCGTACGCGGCGGTGGCCGTCGGCCTGATGAGCGACTACCAGGAGGCCGACACCCGCGCCCGCCACCTCGAGGTCGCCCTGGAGTCCCGCGCCGTCATCGACCAGGCCAAGGGGATCCTGATGGAGCGCGACCGGGTGACCGCCGACCAGGCCTTCCAGCGGCTGACCGAGGTGTCCAGCCGCACGAACGTCAAGGTGCGCGACGTCGCCGAGCACCTCGTGCGCACCGGCGTGCTCGGCGACCCGCCCCGCACCTGAGCACGACCGTGACCGCCCTGCCGGGCGCGCAGGCAACCCGCACGATGGGAGCCGGCGCGGCTGTGGTGTGGTGGGGTGTGGAGGCACGGTGACCCAGGACGACGCGCGGCCGGCAGGCGACCTGCCGCCGTCCGACGAACTCGCGCTGCTGCGCGACGTGGTCGAGGTGATGCCGGTGATGATGATCGCCGTCGAGGGCCCCGAGCTGCGGGTCGTGGCGGTCTCCGGGGCGATCCAGGCGGTGAACGCACGATCACAGTGGCAGGGCAGGCCGCTGGGTGAGGTGTACCCCGAGCTGGCCGCCCAGGGCGTGCTGGGCATCTACGACGAGGTCGTCCGCACCGGCCGGCCCTTCCTCGCGCCCGAGTGGCGGGTGGAGGTGACCGGGCAGAACGGCGAGGCGACCGCCGAGCTCGTCATCAACTGGACGTGCGCACCCTGGCTGTGGCCCGACGGGTCGCTGCGCGGCGCGATCGGCGTCGCGCACGACGTGACCGCGCAGGTGATGGCCCGCCGGCAGGCCGAGGCGGAGGCCGCCGAGAGCGGCCGGCAGTACCAGCGCACCCGGGACCTGGTCGGCGAGCTGCAACGAGCCCTGCTGCCCAGCGCCGTGCCAGTGCTCCCCCAGGTCGACCTGGCGGCCCGGTACCTGGTGGCCGGGGTCGACCAGTCGGCGGGAGGCGACTGGTTCGACGTCCGGCCGCTGCCCGACGGCCGGGTCGGGCTGGCCGTGGGCGACGTGGTGGGGCACGGGGTGGCCGCCGCGGCGGTGATGAGCCAGCTGCGGGCCGTGCTCGGCGACGCGCTGGCGACCACCGGGAGCCCGGACGCCGCGGCCGCCCGGCTGGAGCGGTTCGCCGAGACCCTGCCCGGTGCCCGGTCGGCGACGGTGGTGGTCGCCGTCCTCGACCCCACGGCCGGGTCGCTGGAGTACGTCACCCGCGGGCACCCGGCCCCGCTGCTGGTCGACGCCGCCGGCGAGGGACGCCACCTGCTGGGCAGCGGCGGCGGCCCGCTGGGCAGCGGCAGCCGGGGCACTCTCCGGCGGAGCGAGCTGGCCGAGGGCGACGTCGTGGTCCTGTTCAGCGACGGGCTGGTGGAACGGTCGGACCGGCCCTACGCAGCGGGGCTGGACGAGCTGACCCGGCTGGCCGAGACGGCCACCACCGGTCAGCTGTGGCCCACCGGCACCTCGCCCTCGGCGGTCGACCGGATCTGCACCGACGCGGTGGAGCTGCTCACCCGCCGCGGCTACGACGACGACGTCACGGTGCTCGCCGCCGCGCTGCAGCCGGCGGTGCCGGGGTTCTCGACGCGCCTGCGGCCGTCGGCCGGGGAGCTGCCCCGGGTACGGGCGGAGCTGCACGACTGGCTGACCGCGCTGCGACTCAGCGCGAACGACCACCTGGCGATCGAGCTCGCCGTCGGGGAGGCCGTGGACAACGCCGTCGAGCACGGCTTCCGGGACCTGTCCACCGGCACGGTCGTGCTGGCGGTGCGGTTGCTCGCTGACGGGCGGGTGCACGTCCGGGTCGACGACGACGGGATCTGGCGCCCGCCGTCCCCCGGCCGGGGGCGGGGGCGGGGGCGGGGGCTCGAGCTGCTCGCGTCACTCGGGGACGACCTCTCCGTCGACGGCCGCCCCACGGGTACCACGGTGACCTTCGCCCGGCGCGTGTCCCGGACGGTCGGGGCGGCGCCGGCCCGAGTGGCCGTTCCCGACCAGCCGCTGGACGGCGAGAGCTACGGCACGGTGCTGGGCGGGGAACCGCTGGTGCTCCAGGTCCACGGGGCGGTCGACGCCCTGGCCGGTGACCGGTTCCGGACCGAGCTGGTCGCAGCGGCCCAGGCCAGCAGCTCGTCGCTCACCGTCGACCTGACCGGGGTCAGCCACCTGACCAGCATCGGCGTCGCCGCGCTCGTGGAGCTGCTGCAGGGCGCCGACGAGGAACGCCCGGTGGAGCTGGTGGCCCCCACCGGAAGCCCCGCTGCCTTCGTCCTGGACCTCGTCGGGCTGCCCCGCCGACCCGCGGCGGGCGGCCCTCCCGCCTGACCCGCGCAGCCGGGACCTGGTCCCACAGCAGCGCCGTGCGGCGACGGGACGCGATTGTGCTGCGCCCGGTGGCCGGTGGCTCAGCAGGTCAGAGCAGCGGACCGAGGAGGATCTCGGTGCCGTCGGGTCTCCAGGTGCGCCATCGTCCGCCGGGATCCCGTTCGACGCGGAACCCGTGGTGGACCTTGGTGTGGTGTCGTTCGCAGAGCAGCGCGGAGTTGTCGAGGTCGGTCTCGCCGCCGTGGACCCAGTGCACGAGATGGTGGACGTCGCACCAATGACTCGGGGCGTGACAGCCGGTGAAGACGCAGCTCTCGTCTCGCCGTTCGACGGCTCTGCGCAGGCCTGGGGTGACCACCCGGTGGTCCCGGCCCAGGTCCAGCGGAACGCCGTCGGGGCTCATCACGATCCGGGAGATGGAGCCGTCGCAAGCCAGGTAGCGGGCCCGGGCGGCGGAGATCGTCGCCCCGAAACCGGTCCGCGCCGCACCCGGGCCGGTCGCGGGGTCGACCAAGTCATGGAGGTCGATGGTCACCACCACGTGCGGCTTCACCGTGCGCAGCATCGGCAGGTTCCCTGCGGCGAGCTGGTTGTCACACAGCTGCACGAACGCATCAGCGTTCTGCTGCGTCCTCGTCCGCTCATCACCCTTGGGCCGGTCGGCCTGCACGATCGACTCGATCGCCGCCTGCGCCTTCTCCGCACCCGCGGCATCCAGCTCGAACCGGCCGGTCATGCTGCCATCGGCGTGCTTGACCATCGTGAACGTCCGACCCTCGGTCGGATCCGGCTCGGGCCCGTCGGGGTCGAGGGCGGCCTCGAAAGCCTGCACCGCCGACACCAACGACTCGTGCCGTGACCCGGCCGCGACGACGGCCCAGTCCTGGTCGAAGGCGGACAGGTCGATGCCCTGCTCAGCAGCCAGACCCCGCTCACGCGCACCGACCTCGTCCGCGACCACGCCGAACTGGACCGCCGTCACATGACCGTCGGCGAACCCCGCCGCCAACACCGGGAAGTGCTCCAACGCCCGACCGGCCCGCACCACCTTCGACGCGTCATTGGGTGCCAACCGCGCGTGCCCGATCAACCAGGACCGCATGGTCTTGATGCCGTCGTGCTCGGCGGCCTGGGTGGTCTCGGCGTGCCGCACCGTGCGAGTGAGCTCTGCCGCCACCCGGTTGCCGAGCTGGACCAGCACCGCCGTCCGGTCCAGCACCTGACCGGCGGTGAGCTCGAACAGGTCATCGGCTGCCAGCGCGTCGAGGGCCGACCGCAACTCGCTCACAGCCACCTCCCGACGCGTTCGAACGTGTGTTCGAACAGTATCGCGATCGAAGTCATCGAGCAAGACGAAAGACCAGCTCAGAGGCCGCATCGTCGAGTCACGCACGCGTCACGCCGGGTCGTCGGACCGGCCGTCGTCCGCAGCGTCGACAGCCGCACCGGCCGCCGGGGACGACGTCTTGATGACGGTCACCGTCGAGCTGCTGACCGCCCGTCGAGGAACACCGCCACGACGGCCGCGCCGAGCAGGCACAGCGCGCCGTTGACCGCGATCGCCGTCGTCACGCCGTCGAGCACCCCGGCGCCGCCGAGCACCGCCGCGGTGACGACCGCGCTCATCACCGGCGTCCCGAGGGTGATGCCGATCTGCTGGCTCAGTGTGGTCAGCCCGGTGGCCAGGCCCTGCTCGTTCTCGGGCAGCCCGGACGTCGCGGTGACGGTGAACCCGACGATGACGACGAGGTTGGCGACTCCCCCGACGAAGGTGGCCGCCAGCACCAGCCAGATCGAGGAAGCGTCCTCGGAGACCAGCACCAGCGACAGCGTCGCGACGGCCTGGACGAGGAAGCCGCCGACGATCGCCGTCCGGGTGCCGAACCGGCCGATCACCCGCGGCCCGAGCAGCCCACCGGCGACGGTGCCGAGCCCGAGCACCGCGAAGGACAGGCCGGCGCCGAGCGGGCTGTAGCCGAGCACCTCCTGCAGGTAGAGGGTGAGCAGGAAGACCAGCGACGTCTCGGTGACGAAGGCGAGCGCACCGGCCACGTTGCCGACGGCGACGCTGCGCCGGCGGCGCACCGGCAGCGGCACCAGCGGGAACGCCGTCCGGTGCTCGACGGCGACGAAGGCGGCCAGCAGCGCAACCGCGGCGGCGAAGGCCAACAGCGTCGGGGCGTCGGTCCAGCCGTGGGACGCGGCGCGGGTCAGCCCGAAGACCAGGGCGAGCAGGCCGAGGGTCACGGTCCCCGCACCGGACAGGTCGAGCCGGGTGCGCTGCTCGGCGGGGCGCTCGACGAGCACCCGCGGGGCCACGATCAGCACGAGCAGCGCGACCGGGACGTTGAGGAAGAAGGCCCACCGCCAGCTGAGCAGGTCGGTCAGCAGCCCGCCGAGGACCGCGCCGGTGGTGAACCCCGCGGCCATCAGCGCACCGTTCAGCCCCAGCGCCCGCTCGCGCGCGGGGCCCTCGGGGAAGGTGCCGAGCAGCAGCGCCAGGGCGGCCGGGACGACGATCGCGGTGGCGACGCCCTGGGCGACCCGCGCGGTCAGCAGCACCGCCGGCGTCGTCGCCAGCCCACCGAGCAGGGAGCCGGCGCCGAGCAGCGCCATGCCGAGCAGGAACATCCGCCGCCGTCCGGCGAGGTCGGCGATCCGGCCCATGAGCAGGGTGAGCCCGGCGGCGCAGAGCGCGAAGGCGGTGGCGATCCACTGCAGGTCGGCGAGGCCGAAGCCGACGTCCGTGCCGATGGTGGGCAGGGCGACGTTGAGGATGGAGAAGTCGACGGCGAGGGTGAAGCTGGCGGTGAGGAGCACGGCCAGGGCGGTGCGGTGCCTGGTCGGCGGGGCGAGAGTGGTCACCCCGGCGACGCTGCGCCGGTGCCCGCCGGGCAACCACTCCCCCGTCTGCCTGTCACCGGCAGGGACAGGCTGGGCATGATCGCCAGGAGCAGGATGGGCCCGTGACCGACCTCGGGGAGTTCTTGCGCGTGCGCCGCGCGGCGTTGCAGCCGGCAGACGTCGGGCTGCGTGGCTACGGCGCGCGGCGGGTGCCGGGGCTGCGGCGCGAGGAGCTGGCGATGCTGGCCGGGGTGAGCGCCACCTACTACGCGCGGCTCGAGCAGGGGCTGAGCGCAAACGCGTCGGAGGCGGTGCTCGATGCGCTGGCCCGGGCGCTGGAGCTGGACGCCGACGAGCGGGCGCACCTGCTCACCCTGGCCCGAACCCCCGCGCGGCGCCGTTCCCGACCGCGTCCGGACACGATCCGCTCGGGGATGCTGCGGCTGATCGAGTCGATGCCGGACACCCCGGCGGTGGTGCTCGGCCGACGCAGCGAGGTACTCGGCTGGAACGCCTTAGGGCACCGCCTGGTGGCCGGGCACCTGCCGTTCGCCTCACCACACCGGCCCGCCGAGCGGCCGAACATGACCCGGCTGCTGTTCCTCGACGCGCACACCCGCGAGCTCTACCAGCGGTGGGACGACGAGGCGCAGCGGGCGGTGTCGTCGCTGCGGGTGCTGGCCGGCCGGTCCCCGGACGACGACGAGCTGACCCAGCTGGTCGGCGAGCTGACCGTGCAGAGCCCCGAGTTCGCCCGGCTGTGGGCGCGGCACCCGGTGGCCGTGTGCGTGTCGGGCACCAAGCAGCTGCGGCACCCGGAGGTCGGTGACCTGGCGGTGGCGTTCGAGGTGCTCACCCCACCCGACGACCCCGGCTCCCGCGTGCTCTTCTACTCGGCCGAGCCCGCGACGCCGTCCGCCGCCGCGCTGGATCTACTGCGCTGCGGCAGCGTCGCCGGACTCCCCGCTCAGACCCTCGCCTGATCAGATCGGAACGTCGCGGGCTGGCGCCCGCTCGGCAAGTCGGTGGCTGCGAGATGGGCTGGGCCCAAGCCGACGCCCTCCTGGCACGACGACCGTGACCTGCAAAGGACAGTCCTCGTCGCCGTCAGCTTCTTCGAATCCACTGAACTCGACCATGCGTCAATCTCTTCACAGTTACCTGCATCACATAGAGTGGCCATGCACGTGCTCACCGTCAGCTGGCATCACATGGGGGATACATGGCTAAGGCACAAGATCGACGGCTTCGAGGAAGCTTTACCTTAGGCGGAGAGCAAGCCGAGGCGGACCCGCTCTTGACAGATGGGTTCTTCGAGTCGGGCCAGTTCCTTGCCGCCGCCTCCCAGCAAGATCCGCGGTGTTTTCTGGTTGGTCGAACCGGCGTCGGGAAATCGGCAGTGCTCCAACGCCTCGAGCAGCAAGATTATCAGCATGTCATCCGGATCACGCCGGAGGACCTGTCTCTGCCCTACATTGCAGATCTTGGCGTCCTTCAGTATTTGAATGCGCTGAACGTTCATCTCGACCCATTGTTCATCGCCCTGTGGAAGCACGTCCTGCTCATCGAGATCATAAGAAAGCGTTACAAAGTCGACACCCCTGCGGCTAAGCAGAACTTCCTGTCCACTCTGATGGATAAAATCAGACGAGACCGCAGTAAAGCTGCGGCGCTAGAGTACCTAGAGGAGTTTGAAGGCAAGTTTTGGTGCGAGACGGACGAGCGAGTAAAGGACATCACAACCCGCTTTGAGAATCAGATAAGGGACGAAGCTGGGGGTGATCTCTCACTACCCGGGATAGGTGGTGCCAAAGCAACTACCAGCGACGCCGAGACTAGGTCGACGGAGACGCGAGTTGAGCAGGCCGAGCGGTTTCAGAGAATCGTCAACGAAACACAACTACCGCGCCTCAATAAGATGATCACGGTACTTGACGAAGATATACTTGACGATCCGCAAAACTACACTCTAATAGTCATCGACGACCTCGATCGCGATTGGGCCGACGAGCAGGTTGCCAATGCATTAATCCGCTGCTTATTCAGAGCGGTCATCGACCTGAAGCGCGTGCGTAACCTCAAGATTCTTGTCGGCCTCCGTACCAACATCTTTCAAGCTCTGGACTTCGGAGCAAAGACTGGTGGGCAAGAGGAAAAGTTCCGATCCCTAACCATGCAGCTCCGCTGGACGCCGGCGGATATGGAAGCTTTACTCAGCGCGCGAGCACGGGCTGCTGCCGCTTTACACGACCTCCCATCTATTAGCGGCGTCAAAGACCTCCTGCCCGCGACCAATAAGACGCGTGGCAATGCGCTCGAATATGTTCTGCGGCGCACGCTCCTCCGACCCCGGGACGCGGTCGCCTACTTCAATGAGTGCTTGGCTCTTACCGGTGGCAAACCGCGCATAACATGGGACATGATCCACAGTGCAGAGCGCCCATACTCGAAGAACCGACTTTTGGCCCTCCGGGACGAGTGGAAGCCGAACTACCCGGGCATCGAACGAGTCTTTCAGGCCTTTGAAGCGACGCCAGTACTACTGGATCGAGACCGATGCCGACAAATATTCGAAGACGTGGCTCTCTTGACGACTGACCCGTCGTTCGCCGGCAGTCGATGGATCACATCGCTCACAGAACCGATATGGAACGCCCGGGCCGATGACTCTTGGGAGGACATGTATTCGGCCATCGTGGCCCTACTGTTCGAAGTGGGCTTCCTAGGCTGCGGCGCCGGGGCGCGGGGCGAGGTCGTTTTCGCTCAAGACGATTCAAGCTATTTGGCGATCCGAAGCAATCTGGAACGATGTACGATATTTAGCGTGCATCCTGCATTTCGGTCCGCGTTGGACATTCGTCACGACTAGGCGGATGCAACCCGCTTCTCGCATGGATTTAGCCTCCGCCAGGTTGCATTGACAGCTCGATGAGTGCCCGTTGACCGAAGCGGGGGCAGACCATAGCGTCGCGTCTACCTAGATTTTTGTTCAGTCCGTTCGTGCTCAGCCACCGAGAGGTGAGGTCAGCGACGAGATCTGAAGCAGCCAACAGGGACGGCCTGAAAAGAAAAAATAGGCCGCTCTCCAGTCTGGAGAGCGGCCTATTTTTGCGGTGGAGCTGAGGGGACTCGAACCCCTGACCCCCACACTGCCAGTGTGGTGCGCTACCAGCTGCGCCACAGCCCCTTGCCGACCCGGTCTGGTGTGTCCGAGCCGTGGAGAACACTACATCAGGGTGAACGGCGCCCGGCGGAGGGGTCCCCGCCGGGCGCCGTGTCGTCAGCCCTCGGCGCCGAAGCGATGGTCGAGCGCCAGGTTGAGCTCCAGCACCCGAACGTGCGGCGCGCCGACGAACCCGAGATCCCGCCCGGCCGTGTGCTCCTCGACGAACGCGCGCACCTCGTCCACCGGCACCCCGCGTGCCTCTGCGACGCGCTCCACCTGGATGGCCGCGTACTCCGGCGAGATGTCCGGGTCCAGCCCCGAGCCCGACGCCGTCACCGCGTCGGCCGTGACCTCGTCCTCGGTGACCCCGTTGAACGCGGCCACCTCAGCCCGCCGCTCCCCCACCAGGTCGATCAACTCGGAAGAGTTCGGCCCCAGGTTCGAGCCACCCGACGCCGCCCCGTCGTAGTCCGACGCCGACGGCCGGGTCTGGAAGTACTCCGGCAGCGGGTCGCCGTCGGAGTCGGTGAACGACTGCCCGATCAGCGACGACCCCACCACGGTGCCGTCCACCGACACCAGCGAGCCGTCGGCCTGGGCCGGCGCGATCAGCTGCGCCACACCGGTCATCAGCAGCGGGTAGGCCAGCCCGAGCACCACGGTGGCGACGAGGAGGGCACGGACGGCGGCCACCAGCTGGCGGCCCGAACGCAGAGCGGACATCACGCGATCCCCGGGATCAGAGAGACGAGCAGGTCGATGAGCTTGATCCCGATGAACGGCAGCACCACGCCGCCGATGCCGTAGACCAGCAAGTTGCGGCGCAACATCGCCGACGCGGACGCCGGCCGGTACTTCACGCCCCGCAGCGCCAGCGGCACCAGCGCCACGATGATCAGCGCGTTGAAGATGACGGCCGACAGGATGGCCGACTCCGGGGATGCCAACTTCATGACGTTCAGCGAGGAAAGCCCCGGGAAGACCCCGGCGAACATGGCCGGCAGGATCGCGAAGTACTTCGCCAGGTCGTTGGCGATGGAGAACGTGGTCAGCGACCCGCGGGTGATCAGCAGCTGCTTCCCGATCTCCACGATCTCGATCAGCTTCGTGGGGTCGGAGTCCAGGTCGACCATGTTGCCGGCCTCCTTGGCCGCGGTCGTCCCGGTGTTCATCGCCACCCCGACGTCGGCCTGCGCCAGCGCCGGGGCGTCGTTCGTCCCGTCACCGGTCATCGCCACCAGCCGGCCACCGGACTGCTCGCGCTGGATCAGCGCCAGCTTGTCCTCCGGCGTCGCCTCGGCCAGCACGTCGTCGATGCCGGCCTCCGCGGCGATCGCCCGGGCGGTCCGCTCGTTGTCCCCGGTGATCATCACCGTGCGGATGCCCATCCGGCGCAGCTCTGCGAACCGCTCGGCCATCCCCGCCTTGACGACGTCCTTCAGGTGGATGACACCCAGCACCCGGGCGCCGTCCGAAGCAGCGACCGCGAGCAGCAGCGGCGTCCCGCCGACGGCGGAGATGCTGTCGACGACGTCCTCGACCTCCGGCGGCACCGGCCCGTCCTGCGACCGCACCCACGCCAGCACCGCACCCGCGGCGCCCTTGCGCAGCTGCCGGCCGTCGGGCAGGTCGACCCCGCTCATCCGGGTCTGCGCGGTGAACGGCACGAACTCCGCACCGGGCAGGTCGTCCCGCCCGCGCAGCCCGTAGCTGGCCTTCGCCAGGACGACGATGCTGCGCCCCTCCGGCGTCTCGTCGGCCAGCGAGGCCAGCTGCGCGGCGTCGGCGACCTCCTCGTCGGAGCACCCGCCGACCGCGACGAACTCCGACGCCTGCCGGTTGCCGAGGGTGATGGTGCCGGTCTTGTCCAGCAGCAGGGTGTTCACGTCACCGGCGGCCTCGACCGCGCGGCCGCTCATCGCCAGCACGTTGCGCTGCACCAGCCGGTCCATCCCGGCGATGCCGATCGCCGACAGCAGCGCCCCGATCGTGGTCGGGATCAGGCACACCACCAGCGCGATCAGCGTGGTCAGCGACTGCTCCGCACCCGAGTAGACGGCCAGCGGCTGCAGCGTGATGACGACAACCAGGAACACGATCGTCAGCGAGCTGAGCAGGATGTTCAGCGCGATCTCGTTCGGCGTCCGCTGCCGGGAGGCGCCCTCGACCAGCGCGATCATCCGGTCGACGAACGTCTCTCCCGGCTTGCTGGTGACCTCCACGACGATCCGGTCGGAGAGCACCGTCGTCCCGCCGGTCACCGCCGAGCGGTCACCGCCGGACTCGCGGATCACCGGCGCCGACTCCCCGGTGATCGCCGACTCGTCGACGCTGGCGATCCCCTCGACGACGTCGCCGTCCCCCGGGATGATCTGCCCGGCGACGACGACCACCCGCATGCCCGGCCGCAGGTCGGCGGCGGGCACCTCACCGCCGTCCAGCAGGTAGGCGACGGTGGTCTGCCGGGCCTTGCGCAGGGTGTCGGCCTGCGCTTTGCCCCGCCCCTCGGCCACGGCCTCGGCGGCGTTGGCGAACAGCACGGTCAGCCACAGCCAGCCGGCGATCAGGCAGCCGAACACCGACGTGTCGGTGATGGCCAGCACGGTGGAGAACACCGAGCCGACCCAGACCACGAACACCACGGGCTGGCGCACCAGGCCGCGCGGGTCGAGCTTGCGGACGGCGCCGGCCAGGGCCGGGCCCCACTCGATCGACGCCCGCTGCTGCGGGCGGGGCTCGGCGGGGGTGTGCACGGGTGGGCGATCGAGCGCCGCGGTCATGACAGTCCTTCTGCGTGTGTCGGGGCTACCAAAATGGCCATATCGGTGGAAGGGGTGGTCGTCATGCGAGGGCCTCCGCCAGGGGGCCCAGCGCGAGCGCCGGGAAGTACGTGAGGCCGACGACGACCAGGACGACGGCGCCCAGCAGGCCGACGAACAGCGGCTGGTGGGTGGGCAGCGTCCCGGCGGTCACCGGCGCCTTGCCCTGCACCGCGAGCCGGCCGGCCAGCGCGACCACCAGCACGATGGGCAGGAACCGGCCCAACGCCATCGCCAGGCCCAGCGCGGTGTTGAAGAACGGCGTGTTCGCGCTCAGCCCGGCGAACGCCGAGCCGTTGTTGTTCGACGCCGAGGTGAAGGCGTAGAGCAGCTCGCTCAAGCCGTGCGACCCGCTGTTGAGCAGCGAGCTCAGGCCGGTGTCGGTGGCGACCGCCACCGCCGTCCCGGTGAGCACGAGCACCGGGGTGACCAGCACGTACAGCGAGGCGAGCGTCATCTCGCGGCGGCCGAGCTTCTTGCCCAGGTACTCCGGCGTCCGGCCGACCATGAGGCCGGCGACGAACACCGCGACGACGGCGAGCACGAGCATCCCGTAGAGCCCCGAGCCGACCCCGCCGGGCGCGACCTCGCCGAGCATCATGTTCGCCAGCACGAGCATCCCGCCGGTGGGCGTGTAGCTGTCGTGCATCGAGTTGACCGCGCCGGTGGAGGTCAGCGTCGTCGCCGTTCCGAACAGGGCCGACAGCGGACCGCCGAAGCGCACCTCCTGACCCTCGGTGGCCGCGCCGGCGAGCTGCAGCGCCGCTCCCCCGGCCCGGGCCTGCGCCCAGCTGGTGAGCGCCGCCGAGGCGACGGCCAGCGACGCCATCACGCCGACGATGGCCAGGCCCTGACGACGGTCACCGACCATCCGGCCGAAGGTGCGCGGCAGCGAGAAGGGGATGGCCAGCAGCAGGAACACCTGGAACAGCGAGATCCAGGCGCTCGGGCCCTCGAAGGGGTGCGCGGAGTTGGCGTTGTAGAAGCCACCGCCGTTGGTGCCCAGCTCCTTGATCGCCTCCTGCGAGGCCACCGGCCCGCCGGGCAGGTACTGGGTGGCGCCGGCCAGCGTCGTCGCGTCGGTGCCCGACGACAGGTTCTGCACCACGCCACCGAGCACCAGGACGACGGCGGCGACCGTGGCCAGCGGCAGCAGCACCCGGGCGATCGCCCGGGTGAGGTCGACCCAGAAGTTGCCCAGCCGGTCGGTGCCGCTGCGGGCGAAGCCGCGCACCAGCGCGATCGCCACCGCGATGCCGACGGCCGCGGAGACGAAGTTCTGCACCGCCAGCCCGGCCATCTGCACCAGGTGGCCCATCGTCGACTCGCCGCTGTAGCCCTGCCAGTTCGTGTTGGTCACGAAGCTGACCGCGGTGTTCCAGGCCGAGCCCGGCTCGACCGCAGCCATCTCGTTGTCCAGCGGCAGCCACTGCTGCACGCGCTGCAGCAGGTAGAGGAAGAGCACCGACACCAGCGAGAAGGCCAGCACGCTGCGCAGGTAGACCGGCCACCGCTGCTCCGTGTCCGCATCCACGCCCACCGCGCGGTAGACCAGCCGCTCCACCCGCCAGTGCCCTGAACCAGTGGGCAGAAATGGCCATTCCTGCCCAGGCGGGGAGGCGGGGCCGGTGGTGAAGGCGTGGGCCATCCAGTCGCCCAGGGGCTTGTGCACGGCGACCAGTGCCAGCACCAGCAGCGCCACCTGCAGCCAGCCGGCTGCGGTGCTGCTCATCAGAACCGTTCCGGGAACAGCAGGCTGCCGAGCAGGTAGAGCACCAGGCCGATGGCCACGGCGAGCGCAACCCAGGTCACAGCCGTTCCACCCCTCGCACCGCCAGTGCCAGCAGCCCGAAGACCACCAGCGTCAGGAGCACGTAGACCACGTCGGTCACGTCGAGAGCACCCTCATCCGCATCCGGGTGGACGACCGGTCGTCGTCCACGTCCGGGCGGCGACGCTAGGAGCGCTCAGCGGTGCTGACGGGTGTCTTGACGCGTCCTTGACGGCGGGAGGCGGCGACCTTGACGCCGTCCTGACGGTCGTCCCCGATGGGGACAGAAATGGCCATTTCTGCCCCACGGTGGGTCCCAGGCGAACGGCGGCGCGCGGGCCGTAGCCACCGTTGTGCGCTGACTGCTGGTTCCCGGCTGGGGAACCGGCCGTCAGCGCACAACGGCGGTCTCAGGCGGACGGCGGCGGGGTCATCTGGGCGATCCGCACGGAGTTGCCGAACGGGTCGCGGAAGCCGAAGTCGATGCCGTAGGGCTGCACGACCGGCTCCTCGGGCAGCTCGACGCCCTTCTCCTTCAGCGCGGCGTGAGTCTTGTGCGCGTCGTCGGTGGTGAAGAACAGGTGTCCGCCGCCGGCGCCCTTGGTGACCAGATCGCGCACCTGGCCGGCGATCTCCGGGCTGACCGAGGGCGGCGCGGGCAGCTCCAGCAGGACGGCGTGCCCGGGGTCGCTGGGCAGCGCCACGGTCAGGAAGCGCATCGGACCGAACTGCTGGTCGGTCTGCACCTCGAAGCCGAGCGTGCCGACGTAGAAGTCCAGCGCCTGGTCCTGGTCGAGGACGTAGAGGGAGGTGATCGAGAGGGAGGTCAACATGCGAGCGACGCTAGGACCGGGCGGGGTCCCCGGGCTTCTCCGAACGTGCGGTCTCCCCGCTCGGCCGCAGCCACCGCATGCCGAAGCAGGAGGGCACCGGCGCCAGCGGCCCGCGCCGCCGGTAGACGCTCGGCGGCTCCCCGACGATGTCGGCGAACACCCGGCTGAACGTGCCCAGACTGCTGAAGCCGACGCTCATGCAGATCTCGGTCACCGACCGGTCGCTGCTGCGCAGCAGGAACATCGCCCGCTCCACCCGGCGCCGCTGCAGGTAGCGGTGCGGGGGCTCGCCGAACGTGGCCGTGAAGGTGCGGCTGAAGTGCGCCGGTGAGACGTGCGCGAGCCGGGCCAGCGTCGGGACGTCGAGGGGCTCGGCGTAGGCGCGGTCCATCGCGTCCCGGGCGCGCAGCATCCGCCGGTTGGAGTCCTCGCTCGCCCGGCTCATCGGACCGGTCGCGGCGTGCTGCCCATGGCGCCCCCTCCCCTGACCGGACGACGGTCGCGTCGCCGGCCCTCGCCGTCAAGGATCAGGGCGTTCCCTGATGCGCCCGGGCACCGGTTCCCGACAGGCTCAGCCCAGCCGATCGCCAGCGGCACCGACCACCGTCGGCCCGACGGCGATCAAGGGGGCGGGCAGATGCGGACGACGACGGTGCGGACCCTCCCGTGGTGAGCGCCGTGCTCGACCGGGTCGGCGGCTGGCCGGCGGTGCTGGTGCTCGGGGTCGCCGCCCTCGTCCTGGCACTGGAGAGCGGCGTGATCGCCGGGGTGCTGCTGCCCGGCTCGACCACGCTCGTCGTCCTGGGGCTGTGGTCGGCGACCACCGGGACCCACCCGGCGCTGCCCATCGCCGTCGCCGCAGCCGCGAGCGCCGGTGGGGCGGTGCACGGCTGGCTGCGCGGCCACCAGCGCCGGGCCACCGGCCCACCGCAGGGCAGGTTGCGGACCCGGGTCGAACCCGCGGTCCGGCAGGCGGAGACGTGGCTGACCAGCCGGTCTCCCCGGCACACGGCCCTGGTGCTCGCGGCCGCGCACTGGGCCGCGGTCACCCGGACGCTCACGCCCCGCGTCGCCGGCGGCGGCGGGGTGCCGCTGCGGTTGCTCGGGCCGGTCGTCGCCGCCAGCAGCACCGCGTGGGCCACCACGGTCGTCCTGCTGGCCCGGGAGCTCGGGCAGCAGGTCGCCGCCGAGGCCGGCTGGGTGCCGGTCACCGTGGTCATCGTCCTGGCCGGGGCACTGCTGGTCCGTCGCCGGCTGCGGCACGGGCCCCTGACCTGCCGGCCGCACCGCCAGGCCGGCTGAGCCACCGCCCTCACCCGCCGGAGGTGGTCTTGACGGGATCCTGACGCCCGGCTGCACCGGAGTGTCGGTGGGCGGGGTGATCATGGGCGGCATGGCCCGCGGGACCCTGCGCATCTACCTCGGCGCCGCTCCCGGCGTCGGGAAGACCTTCGCCGCGCTCGGCGAGGCCCACCGGCGCCGCGAGCGGGGTTGCGACGTCGTCGTCGGCCTGGTCGAGACGCACGGCCGCCCACGCACCGTCGCCGCCCTCGACGGGCTGGAGGTGCTCCCCCGTGCCGCCGTCACCCACCGCGGCGTGACCCTGGCGGAGCTGGACGTCGACGCGCTGCTCGCCCGCCGGCCCGACTGGGTGGTCATCGACGAGCTCGCGCACACCAACGTGCCCGGCAGCCGGCACGCCAAGCGCTGGCAGGACGTCGAGCAGGTGCTCGACGCCGGGATCAACGTGCTGACCACGGTCAACGTGCAGCACCTGGAGAGCCTCAACGACGTCGTCGAGCAGATCACCGGCGTCCCGCAGCAGGAGACCGTGCCCGACGCGGTGGTCCGCCGGGCCGACCAGATCGAGCTGGTCGACATGAGCCCGGAGGCGCTGCGCCGCCGGCTCGCGCACGGCAACGTCTACGCCGCCGAGCGGGTCGACGCCGCGCTGGGCAACTGGTTCCGGATCGGCAACCTCACCGCGCTGCGCGAGCTGGCCCTGCTGTGGCTGGCCGACCGGGTCGACGAGGGGCTGCGGACGTACAAGGCCGAGCACGCCATCGACCACGTCTGGGAGGCCCGCGAACGCGTGGTGGTCGCGCTCACCGGCGGGCCGGAGGGCGAGACGCTGATCCGCCGCGCCTCCCGGGTGGCCCGGCGCAGCGGCAACGGCGTGCTGCTCGCCGTGCACGTGCTGTCCGGCGACGGCCTGGCCGGCGCCTCCTCCGGCGCGCTGCGCGCCCAGCGGTCACTGGTGGAGAGCCTGGGCGGCAGCTACCACCAGGTGGTCGGGGACGACGTCGCCGAGGCGCTGCTGGAGTTCGCCCGCGGCGTCGACGCCACCCAGCTCGTGATCGGCACCAGCCGGCGCACCCGCTGGGCCAGGGCGCTGCGCGGCGGCATCGGCGGGCGGGTGATCGCCGGCTCCGGCGAGATCGACGTGCACATCGTCACCCACTCGGCCGCCGGGTCACAGCGCTGGCGGCTGCCCCGCAGCCAGGGCGCGCTCACCGCGCGGCGCCACTGGCTGGGGTGGCTGCTGGCCGCCGTCGGCGTCCCGGTGCTGGCGCTCAGCTGCATCGCCGCCCAGGCGGCGCTGTCCCTGGCCAGCGTGCTGCTGGTGTTCGTGCTGCTGGTCATGGCCGTCGCCATCGTCGGCGGGCTGTGGCCGGCGCTCGCCGCGGCGGTCGCCGGCGGTCTGGTGGCCAACTGGTTCTTCACCGCCCCCACCGGCCGGCTCACGGTCAGCCAGGTCGACGACGTCGTCTCGCTCTTCGGCGGGGTGGTCGTGGCCGTCGCCGTGGCCGCCGTCGTCGACCGGTCCGCGCGCCGGGCCACCGCCGCCGCCCGCTCCCGCGCCGAGACCGCGATGCTCGCGTCGCTGTCCCGCTCCGTGCTCGCCGGCGACCGGGGGCTGCCCAGCCTGCTGGAGCAGATCCGGGAGGCGTTCGGGCTGCGCTCGGTGACCATGGTCGAGACGGCCGAGGGCCGGGAGCAGACCGTGGGCACCTGCGGCGAGCACGGCGCCGACGAGCAGGTCGAGGACGTCGCCGTCACCGACACGCTGACCCTGCGGCTGTGCGGCCGGGCGCTGCCCGCCGGCGACCGGCGCGTGCTGGTCTCCTTCGCCGAGCAGGCCGCCGTGGCCCTGCAGCAGGGCCGGCTCGCCGCGCAGGCCGCGGAGGCCTCCCGGCTGGCCGCCGGCAACAGCATGCGCAACGCCCTGCTTGCCGCGGTCAGCCACGACCTGCGCACCCCGCTGGCCGGGATCAAGGCCGCCGCCTCCGCGCTGCGCACCGAGGAGCTGGAGCTCAGCGAGTCCGACCGCGCCGAGCTGGTCGCCACCGTCGACGAGTCCGCCGACCGGCTGACCGGCCTGGTCGACAACCTGCTGGACATGAGCCGGCTGCAGGCCGGCGTGGTCACCCCCGCCGCGGCGCCGGTCGACCTCGCCGCGGTGGTCAGCCGCGCGCTCACCTGGCTGGAGCCCACCGAGCGACGCCGGGTGGCCCGCGGGGAGGCCGCCGACCTGCCGCCGGCGCTGGCCGACCCGGGGCTGCTGGAGCGGGTGGTGGCCAATCTGCTGCTCAACGCCGCGAGCCACGCGACCGGCGGCCTGCACGTCGACGCCTCCCGGCTGGACGGCCGGGTCGAGCTGCGCGTCGTCGACCGCGGCCCCGGCGTGCCCGCCCGGGACCGCGACCGGATGTTCGCCCCGTTCCAGCGGCTGGGCGACTCCCCCGCCGGGCAGGGCGTCGGCCTGGGACTGGCCGTGGCCCGCGGCCTGACCGAGGCGATGGGCGGCACGCTCACCGCCGAGGAGACCCCCGGCGGCGGGCTGACCATGGTCGTGTCGCTGCCGGCCGCCCCGGTTGGCGCTGCCCCCGTGCCGCGGCTGACGGTGGCCGAGGCGTGAGCCGGGTGCTCGTCGTGGACGACGACCCGCAGCTGCGCCGCGCCCTGCGGATCACCCTGCGCGCCGCCGGGTTCGACGTCGTCACCGCCGAGGACGGGCGCACCGCGCTCGCCGAGGCCGCCGCCGCGCACCCCGACCTGGTCGTGCTCGACCTGGGCCTGCCCGACCTCGACGGCACCGAGGTGCTCGCCGGGCTGCGCCCCTGGTTCACCGGGCCGGTCGTGGTGCTCTCCGCCCGCGGCGACAGCTCGGACAAGGTGGGGGCGCTGGACGCCGGCGCCGACGACTACGTCACCAAGCCCTTCGACATGCCCGAGTTGCTCGCCCGGCTGCGGGTGGCGCTGCGCCGGGCCACCCCCCTGCCCGGTGAGCCGGTGGTGCAGACCGACCACTTCACCGTCGACCTCGCCGCCCGCCAGGTCATCGTCGGCGGCGTCCCCGTGCGGCTCACCCCCACCGAGTGGGCGCTGCTGTCGGAGCTCGTCCGCGCGCCAGGCAGGCTGGTCGGCCAGCGGGAGCTGCTCAAGTCGGTGTGGGGACCGGCCTACGAGCGGGAGACCAATTACCTGCGGGTGTACCTGGCCCAACTGCGCCGCAAGCTCGAGCCCGACCCGGCCCACCCGCGGTACCTGCACACCGAGCCCGGCATGGGCTACCGCTTCGTGAAGGACCCCCTTCCTCCCCACCCCTCGCACGCTGAGGGCGGGCCCCTGGACGGGGGCCACTGAAGGGTTGACGCCGGCGTAGCGCGCGACAGATCCTTTGTAGTAACTTTGCTACATGCCGCCGCGCAAACGCTCCGACGAGCCTCAGCTGTACAACCGGCTCACCGTCCTGCGCACGGAGCGCGGGATGTCCCGCCAGGAGCTGGCCGACGCGGTCGGCGTGCACTACCAGACCATCGGCTACCTCGAGCGCGGCGAGTACAGCCCCAGCGCCACCCTCGCGCTGCGGCTGGCTGCGGTCTTCGGCCTCCCGATGGAGGCGGTCTTCTCCCTCACCCCGTTCCGCACCCTGTCCGAGCAGGTCTACGGCACCCCGCTGCCCCGAGAAAGGGAGTCCCGATGAGCACCCCCACCCGCACCCAGCGCCGCGCCGCCCGCCTCGACGACCCGCAGTTCGAGTCGCTCCGCACCCCGCGCATGCGCCGCCGGCTGGTCGCCGCCCTCGCTGGGCTGCTGGTCGTCGAGGGCGCCCTCTGCCTTCTCGCCGAGCGTGCACCCGTGGTCTTCGTCGTCGGCCTGAGCATCGTGATGATCGCCTTCGTCCTGCTCCTCGGCGCCCTCAAGGCCAGCACCCGCGGGGTGGAGGAGCTCCCGGCGGACGCGCTGGACGAGCGCCAGTGGCAGGTGCGCGGCGAGGTGTACGCCCGCGCCTACTGGATCGGGTTCGGCCTGCTGACGGTGGAGCTCGCCGTCGCCGCCGTCTGGCTGACCGCCGGCTGGGCCGCCCCCGGCGCGGGCGTCGTCCTGGGCGCTCTCCTGCTGACGTTCCACATCAGCCTGGTGCTGCCCACGATGGTCGCCGCCGCCACCCGCCGCATCTGAGCAAGGACCCCGCTCCCCCCACGCTTCGCACGCTCAGCGCGGGACCTTGAACGGGATCTCGCGGTGAGCTCGCGAGTCGTGGGCGCCCTCCCTCAGACCTCGACGCCGCGGGCGGCCAGCCAGGCGACCGGGTCGACCCGCTTGCCGTCCAGGCCGCCGGAGTGGACCTCGAAGTGCAGGTGCGGGCCGGTCGACTGGCCACGACTGCCGAGCAGCGCGATCTGATCGCCGGCGCTGACCACCTCACCGGCCTCGACCTGGATCTTCTCCATGTGCCCGTAGACGGTCACGTCCCCGCTGACGCCGAGGATGTAGACGGCCAGGCCGTAGCCGCTGGCCGCACCGGCGCGCAGCACGACGCCGTCCTCGACCGCGTACTCCGGGGTCAGCATCGGCGCCGCCAGGTCGATCCCCCAGTGCATGGTGCCCCAGCGCTGGCAGAAGCAGCTGGTCAGCCGGGCCCCCTTCACCGGCGGCGACGCCTTCGGCCGGGCGGCCTCCGCCGCTGCCTCGGCGGCCTCAGCTGCGGCGGCCTGCTCCTTGGCGACCCGGTCGGCCCGCTCGGCACGGGAGGCGGCGACCTCCTCCAGCCGGGCACGCGCCTCGACCTCGGTGATCGCCAGCTGCGGGGTGAGCTCGGTCTCCAGCAGCCCCTCGGCGTCCGAGCCGAGCAGCTGCTCCACCGGGATCGACTCCCGGGCATCGGCGGTGGGCAGCGCCTGGGTGCCGACGAGGGCGACCACGGCACCGACGACGAGCGCCGCGAGCAGCGCCGCCGGGCGCCGGCGGGCCACCGCACCGGGCGTGGCCGGGAGGACGACCGGCCAGGACCCCGACGACGGGGAGGCAACGGGCCGCGCGACCGAGGACTGCGCCCCCGAGGACGGTGCGACCGAGGGCTGAGCGCCCGAGGACGGGGCGACCGCACGTCCGCGGGTGCGGACCGTGGCGCCGGCGTGCCTCGAACCCATGCGCCTGCCTCCCCTGGGACCCCCGGCGTCCCCCACTGGCTCCGGCTCGGTCCGGGACATCCAAACATCAAGTGACAGCGTTGTAATTCGATGCTCGGCGTGTTCGCCACGACACGCCGAGTCACTGTCACAGGCGTCCCACGGACCCGCCGACCAGGTCAGGACAGGGCGGGTTCGTCCACCTGGTGGACCGGCGCGCGGGCGCCGTCCCGGAACCGGCGGGCCGCGCCCACCCCGCCGAGCACCAGCCCGAGCCCACCGGCGACGAGCACCGCCACCGCCACCCGGGCCAGCACCGGCGGCCCGGCGGTCAGCGCGTTCGCCGTCCACAGCACGTCGACGTCGGGCAGGCCCTGCACCAGCAGCAGCCAGCCGACCGCCACCGCCATCAGGCCGGTGAGCCCGCCGCTACCGCGACCGGCCGCCCGCACCCCGACCGCCGCGGCCAGCAGCACCAGCAACGCCGGGAGCAGAGCCGACACGATCGCCCCGACGTGCGAGGAGACGCTGCTCGGCGGCTCCGGGGTGGCCAGCGCGTGGTACATCGAGGCCAGCGCCCCGACGGCGAGCGCACCGGCCAGCAGCCGCGGCCCGCGGGCGAACCAGCCGGCCGCGACCGCGCCGGCCAGCACCAGCGCGTAGCCGGGCCAGACCAGCCAGGCCGGTGGCGGTGGGCTCCAGGTGAGCACGCCGGCGACGACGACGTCGGTGCCGCCGTGGGCCATCGGCACGGTCCACTCGATCACCGTGTGCGGCCGGGACGGGTCCGCGGCCACGCCCGGGGGGAGCTGGTCCTGGGTCATCCAGTGCGTCCGGTGGTCGTGCCACACGTACTGCGCCTGGGTGGACACCTGCTCCCAGCGGGGCGCCGCGGTGATGTCGACGCCGTCGGGCATCGGCGTCCGCCCGTACCGGTCCAGGTTGAGGTACGTCGCCGGGCTGGCGGCGTTGCGCCAGACGCCGTCCGGCCCGATCCGCAGGTAGGGCTCACCGGAGTACCCCGGCACCGTCACCTCGGTGTCGGTCGCGTTGACCACCTCGAGCTCGTCACCGAACTGCAGCACCCGCACGGTCAGCCCGGGCACGTCCGGGGAGACCGACCGCACGGCCGCGTCGAAGTCGCTGCCCGCCTCGCCCCCGCCCACGTGCGCCGACGCGGGCGCCGCGACGGCGAGGACGGCCAGCACCCCGAGCAGGACGACGAGCAGCCGGCCCGCCGCGGTCCTCCGGACGTGCCCCGCGCGGGTCACCCGGCGGCGGCAGCCAGCTCGGTGGCGATGTCGCGGGCGGTGTTGGCCGAGTCGAAGGCGACGTCGGCCTCCCCGTCGGTGCCGTAGAGGAGCAGCAGCGCCGAGTGGCTCTCGCCGCCGTCCTGCGCCAGCGGCACGCCGGCGGCCAGCTGCGCCTGGTCGATCTGCTCCTGGCTCCCGGTGAGGCCCACGAAGGAGGTCGGCAGGCCGGCGTCGAACCGGTCCAGGTACTCCCCCAGCACCTCCGGGGTGTCCCGCGCCGGGTCGGTGGTCACGAAGACCACCGAGGTCTGCTCGGCGACCGCCGGGTCGACCTCGCCGAGGGCCAGCATGACGTCGGCCATCGTGGTCGGGCAGATGTCCGGGCAGTTCGTGAACCCGAAGAACAGCAGGGTCGGCCCGTCCGCGGTCTGCGCGGCGAAGTCGAACGGCGCACCGCTGGTGTCGGTGAGCGTGAAGTCCGGCTTCTGGTACGGGTCGACCAGCTGCATGCCGCCCTCCCGGACCCCGCCCTCCAGCGTGGCCGGCGCCTCCGCCGACCCGTGGTCGTGCCCGGCGTCCCCGGCACTGGCGTCGGCGTCCCCGCCGCAGCCGGCCAGCAGCAGGCCGGTCGAGAGGGCCAGGGCGGTCAGGCCGGTACGGGCCGGGCGGGACGCAACGCTCACGAGGACACGGTACGTCGGCGCGCGGACAGGCCGAGGAACAGACCGCCCAGCCCGGCGAGCAGCCCGAGCACCGCCAGCACCAGCGCGGTGACCGCCGTGCCGTTGCCGGCCTCGTCGTCCGCGGCCGGGGTCGCCGTCCCCGCGGTGTCGGTGGGGGTCTCGGCGCCCGCGGCGGTCAGCGACAGCACCGGCGACGGGTACTGCGGCTCCGGCTGGCCGTCGACGGTGGGCTCGATCCACGCCGCCTCGGTGCCGTCGCTGTAGCTCTGCACCGCGTTGAAGGTCAGCTCGTCGGTGTCCGGGAACGGCCCACCCGAGAGGGCGAACTCCTGGAACTCACCCGGCGCGATGCCCTGGCCCTCGTCGGCCCGGAACTCCACGACCGACACGGCCTGCTCGACCGGCTCGCCGTGTACCTCGACCGGTTCCGGGAGCTGCGCCTCGGTCATCGACACGGTCCACCCGGGCACCGGCTGGGCCCGCAGCGAGGTGAGCGGGGTGTCGGTGGGCACCTGGATGCGCAGCCCGACCGTGCTGGCGGTGTCGCTCTCGTTCGGCACCCGGAAGGTGAGCTTGCCGTAGCCACCCGGCTCGGCGTCGACCGAGGAGACGGTGACGTGCGCGGACGCGACCCCGGTGCCGGCGACGAGCACGCCCGTCGAGGCGAGCAGCGCGGTCAGCAGGACGACGGCCGGACGGCGCGCGGGACGGAGCAGGGACGGGGACAACGGTTCTCCTCGGATGGGTGTGTCGTGACGGGGGTGCTCAGCGCACCGGGAAGACGGTGCTGGCGGTGACCGCGGTGAACTCGTCCAGCCGGACGGTCGCCGTCAGGGTCCAGGTGCCGTCGGTGGGCAGCGTCGGCTCGCCGATGTAGTGACCGGGCCCGGCCGGGGCGAGCTCGACGTCCAGCGGGCCGATCTCCTGCTCGACCTCGGTGAGGGTGACCCCGATCTGCTGCGGCTGGGTCAGCCGTCCGTCGGCGTCGAACAGGTACAGGTGCAGCGTGGTGGGCCCGGGGGTGGCCGGGTCCAGGGTCACCTGCACCATCCCGTTCCCGGTCGTGCTGGCGGCCGACTCGAGCGGCAGCGTCACCTCGACCGGCTGGGCGACGGCGGCCTTCGCCGGCGGCGTGCCGACCAGCACCGCGGACAACGCGAGGACGACGGCCGCCCCGACGACCTCGAGCAGCACCGCCCGGCGCAGCACGCCGACCGTCGCCGGCGGCTCGGTGGCGGCGTCCTCGGTGGCGGCGTCGCCAGTGGTGGGTGCCTCCCCGGCCGCGAAGGCCTGCGCGACGACCCGGCGCGAGGGACGGCGGCGGGTGCCCACCCGCTGCTGCACCCAGTCTCGGCTCACCAGCGCAGCGACCAGCACCAGCAGCACGACCCCGACCTTGGCCACCAGCACCCAGCCGTAGGTGGTGGCGAAGAGCGCGGAGACCGACCCGACCTCCCGGACCGACTGGAGCACCCCGGTGACGACCAGGGCACCGATGCAGCCGGCCGCCAGCGACGACCACCGGGGCAGCGCGGCGGTCAGCTCCGCGGCCGGCGTGGGCCCGCGGAGGGCACCGGCGAAGAGGGCGACCAGTCCGCCCAGCCAGGCGCTCATCGCCGCGACGTGCACGGCGGCCACCGCCACGGCCAGCACCGGGAGCTGCCCGGCGACCGGGTGGCCGACCGCCGCGACCGACACGACCAGCGCGGCGGCCACCACGCCGGCCGCGACCAGCCCGCCCGTGCCGGGCCCACGACCCCGCCGCCAGGCGCCCAGCAGGACGGCGGCCAGCAGGCCGGCGAGCACCACCCGCAGCAGCAGCGTGCGGCCGAAGGTCGAGTCCAGCGTGGTGCCCAGCAGCTGCAGGTCCAGCAGCGACCCGAGGCCGCTCCCGGCCGCGTAGGGCCCCTGCAGCAGCAGCGAGAGCACCCCACCGACGACGACCGCGGCCAGCCCGGCACCGGCCAGCCGCCGCAGCCGCGGCACCGCCCAGCCCCCCGGCCAGCACGTGGCCAGCGTGAGCGGCACGCCGACCCCGAGAGTCAGACCGAGGTAGGTCAGCCACCGGGCGACCGGCAACGCCACGGCCACGCCCGGGTCCGCGCCGTCCCCCTCGCCCACGGAGCCGGCCGGCACCAGCTCCCCCTCCCCCACCGCGAAGGAGAAGGCCCCCGAGACGGGGTGGGAGTCCGCCGAGACCACCCGGTAGGTGACCACGTAGCCGGCGTCGGGCAGCCCCTCGCGCAGCGGCACGGTGAGGGTGCTGCCGCGCACGTCGGCGGCGCCGGTGTCGACCCGCTCGCCGTCCCCGTCGAGCACCCGCGCGTACCCGGCGCCCAGGGAGACCGGCTCGTCGAACTCGACCACCACCTCGGCCGGCGCGAAGTCCAGCCGGGCGCTGTCTCCCGGCGTCGTCGTCACCACCGTGGCGTGCGCGGACGCCGGGCGCGCGGTGCCCACGTCGACGAGCACGCCGAGGAGCACCCCCAGCAGCAGGACGGCGCCGGACAGCCGGCGCACCCCCGCCGCGGGACGGCGAGGAGCTGCTCGCCCGGTCCGTTCCTGCTGCTGCACGGTTGCACAGTCGTCGCGGCCCGCCGTCCAGTTCCCGGCGGTACCGGGCCGGGGACGAGAGCCGGCCCACACCGAGCGGAGGCGCACGGCTCCCGACGTCGGCGAGGATGACCCGGTGACCACGACCCCGCCCGCGGCGGCCGGGGCGCCACGGCCGATCACCGGTCAGCCGGTCGCGCTCGGCACCGCCCCGGGCCGCTGGGTGCTGCTGGCCACCGTGCTGGCCTCGGCCATGGCGCTGCTGGACGCCACCGCGGTCAACGTCGCGCTCCCGTCGATCAGCCGGGACCTCGGATCGTCGCTGTCCGGGCTGCAGTGGACGGTGACCGGCTACACCCTGGCGCTGGCCTCGCTGGTGCTGCTCGGTGGCGCGCTGGGCGACCGGTACGGACGCCGCCGGGTCTTCGTGCTTGGCGTCGTCTGGTTCGCCGTCGCCTCGCTGGCCTGCGGGCTGGCGCAGACGACCGGACAACTCGTCGCCGCCCGGGTGCTGCAGGGCATCGGCGGCGCGCTGCTGACCCCCGGCAGCCTGGCGATCATCCAGGCCTCCTTCCGGCATCAGGACCGGCCGCGCGCGATCGGCCTGTGGTCGGCGCTGGGTGGGCTGGCCGGCCTGGTCGGCCCCTTCCTCGCCGGGTTCCTGGTCGACACGGTCGGCTGGCGGTGGGTGTTCGGGATCAACGTGCCGTTCGCGGTGGTCGTGGTCCTGGTCGCCGCCCGGCACCTGCCGGAGAGCCGCGACCCCGAGCGCACCGGGCGCTTCGACGTGCTCGGCGCCGTCCTCGGCGCGCTGGCCCTGGCCGGGGTGACCGACGCGCTGATCACGGCGGGCAGCGACCCCGGGCAGCCCGAGGTGTGGGTCGCCGCCGCCGTCGGCGTGCTGGCCGGGGCCGCGTTCGTCGTCCGGGAGCGCCGGGCCGCGCAGCCGATGCTGCCGCTGGGCGTCTTCGCCGACCGGCAGTTCACCGGCGCCAACCTCAGCACCCTGGCCGTCTACGGGGCGCTGGGCGGGGTGATGTTCTTCCTGGTCCTCCAGTTGCAGACCGTCCTCGGGTACGGGGCCACCGCGGCCGGTGCCGCACTGCTGCCGACGATCCTGGTGATCACGCTGCTGTCGGCCCGGGCCGGTGCGCTCGCCCAGCGGATCGGCCCGCGGCTGCCGATGACCGTCGGCCCGCTGGTGGCCGCCGGTGGCCTGCTGTGGCTCACCCGGGTCGGGCCCGGCAGCTCCTGGTGGGTCGACGTGCTGCCCGGCTCGCTCGGCCTGGGGCTGGGCATGTCCCTGGTGGTGGCTCCGCTGACCGCGACCGTGCTCGGTGCCGCCCCCGACCACCTGGCCGGGGTCGCCAGCGGGGTGAACAACGCGGTGGCCCGGGCCGCGAACCTGCTCGCGGTCGCGGCGCTGCCGGTGGCGGTGGGGCTCTCCGGGGACGACCACACCGATGCCGCGTCCTTCAGCGACGGCTACTCGCTGGCCGTGGGGGTGTGCGCGGCGGTGATGGTGCTGGGTGCCGCGGTCTCCTGGGCGACCGTGCGCAACGACGTCCTGCGGACGTGACGGCGCACTCCCGGCCTCCTCCCGCGCAATCCCTACCAACATGGTAGGAATGTCGCCGTGACGACGACGGCCACCGGTGGGCTCCCCACCCGCCTCCCGGCCGCCCTCCCCGGCGCCTTCCTGGTCAGCCGCCTGCACGTCGACCTGCTCCGGGTCAGCACCGCCGTCTGTCTCGGCCGCTGACCTCCCGCGCCGTCCCGGCGCCCCTCGTCCACCGCGGTCCGCTGCGCCTCACCCGGCGCGCCCGCACCCCGGAACCCGGAGCACACCCCTCGTGAAGACCCTGATCCTGCTCGCCCTCGCGGGCCTCGGCGCGCAGCTCGTCGACGGCAGCCTGGGCATGGGCTACGGCGTCACCTCGACGACGCTGCTGCTCGCCATCGGCACCAACCCGGCCGCCGCCTCGGCCACGGTGCACCTCGCCGAGATCGGCACCAACCTCGCCTCGGGCCTGTCGCACTGGAAGTTCGGCAACGTCGACTGGAAGGTGGTCGCCAAGATCGGCGTCCCGGGCGCGATCGGTGCCTTCGCGGGGGCGACCGTGCTGTCGAACATCTCCACCGCCGTCGCCCGGCCGGTGATGTCGCTGATCCTGCTGGGCCTGGGCCTCTACCTGCTGGCCCGGTTCACCCTGCGCGGCATCGACCGGCGCCAGCTCGGCAAGCCGATGCGCAAGCGGTTCCTCGCCCCCCTCGGCCTGACCGCCGGGTTCATCGACGCCACCGGCGGCGGTGGCTGGGGCCCGGTCAGCACGCCGGCCATCCTGGCCAGCGGCCGGATGGAGCCGCGCAAGACGATCGGCTCGATCGACACCTCGGAGTTCCTGGTCTCCCTCGCCGCGAGCCTGGGCTTCCTGCTCGCCCTCGGCAGCCAGGGCATCAACGCCTTCTGGGTGGTCGGCCTGCTGGCCGGCGGCCTGGTCGCCGCACCGCTGGCCGCCTGGCTGGTGCGCTTCGTCCCGCCGCGCCTGCTCGGCGCCGGGGTCGGCGGCATGATCGTCTCGACCAACGCGACCAGCCTGCTCGACAGCGACTGGGTCGGCGCGAGCGACCCGGTGCGGTACGTGGTCCTGACGCTCGTCTACGTGACCTGGGCGGCAGCGGCGGTCTGGTCGTTCCGCGAGTACCGCCGGGAGCGGGCGCAGGAGGCGGCCGAGGCGCTGGCCGCCGAGGCCGAGCAGCTGGCCGAGCAGGAGCGGCTGGCCCGGACCGAGCGCCGGGCGCACCCCGGCCAGGTGGCGCCCGCCGACGACCTCCCGGTGTGCCACACCCCACGCTGACGGTCTTGCCGTAGCAGCAAACTCCCTTGCCGTAGACCGCTCGGTCGGCGCACTGTCGGACCTGCGGGTCACCACCCCGGTGACCCGCGGTCCTAGCAGAGGAGTGCACGGTGGAGACGGAGTACGACGTGGTCGTGGTCGGCGGCGGAGCCGCCGGCCTGAGCGGTGCGCTGGCACTCAGCCGCGCCCGCCGGTCGGTCCTGGTGGTGGACGGCGGCGCCCCCCGCAACGCCCCCGCCGCACACGCGCACAACTACCTGGGCCGGGAGGGCACCCCGCCGCTCGAACTGCTGGCGATCGGGCGCGGCGAGGTGGCCGGCTACGGCGGGGAGTTCACCGAGGGCGAGGCCACCTCCGCCACCCCGGTCGAGGGCGGGTTCGAGGTACGACTGGCCGACGGCCGGTCGGTGCGCGGCCGGCGGCTGCTGGTGACCACCGGGCTGGTCGACGAACTGCCCGACGTCCCGGGCGTGCGGGAGCTGTGGGGCAGCGCCGTCCTGCACTGCCCGTACTGCCACGGCTGGGAGGTGCGCGACCAGGCCATCGGCGTCCTGGCGACCAGCCCGATGTCGGTGCACCAGGCGCTGATGTGGCGGCAGTGGAGCGAGGACGTCACCCTCTTCCTGCACGCCCAGGCCGAGCCCACCGACGAGGAGTGGGAGCAGCTGGCGGCCCGCGGCGTCTCGGTCGTCGTCGGCACGGTCGCGGCCGTCGAGTCCGACGGGGATCGGCTGACCGGCGTCCGGCTGGCCTCCGGTCAGGTGGTGCCCCGCGATGCCCTGGTCGTCGCCCCCACGTTCACCGCCCGGTCCGCCCTGCTGGAGTCGTTGGGCCTGCCGGTGGAGCCGCTGGAGGTGATGGGTCACGTCGTGGGCAGCGCCGTCCCCTCGACCCCGGTTGGCTCGACCGACGTCCCCGGGGTCTGGGTGGCCGGCAACGTCACCGACCTGATGGCGCAGGTGATCGGCGCGGCCGCCGCCGGGCTCAAGGCCGGTGCCGGGCTCAACGGCGACCTGATCGCCGAGGACACCCGGCGGGCCGTGGCGGCCCGACGGGCGACCACCGCCCGGCTGGTCTTCTCCCCCGCCAGCGAACGGGAACTGTGCGACCAGGTGCTCGGCGACCGCCGGCACGGGATCTGAGGAGGAACGGTGCACGACCACGACCACGACCACGACCACGAGCACGCCCAGCCCTCCGGCGGCCACGACCTGGCGTCCTGGGAGGAGCGCTACCGCGACTCCGCTGCACTGTGGAGCGGGCGGGCCAACGCCGCGCTGGTGGCCGAGGTCGCCGACCTGCCACCGGGCCGGGCGCTGGACGTCGGCTGCGGCGAGGGCGGCGACGTCCTCTGGCTCGCCGGCCGCGGCTGGCAGGTGACCGGGCTGGACTGGTCGGAGGTGGCCCTCGCCCGCGCCGCGGAGCACGCCGCCGCGGCCGGCCTCACCGAGCGCGTCGAGTGGGTCCGCGGGGACGTCGGTACGTGGCAGCCGCCGGAGCGGGCCCACGACCTGGTGACCGCGCACTTCCTGCACCCGCAGGAGGCGCTGCGCCACGAGCTGGTCCCGCGGCTGGCGGCCGGCGTCGCCCCCGGCGGCACGCTGCTGTGGGTCGGCCACCCCTGGGACGAGCAGCGCGCCGCGATGTGGGGCGGCGACCGGTTCGCCACCGCGGAGCAGGTGGTCGCGGACCTGGACCCGCAGGAGTGGGAGGTGCTCGTCGCCGAGGAGCGGCCGCGACCGGCCGGCGGGGACGACCACCACCACGCCGACGTGATCGTGCGGGCCCGCCGCCGGGGCTGACCACCCGGCACGGGGTGGAGCCGCGAGCACGCGGCTCCACCCCTGCTCATCCCCGGGCAGCCAGCAGGGAGGCCTCCAGCTCCGGCGGGAGGCCCGGCAGTTCCCGGCCGGCCGGGGGCTGCGGGCGCGCGCTGTCCTGCATCCACCCCCAGGTGTCGGCGACCGAGTCGCGCACCGGGCGGGAGGGCAGGCCGAGCTCCCGGGCGCGGGTGGTGTCCACGTCCCAGGCGGTACGGGCGGTCGCGGCGGCGAGCCACATCGGCAGGTGGACCCACTCCTTGACGCCGGCCGCCAGCAGCTCCGCCTCCGGCACCGGCAGCCACTCGGCGTCGCCGCCGGTCACCTCCCGGCAGGTGTCCAGCAGCCCGCCGAACGTCGTCATCCCGGCCCGGCCGGTGGCGTTGACCGCGCCGCCCTGCCCGCGCTCGGCCATCGCGACCAGCCAGCCGGCCAGGTCCCGGGCGTCGACCAGGGCGATCGGCTGGTCCAGCCCCTCGGCCGGGACGACGACCCGACCACCGGCGGCGATCCGGTCCAGCCACCAGCCCAGCCGGTACAGCGGGTCGTGCGGCCCGACGATCAGCCCGGCCCGGGCGGTCAGGAACCGCTCCCCCAGCGTCGCGCCCAGCACCCGCTCGGCATGGGCCTTGTCCGGGCCGTAGGAGTCCTCGTCGGTGTCCCAGGTGGGGGCCTGCTCGCCGGCGATTGGGCCCGGCGGCCAGTCCCGGTAGGCGTTGAGGCTGCTGACGAAGGCGTAGCCGGTCACGTCGGCGAGCGCGGTCGCCGCGTGCTCCGCCGCCGCGCGGGTCTGGCAGGAGGTGTCGACCACCAGCTCCGGCGTCCAGCCGTCCAGCGCCGCGGGGAGGGCGAGCGGGTCGTCGCGGTCACCGATCAGCGCGCGGGCCCCGGCCGGAGGCGCGCCGGTGACCCCGCGGGTGAACGTGGCCACCTCGTGCCCGCGGTCCAGCGCCGCGTCGACGACGTGCCGGCCGAGGAAGTGCGTGCCGCCGAGGACCAGGAGTCGCATCCCCCGACCTCAGCGCAGCGACCGGTCCGCCGTCCAGCCGGTTCGCGCCCGGCGTAGCAGCCGACACCGAGCCGGGGTGGAGCCACCGGACCGTCGGGGTCACCGCGTCACGGCACGGCCCCACGGTCGGTGACCCGGCTCAGCCTCCAGGCCGCCGGGCCCAGCCGGCGAGCCCGCCGGGCCGAGCCGGTGGGAGGCCGCCGAGCCGGCGCCGTCGCGCAGCTCAGCCGGCGCGGACGCCGGTCAGCGGGACGACCTGGGACCGGGACGGCGCGGTGAGCAGCCCTCGCTGCGGGTTGCCGGCGTCCTCGCGCAGACCGGCCAGCCGGAGCGCCCGGACGCCGGTGAGCGCGTCGGCCTCCGGCGGCACCACGAGCAGGTCGACCCGACGCTCGCCGTCCACGGTGAGGGAGACCAGCTGCTGGTCCATGCTGGCGAACCCGCCGGTGCGCACGGTCCGGTCGCCGATCTGCACCTTGCGGGCCGGCGGCTCGTCCCAGGCGCCCACGGCGTAGGTGAAGCGGTCGATCCGCACGCCCAGGCTCTGCAGCGCCGCCGCCAGCTCGGGCAGCTCGACGGAGAGCAGCCGGCTGCGCGGCCACCATGCGCCGTCGAACGTCCCGTCGGACGCTGCCGTCGCCGGGCGCAGCCGCACCCGCACGTCGATCCCGTTCCGGAAACCCGCTGCCCGCTGGACCGTCATCGGCTCCCCGACCACCTCTCGCACCGTTCCCCCAGGCGTGCCCGGCCTTCCCCTGCCGGGCACACCTCTCCGGACCGGAACGTACGGCCGCCGCCACGACACCCCGGCGCGCCACGAGGAGCACCACCGAACCCCGCCGCCGCGCCCCGCGAGCCCTCACGGCACGTGACCGACCGGCAACTCTCGACACAACTGCCCCACGCGTCTCGGCAGACCCGGTCGGCGTGTCAGACCCCCGGGACGACGGACGCCGCCGTCCCCCGGAGGGGACGACGGCGTCCGGGCGACCCCGTCCGGCGGACGGGGTGCTGCCTCAGGGCTTGGGCTTCCGGTTCTTGGCCCGCCCGCGGATCGTCTGGTCCAGCTCCACCTTGCGCACCCGCACGGCGCCGGGGGTGACCTCCACGCACTCGTCCTCGGCGCAGAACTCCAGCGCCTGCTCCAGGTTGAGGATCTTCGGCGGGATGAGCCGCTCCAGCTCCTCGGAGGTGGACTTGCGCATGTTGGTGAGCTTCTTCTCCTTGGTGATGTTGACGTCCATGTCGTCGGGGCGGGAGTTCTCCCCGACGATCATGCCCTCGTACACCTCGGTGGCCGGCTCGACCATCATCTGGCCGCGCTCCTGCAGCGAGAACATCGAGTACGTCGTCGCCACGCCGGAGCGGTCGGCGACCAGCGAGCCGGTCGGGCGGGCGCGCATGTCGCCCAGCCACGGCTCGTAGCCCTCGAGCTGGTGATTGAAGACGCCGGTGCCCCGGGTCTCGGTGAGGAACTCGGTGCGGAACCCGATCAGCCCACGGGACGGCGCGATGTACTCCATCCGCGCCCAGCCGGTGTCGTGGTGCACCAGGTTCTCCAGCCGGCCGCGACGGATCGCCAGCGCCTGGGTCAGCGTGCCGACGTACTCACCGGGGGTGTCGATGGTGACCCGCTCGACCGGCTCGTGCAGCTTGCCGTCGATCTCCTTGGTGACCACGGTCGGGCGGCCGACGGTGAGCTCGAAGTCCTCACGGCGCAGCTGCTCGACCAGGATGGCCAGGGCCAGCTCGCCCCGGCCCTGCATCTCCCAGGTGTCCGGGCGCTCGGTGGGCAGCATCTTCACCGAGACGTTGCCGACCAGCTCCTGGTCGAGGCGGTTCTTGATCAGCCGGGCGGTGACCTTCTTGCCGGACTTGCCCGACAGCGGCGAGGTGTTGATCCCGATGGTGATCGAGATCGACGGCTCGTCGACGGTCAGCGGCGGCAGCGGGCGGGGGTCGTTCGGGTCGGCGAGGGTGTCGCCGATCATGATGTCCTCGATGCCGGCGATGGCGACGAGCTCGCCGGGGCCGGCGCTCTCGGCCGGGGTGCGGGTGAGGCCCTCGGTGACCAGCAGCTCGGTGATCTTGACCCGGTCGATGGTGCCGTCGACCTTGCACCAGGCGACCTGCTGGCCGCGCTTCATCTCACCGGAGTGGATGCGCAGCAGCGCCAGCCGGCCCAGGAACGGGGAGGCGTCGAGGTTGGTGACCTGCGCGCGCAGCGGCTCCTCGGCGTCGTACTCCGGCGCCGGGATGGTCTCCAGCAGGGTCTGGACCAGCGGGCCGAGGTCCGGGCTGTCCGGGACGGTGCCGTTCTCGGGGCGGTTCAGGGAGGCCTGGCCGGTGCGGCCGTTGCAGTAGACGATCGGGAACTCCAGCGCCTCGGCGGGGAGCCCTGCGTCCTCGAGCAGCTCGAGGAACAGCTCGTAGCACTCGTCGACGACCTCTTCGATGCGGGCGTCGGACCGGTCGGTCTTGTTCACCGCGAGGATGACCGGCATCCCCTTGCCCAGCGCCTTGCGCAGCACGAAGCGGGTCTGCGGCAGCGGGCCCTCGGAGGCGTCGACGAGCAGGACGACGCCGTCGACCATCGACAGGCCGCGCTCGACCTCACCACCGAAGTCGGCGTGGCCGGGGGTGTCGACGATGTTCACGACGATCGGGTTGCCGTCGTCGTCGCGCATGTGGATCGCGGTGTTCTTGGCGAGGATGGTGATCCCGCGCTCGCGCTCCAGGTCCATCGAGTCCATGACCCGGTCCTGGGTCGAGTCGTTGTCGGTTCCCTCGCCCTTGGCGCGGCCCAGGGCACCGGCCTGCCGGAGCAGGGCATCGACCAGGGTCGTCTTGCCGTGGTCGACGTGGGCGACGATCGCCACGTTGCGCAGGTCGTTGCGGGTGGGCATGCGGAGAGGCACCTCGGGGGATCGCGTGGGGGTCTGCGCGCAGCGGCGCGCGACAGGTGCAACGGCACGGGCGGCCGAGGCCTTCCCATGGTAGGGGACGACGGCCCCTCGCCGGTCGGCTGTGACCGGTCTACCACTCTCGGCGGACCTCGGTCCCCCCCTCATCCCCCGCAGGCTCGGGTCCAGCCGCTGGACCGGGGCCTCACGACGTCGGCCGGTCCGCCACCACCCACGACACCGCGGCAGCGAGCACCGTGACCGACCCGACCGCGAGCCAGGCGGGCCAGCCCACGCCGATCGCCAGCACGTGCGCCAGGACGAAGGCGGCCACGTAGCCGGCCGCGAGCGCGGCGGCCACCGCCGCCCCGCGACGGCGGTACCAGAGCCACCCGGCGGCCAGGCCGCCCGCGGCGAACAGGACGCCGCCGAGCGCCCGCACACCGGTGCCCTGGGCCACCGCGAACCCGGCGGCCAGTCCGACGGCCACCGCGACGGCCGACGGGAAGCGGGTCTGCACGCGGCTGAGGGTCGAGGTCGACATGTCGCCCAGTGTCCCAGCGCGGACGGGCCGGTGGGGTCGGCGCTGTCGTGCGGGGAGCCGTCCGGGTCCCGGCGTCCACCTGTGTGTCCCCTGCGAGCTGCCGGGCACGGAGCGGGATGATCGGCGATGCTGGGCGGTACGGTTCGCCGCTCGAGTCCGTCCGGACGGTGCGAGGAGTCGCCGATGGCCCAGCACGCCGACCCACCACCGTGGGTGGCCGACGGGTCCTGGCGTGCGCGGACGACGGAGGCGCTGACCTCGATCAGCGAGGCCGTCTGCTTCCTCGACGCCGACTACCGCTACACCTGGGTCAACGTCGCCGCCGAGCGGCTGCTGGCCCGCCCGGCCTCCGAGCTGCTCGGCCAGGTGCTGTGGACCCAGTTCCCGGACCGGCCCGGTGCGGCGTGGCAGGAGTCGGTCCGGCGGGCCCGGTCGACCGGTGAGAGCCAGCACCTGGAGTTCTTCTACGAACCGCTGGACCGGTGGTTCGAGATGCGCGCCCACCCCGTCCTCGACGACCTGGTGCTCTTCTTCCGCGACGTGCACGAACGCCGCACCCTCGACGAGGAGCGGGCTGCGGAGTCCTCGCTGGTCCGAGCGGTGCTCAACGCGCTGCCGGCCCGGACGGCGATCCTCGGCGGTGACGGGACCATCCTCACCACCAACGCGGCCTGGGCCCTGGGCGCGGCGGCGTCGGCCGGCCGTCCCGCCGCCTGCGGGACCGGCGACGACTACCTGGCCGCCTGCCGGGCGCTGGCCGCGGCGGGCGACCCCGACGCCCGGCTGGCGGTCGAGGGGCTGGAGGCGGTGCTCGACCGGCGGGTCCCGTCCTTCTCCCTGGACTACTCCCCGCCGCCCGCCGGCACCGGCAAGGCCGGCCGCTGGTGGCACCTGCAGGCCTTCCCGGTGGACGGCGGACCGGGCGTCGTCGTCACCCACACCGACATCACCGACCGGGTGCGCGCCGAACAGCAGGCCGCCTGGCAGGCCCGCCACGACCACCTCACCGAGCTGCCCAACCGGGCCGCCCTGCACGAGACGATCGCCGGCGCGCTGGCGGAGGACGCCGGCCCGGTGACCGTCCTCTACCTGGACGTCGACGGGTTCAAGCAGGTCAACGACTCACTCGGGCACTCGACCGGCGACCTGCTGCTGCGGGAGCTGGCGACGCGGCTGTCCGAGCGGACCCGCACGACCGACGTGGTCGGCCGGCTGGGCGGCGACGAGTTCGTGGTGGTCGCCCGCGACTGCGACGCCCCGGCCGGGGAGCTGCTGGCCCAGCGGTTCCGGGCCGTCTTCGACGACCCCTTCGAGCTGGCCGGCACGCGGGTGTCGGTGACCGCCAGCATCGGGACGGCCACCTCCGACCCGGCGCACACCGGGCCCGACGACCTGCTCCGGGACGCCGATGCCGCGATGTACGCCGCCAAGTCCGACGGCCGCGACCAGCACCCCACCTCGACCCGGCGCACTGCCCTGGAGGACCGGCGTGCGGTCGACACCCACCTGCCGGACGCCGCGGCACTGGACGAACTGACCGTGTCCTGGCAGCCCGTGCTGCACCTGCCCACTGGCGAGGTGACCGGGTGCGAGGCGCTCGTGCGGTGGGACCACCCGCGCCACGGCCGGCTGGAACCCCCTGGCTTCATGGCGATGGCCGAGGAGACCGGGCTGATCGTGCCGGTCACCCGCTGGCTGCTGCGGACGGCGATCGCGCAGGCCCGGTCGTGGCGGGCCGACGGGCACGAGCTGGCCGTCACGGTCGGGGTGGGCGCCGTCCACCTCTCCTCCGGCACGCTGGTCGACGACGTCCTCGGGGCGCTGGCTGCCGGCGGCCCGGACCCGGAGGGCCTCGTGCTGGCGCTGCCCGAGACGGCGCTGGCCCGCGATCCCGGCCCCGCGGTGGACCAGCTCCGTGCGCTGCGCGCGGCCGGCGTCCGGATCGCCGTCGACGGCTTCGGCGCCGGCCACGGCTCCCTGGCGGTGCTGGCCTCGCTGACCGCGGACGTGCTGAGGGTGGACCGCGAGCTGGTCAGGCCCCTGCCGGCCGGCGCCCCGGCGCCTGAGGCGCTGCTCGGCGCGGTCGCCGCACTGGGCGCGGCGCTGGACATGGCGGTGCTCGCCGCGGGGGTGGAGACCGCCGAGCAGCTGGAGCTGGCCCGCCGGGCGGGGTGCACCTACGCCCAGGGGGACCACCTCTGCCCACCGGTGACCGGCGACCGGGTGGGCGTGCTGCTGGCGGAGAGCCGGCGGCTGCGCCTGCCCTGAGACGCAGCAGCGCTCCCACCCGGGCGGGTGGGAGCGCTGCTGTCCGGCCCCTCTGCAGGGGCCCGCCGCGAGCTTGCGAGCGGTGGGGGGCAGAAGTCCTTCTTCAGGCGGTGCGGAGCACGCCCTCGATCTCGAGCTCGACGTCGATCTTGTCGCCGACGACGACGCCGCCGCCGTCCATCGGCATGTCGATGTCCACGCCGAACTCCTTGCGGGAGATCGAGGTCTTGCCGGAGAAGCCGGCGCGGGTGCCGCCGTAGGCGTCGGGGCCGAAGCCGTTGAGCTCCAGGGCGAGGGTCACCGGCTTGGTGATGCCCTTGATCGTCAGGTCGCCCTCGACGACCCAGTCCTCGCCCTTGTTGCGCACGCCGGTGGAGCGGAACTCCATGACCGTGTGGTTGCCGACGTCGAAGAAGTCAGCGGACTTGATGTGGGCGTCGCGCTGCTCCTGGCGGGTGTCGATCGAGTCCATGTCGATCGTGGCGTGCACCGCGGACTGCGCCGGGTCCTCGGCGGTGACGATCTCGCCGGAGAACTCGCGGAAGTAGCCGCGGACCTTGCTGACCATCATGTGGCGGACCGAGAAGCCCACCGTGGAGTGGGAGGCGTCGATGTCCCACGTGCCGACGACGTAGCCGGGGATCTGGGTGGTGCTGACCATGGTGACCTCCGAGTGGTTGAGCGTTTGACTGCCTGCGTCGGGCACAGCGTAGTTGAACGCTTGAGCATTCCGCCAGTACCCTCGCACCCATGACGAGTGACGTGTCCCCCGCGGTGCGGGCGGCGGGCGCAGCCGCCCCGGTCCCGCCCGCCGCGACGCGCTGGCTGGACGCCGACGAGCAGCGTGCCTGGCGCGCCTGGCTGTACAGCTGGATGCTCCTCGACGACCGGCTCGACCGCGAGCTGACCCGCCAGACGGGCATCTCGCACGCCTACTACGAGATCCTCGTCCAGCTGTCGGAGACCGAGGGCCGGCAGCTGCGGATGAGCGAGCTCGCCGAACGCTGCCTGTCCTCCCGCAGCCGGCTGTCCCACGCGGTGTCCCGGCTGGAGGAGCGCGGCTGGGTGCGCCGGCAGGTCTGCCCCGACGACGGGCGCGGGCAGCTCGCCGTCCTGACCGACGAGGGGTTCTCGGCCCTGGAGGGCGCGGCGCCGGTGCACGTGGAGAGCGTGCGCAGCCACCTGTTCGACCAGCTCAGCCCGGAGCAGGTCGCGGCGATGCAGGACATCGGCGAGACCCTGCTCCGCCACCTCAACGACGACTGACCCCACCGCTGCTGCCGAGTGGCAGCTCAGCGGGCCCTCCGCGACTGCGTGGGGCCGCGAGCTGTCACTCGCCGACTGTGGACGACGGCAGCGGCGACCTCCCGCGCTGCGGCAGGGTGCGGCGGTGCCTCGCCCCGTCCGTCGTCCCGAGCAGCTCCGCGGCCGCGTCTTCCGCGGCACGTCGGCCGTCCGCAGCGGCCTGCTGACCGCCGACTGCCTGCGCGGCCCCGGCTGGGTGCGGCTCTTCCCGGACGTCTACGCCGACGCGACCCTGGACGTGACCCACACGGTGCGCGCCCGGGCGGTCGGCCGGCTCCTGCTCCCGCACGGTGTCCTCTCCGGCGCCAGCGCGGCGGCACTGTGGGGGCTGGCCGACCTCGCGCTCCCGGAGGACGACGTGGAGGTCACCGTCGCACCGGGGACGCCCCGCGGCGCCGCCGCCGGGGTGGCGGTGCGCCGTCGGCTGGTCCCCGCTGCGCAGGTGCGCCCGGTCGAGGGGGTCCGGGCGACCGCCCCGGAGACGACGGCCCTGGAGCTCGCCGCACGGCTGGCGCCGGACGACGCCGTCGTCCTGCTCGACCGGTTCGTGGCCGCCCGGCTCACCACGCTGACCACGCTGCAGCTCACGGCCGCAGAGCTGAGCGGCCGCGGCTGCCGCCGGGCCCGCCAGGCGACGTCCCTCGCCGACGGGCTGGCCGGCTCGCCGCAGGAGACCAGGCTGCGCCTGTTGCTCCACCGGTCCCCGCTGCCTCGCCCGGTCGCCCAGCACGTCGTCCGGCGCGACGGGGTGTTCGTGGCGCGGGTCGACTTCGCCTGGCCCGCCCGGCGGATCGCCCTGGAGTACGAGGGCGCCTGGCACACCACCCGCATCGCCGCGGACCGGCGGCGGCTCGAGGGGCTGCAGGCCGCGGGCTGGCGCGTGCTGTTCGTGACCGCGGCCGACCTCCACTCCCCCGCCGCCCTGCTGGCGAGGATCGCCGCTGCCCTCGGCGAGTGACAGCTCAGCGGGGTCATCTGCAGCCGCAGACCCCGCTGAGCTGTCACTCGGTGCGCAGGAGGGGTGCCCCCGTCAGGCGGCGGGGGCCAGGGCCTCGTCCAGGAACAGGTCGCGGGTCAGGACGCCGGTGTCCGGGTTGTCGGTGAAGATGCCGTCCACGCCGGCCGCCCAGAACGCCAGCTGCTCCTCGAGCGCCCGGCCGTAGGCCGCCGGGTCGGTGCCCTCGTCGAGCTCGGCCGGCAGGAACTCGTTCTCGTTGCGGAAGGTGTACGGGTGGACGAGGAGGTCCACGGCGTGCGCGTCCGCGACGAAGGAGGTCGGCTCGCCCAGCGTGCCGTCCTCGGCCACCGGGATCACCTGCGACTTCTCCGGGCCCACCCCGTCGGCGTACCGGGCGACCACGGCCAGGCCCGCGGGGCTGGAGAGGTCGGCGTAGGTGTACGGCTGGCCGGCGGCGACCAGGTCGGCCGGGGCGCCACTGGCCGACAGCAGCTGGACCAGCGGCACCCGGACCCCGGCCGCGTCCAGCTCGCGGAGGTTCGTCGTCTCGAACGACTGCAGGAAGACCGGCGAGTCGGGACGGTCGAGGCAGGCCTCACGCAGGTCGGCCAGCAGCGGCTCCTCCAGGGAGAGCCCGATGCCGTCGAAGTAGGTGGGGTGCTTGGTCTCGATGTAGGCCCCGATCTCCCGGTCCAGCTCCCGGCTGAGCTCCTCGCGCAGCTCCAGGAACTCGTCCAGGGTCGGCACCGCGAACAGGCCGTCGTAGAGGGTGTTCTCCTCCCGCAGCTCGGGCAGCCGCTCCACCGCGCGCAGCGTCTGCAGCTCGGCCAGCGTGAAGTCCTCGGTGAACCAGCCGGTCAGCTCGACGCCGTCCACGGTCTTGGTCGTCTGCCGGTCGGCGAACTCCGGGCGGTCGGCGACGTCGGTGGTGCCGGAGATCTCGTTCTCGTGCCGACAGACCAGCACGGCGTCGGCGGTGCTGACCGCGTCGCACTCGATGTAGTCCGCGCCCATCCGGGCGGCCAGCTCGTAGGACGCCAGCGTGTGCTCGGGCCGGTAGCCGGAGGCCCCCCGGTGGCCGATGACCAGCAGGTCCTCGTCGGGGTCGGCGCCCTGGTGGCCACCGCGGTCAGCACTGCTGGACGGCGTGGCCGAGGACGCCGGGGCGACGACCAGGGACAGCAGGACGGCGAGCAGGGCAGTCAGCACAGCGGCGGACAGCCTGGACGTACGGCTCATCGGGACCCCCACGGGCTCGGACGGCGACCCTCGCCGACGGCCCGCCCGACAGCACAGTGGGCCCTGGGACCCCGCACAGGCAATGCCCGGCGAACACCGGGTGAAGTCGGACGGCGCGTCCGGCGAGTCGCCCGGCGCGTCGCGCACCCGGGAGGGGAGCTCATCGAGTGACAGGCCAGCGGGCTCTCCCGGCCGGGAGAGCCCGCCGGCCTGTCACTCGCCGCGCCAGACCGGGGTGCGCTTCTCGGCGAAGGCCCGGGCGCCCTCCAGCGCGTCGGCCGAGCCGAACACCCGGTCGGCCAGCTCCCGCTGGGCCTCCAGCGCGGCCCGGTTGGTCCAGCCGACCGACCCGGCGATCAGCTGCTTGCTGGCCCGCACACCCAGCGGGCCGTTGACCGCGATCCGGGCGGCCAGCTCGCGCGCACCGGCCAGCGCGCCGCCGGGTTCGGTGAGGGCGTTGACCAGCCCGAACCGGTGCGCCTCCTCGGCGGGCAGCGGGTCACCGGTCAGCGCCATCTCCATCGCCCGCTGGTAGGGCAGCGCCTTGGCCAGCCGCAGCACCCCACCACCGGCGGCGAAGAGCCCGCGCTTGACCTCCGGGATGCCGAACCGGGCGTCCCGGGCGGCCACCACCAGGTCCGCGCTGAGCGCCAGTTCGCAGCCGCCGGCCAGCGCCCAGCCCTCGACCGCGGCGATCAGCGGCTTGGCCGGCGGCGCCTCGGTCAGCCCGGCGAACCCCCGGCCCTCGATCCGCGGCCGCTCACCGCGGGCGAACGCCTTGAGGTCCATGCCGGCGCAGAACGTCCCGCCGGCGCCGGTCAGCACCAGCACGACGACGTCGTCGCGGGCCTCGAACTCGTCGATCGCGGCCGCCAGGGCCTCGGTCGTCGCCAGGTCGACGGCGTTCCTGGCCTCCGGCCGGTTCAGGGTGAGCACCCCGACGCCGTCGATCACCTCGGTGAGCACCGGTGCGGTCATGGCCTGTCCTCTCGTGGGTCGACGGATCGGTTCAGCCCTGCCACACCTCGGCGACCCGGGCGGCGACGCCGGCCGCCTGGGTGCGCCCGGCCCGGGCCGACGGGGCACGGGCGGCGGGGTCGAGCACGTTCTTGCCGATGGCGGCGCGGCTCGCCTCGTCCGGTGCGACGACGGCGACCCGGCTGACCAGGCCGGTGACCTGGGCGTCGACGCTGGCCATCAGGCCGGCGCCGCGCGGCAGCGGTGCGATCACCACGATCCGCTCGTACTCGGCGGCCAGGTCGGCGTTGGCGGTCGAGCGCATGCCGCCGTCCATGTAGCGCCGGTCGCCGATGGTCACCGGCGGGTAGACGCCCGGGACGGCGCAGCTGGCGCCGACCGCGGTGGCCAGGTCGACCCCGGAGTCGCGGGTGAAGGGCGTGAACTCCCCGCTCCCGGTGTCGACGGCGGTGACCACCAGCGGCCGGTCGGGCCACTGCGCGCCGGCCAGCCGGCCCTCGATCGCGGCGCGGCGCTCCTCCTCCGACGGGGTCCGGCCGGTGTCGGCGGCGGTGCGCGCCAGCTCGCCGATCCGGCGGCGGAAGGCCACGTCGTCGCGGCGGGCCAGCAGCATGGCCAGCCCGTACCGGGCCAGCGTGCCGCGGCCCAGCCGGGCGGCCCGCTCGTGCGGCCCGACCGGCTCCAGCTGCCGCGCGTGCAGCGACTCGACGTCGGCGCCGGTGGTGAGCAGGGCACCGACCACCGAGCCGGCCGAGGTGCCGACGACGAGGTCGGCGGAGGTCAGGTCGACGCCGGCCTCGGCGAGCCCGGCGACGACCCCGATCTCCCAGGCGATGCCGGTGATGCCGCCGCCACCGAGGACCAGGGCCGTGCGTCGCGCGCTCATCGGGCCATCCTGACGCACGCCTCCCATCTCGACTCGGAGGGTGACCTGCGCCACCCTGAGGGCCGGCAACGACGCTGAGCGTGAGGACGACGGATGACCACGACGCAGGCCACCAGCACCCCCGCACCGACCGGGCCGTCGGCCGAGCGCTCCCCGTGGCCCCCCGGGCTGCCGCGCTCGCTGGAGTACCCCGACGTCCCGGTCGGGTCGGTGCTGCGGGCGGCGGTGCGCCGCTGGGGCGACCGGACCGCCTTCGTCCACCACGACGTGGCGCTGTCCTTCACCGAGCTGGGCCGCCGGGCGCACGCGGTGGCCGCCGGGCTGGCGGCCCGCGGCATCGGCCGGGGCGACGTGGTGGCGGTGCACCTGCCCAACTGCCTGCAGTACCCGGCCGTCTACTACGGCGTGCTGCTGGCCGGGGCGACCTTCTCCCCCACCAACCCGTTGCTGCCCCCGGCCGGGCTGGCGCACCAGCTGGCCGACGCCGGCGCGCGGGCGCTGGTCACCTGGGAGCCGGTGCTGCCCGTCGTCCGGCTGGCGCTGCCCGGCACGGGGGTGGAGACCGTGGTGGTCACCGGCCCGCAGCAGGTCGCCGACCCGACGGCCGCCGTCGACCTCGCCGACCTGCCCGGTGCCGTCTCCCTCGCCGACCTGCTGGCCGCCGACCCGGCCGACGCCCACCGCGACGCCGACCTCGACCCGGCCGCCGACCTGGCGCACCTGGCCTACACCGGCGGCACCACCGGGGTCAGCAAGGGCGTGGAGCTGCCGCACCGGGCCGTGGTCACCAACGTGCTGCAGTCGGCCTGCTTCACCACCGGCTCGGTCCCGGCGCTGGACGCCGAGGGCGACGTGACCCTCGACCAGTTCAGCGACCCGGCGGAGCACCCCACCCGCCTGGGCACCGCGACGATCATCAACCTGACGCCCTGGTTCCACGCGATGGGGGTGATCGGCTACCTCAACGGGCAGGTGCTCAGCGGCTCGACCGTCGTGGTGCACGACCGGTTCGACCCGGTGCAGTACCTGGCCGACGCCGTCCGGTACCGGGTCACCAGCATCGGCGGGGCGCCGCCGGTGTTCGTCGCGCTGCTGCAGGTGCCCGGGATCGCCGAGGCCGACCTGTCCAGCGTGCGCGGGTTCTCCAGCGGCGCGGCGCCGCTGCCGGTGCCGCTGATCGAGCGGATGGCGGCGCTGGTGCCCGGGGTGGTGATCGCCGAGGGCTACGGGCTGACCGAGGTGACGATGATGGCGACCGGCAACCCGCCGCACACCTCCGGCATCCGCAAGGCCGGCACCGTGGGCGTCCCGCTGCCCGACACCGAGATCAGCATCCGGCCGCTCGGCGGCGGCGACCCGCTGCCCGCCGGGGAGCGTGGCGAGGTCTGCATCCGCGGGCCCCAGCTGATGCGCGGCTACGCCGGCCGCCCCGACGCGACCGCGGAGTCGATCGACCCCGACGGCTGGTTCCACACCGGCGACGTCGGGGTGCTGGACGCCGACGGCTACCTGGCGATCGTCGACCGCACCAAGGACATGCTGCTCTACAAGGGCTACAACGTCTTCCCGCGCGAGCTGGAGGAGATCCTGTTCGGCGTCCCCGGGGTGGCGGCCGCCGCGGTGGTCGGCCGGCCCGACCCGGAGGCCGGTGAGCTGCCGGTCGCCTACGTGGTGCGCCGGGCCGACGACGCCGGCGCCGCGCTCACCGCCGAGTCCCTGCGGGCGGTGGTCGACGAGCAGGTGACGCCGTACAAGCGGCTGCGCGACGTCGTCTTCGTCGACGCGCTGCCGGTGTCGCCGGCCGGCAAGGTGCTCAAGCGCGAGTTGACCGCGCGTGAGCGTGCCGCGGGCGGGCGTGCGCCGGACGGTGCCCGTACCGGCGGAACGGCCACCACCAGTTGACCTCGCCCAGCAGCGCGACCAGCGCGGGGGTGAGCACCCCGCGCACGACGGTGGCGTCGAGCAGGATGCCCAGCGCCAGCGTGGTGGCGAAGATCTTCACGTCGACCACCGGCACCGTGGAGAGCGCGACGAAGGCCAGGAAGAGGATCAGCGCCGCCGAGGTGACCAGCCGGCCGGTGTACGCGACGCCGTGCACGGTGGCCTCGTCGGTGCTCATCCCCGCGTCCCGGCCCTCCCGGATCCGGGACAGGATGAACACCTCGTAGTCCATCGACAGCCCGAACAGGAACGAGAACGCCGCCACCGGCACCCAGAAGGTGAGCGTGCCGGTCGCGGAGGCACCGAAGAGCAGGTCGGTCAGGTTGCCCTCCTGCCAGATCCACACGGTCATCCCGTACGCGGCCGCGATCGAGACGACGTTGAGCACCAGCGCCTTGACCGGCAGCCAGATCGAGCGCAGCGCCGGGGCGAGCAGCGCGAAGGTGATGACGACGACCAGCGGCAGCACCCACCAGGCGTTGCCGTAGATCGCCTCCACCGAGTCGGCGTCGCCGGCCGCGGTGCCGCCGACCTGGGCCCCGGGGAGCCCGTCGGCGGCCGCCCGGACGGCGGTCAGCGCCTCCCGGCCGGCCGTGGACGACGGGTCGTCGGCGAGGACGACGTCCACCAGCCCCGTCCCGCCCTGCTCCCACGGCTCCCCCGCCGGCGCCAGCACCCCGGCCACGCCCTCGACCGCCGACAGCCGCTCGACGGCGGCGGCGCGGTCGTCGGTGAGCACCTCCACGGGCCGGGCCAGCCCGTCCGGCAGGCCGGCCCCGGTGAGCTGCTGGAAGGCGGTCGCCGCCGGGGAGGACCCGGTGGCGATCGCCGACACCTGCGGGGTGCCCAGCTTGATGCCGAGGACCGGCGAGGCGAGCAGCAGCAGGACCGCGGTGGCCAGCGCGGCGGCGACCCAGCGGTGCCGCACCACCGTCGTCCCGACCCGGTGCCAGGTGCGGCTCTCCGTGCCGCGCAGCCGGCGTCGTGGCCACTCCAGCCGGGGCCCGACCGAGGCCAGCAGGACCGGCAGCAGGGTGAGCGCGACGAGCACGCTGACCAGCGGGATGAACAGCCCGCCGAAGCCGACGGTGCGCAGGAAGGGCAGCGGCAGGACCACCAGGGACAGCAGCGAGATCGCCACGGTGACCCCGCTGAACACGACCGCCCGGCCGGCGGTGGTCATCGCGGTGCGCACCGCGACCAGGTCGTCGGCGCCGGCGGCCCGCTCCTCCCGCCAGCGCATGACCACCAGCAGCGAGTAGTCGATCGCCACGCCGAGGCCGATCAGCCCGACCAGGTACTGCACGATGAAGCTGACGTCGATGACCGTGGTCAGGAGGAGCACCAGCAGGAAGGTCGTGGTGATCGCCACCGCGGCGACCAGCAGTGGCACCAGGGCCAGCAGCGAGCCGAACACCAGCGCCAGGACGACGATCGCGCCGCCGGCACCCAGGGCGATCTCCACGATGATCGGGCGCTCCTCGCCGCCGCCCTCGGCCAGCACCGGGGTACCGGTGACGACCGGCTCGGCGCCGGCGACGGTGGCCCCCTGCAGGGCGCCCTCCAGCTGCGGCAGCGCGGCGGCGTAGGGCGCCGGGCCCTCGACCGCCGGGGGCCAGACCAGCACGACCGCGTTGCCGTCGGCCGCGAGCACGTCGGCCGCCGCGCCCTCGTCCAGCGGGCTGGCCACCCGCCAGCCGGGCTGCCGCAGCCGCTCGACGACGGCGGCCAGCTCGGCCTGGTTCTCGGCCACGGTGCTGCCCTCGGGGAGCGGGACGGTGACCAGCAGGGGGTCGATGGCCCCGCCGTTGCCGAACTGGTCGGTGATGGCCTCGTTCGCCTCGTAGGCGGGCTGCCCGGGGGTGGAGAAGTCGAACCCGAGCCGGTCGATCGTGGTCGGCGCGAGCACCCCGCCCACGACCGCGAGCGCCAGCCAGGCCAGCACCACGGTCCGGCGGTGCCCGAGCACCCAGTCGGCCACTCTGCCCATCGTCTCCTCCTCGACCCCGTCGACCATCAGGAGACTGATGGTCAGTCGGCAACCTACGGTGTCCTGCGTGGCGGAGCCAGGGGACGGGCGCGATCCGGGGGCGGGTCTGCCGCCCTGGCTCGCCGAGGACCCGGCCGGCATCCCCGCCTACGCCCTCGCCCGCGCCGGCGCCGCGGTCAACGCCCTCTTCGCCCGGCAGCTGGCCACCGTCGGGCTGCGGCCGCACACCTTCGTCGTGCTGGTGCACCTGTCCCGCGCCTCCACGCTCACCTCCGCGGAGCTGGCCCGCCGGCTGCAGCTGACGCCGCAGAGCATGAGCGCCCTGCTGCACGGGCTGGTCGACGCCGGCTGGGTCGAGCGACCCGAGGCGGTCCGCCGCGGTCAGCGGGTCGAAGTGCACCTCACCGCGGCCGGCCACCAGGCGCTGCTGGCCGCCGGCCCCGTGCTCGCCGAGCTCGGCCGGCCCGCCGTCCTGGGGCTGACCGAGTCCGAGGTGGCCACCCTGGCCGGCCTGCTGGAGCGGGTGCTCGACGCCGTCCAGCCACTGGCCGGGCCGGGTGCGGCCGACGGACCGCAGCCCAACCCCGGACCGGCCGACATCCCCGGTTGAGCGACCGGGCGGCCCGCGGTACCCAGCGACGGCGGCTATCGTCCCGCCGGTGACGTGCGAGCGACCGGCCCGGTGAGCCGGGCATGGTGAACCAGGACCACAGCGGCGTCCACCTGCCGCACACCGAGGAGTCCCCGGCCCGGCAGGTCTGGCGCCGGGTGCTGATCGCCGCCATCGTGCTGAGCGCCACCGTCCTGATCGTCTACCTGCACCGGGACAGCTACGCGGACAACCAGGGTGGCGAGATCAGCGTGCTCGACGCCACCTACTACGCCACCGTCACGCTCTCCACCACCGGGTACGGCGACATCGTCCCGGTGACGCCGGGAGCCCGGCTGGTCAACATCCTGGTGATCACGCCCCTGCGGATCACCTTCCTGCTCATCCTGATCGGGACCACCCTGGAAGCGCTGACCGCGCGCTCCCGGGAGGAGTTCCAGATCCGACGCTGGAGGTCACGCGTGCGCCAGCACGTCATCGTGTGCGGTTACGGCACCAAGGGCCGCAGCGCCATCCGGGCGCTGCTCAGCACGGGCACCGACGCCGCGCACATCCTCGTCGTCGACCCCTCGCCCCAGGCCATCGACGAGGCCACCGCCTCCGGCTTCACCGGGGTGCTCGGGGACGCCGGGCGGATGGAGGTGCTGCGCCGGACGTCGGTGGAGAAGGCCCGGGCGGTCATCGTCGCCGCCGACCGCGACGACGCCGCCGTGCTGATCACCCTGACCGTGCGGCAGCTGAACCCGACGGTGCCGATCACCGCGAGCGTCCGCGAGGAGGAGAACGCCAGCCTGCTCCGCCAGTCCGGCGCCGACTCGGTCATCACCTCCTCGGCGACCTCGGGACGCCTGCTCGGGCTGTCGACCGACCAGCCCGGCGTGGTCGCGGTCGTCGAGGACCTCCTGACCAGCGGGCGCGGGCTGGACCTCGCCCAGCGCACCGTCACCCAGTCCGAGGTGGGCCTGGCGCCCCGGCAGCTGCGGGACGTCGTCCTGTCGGTGGCCCGCGGCGGGCGCACCCTGCGCTTCGACGACCCGCTGATCGGCACGCTGCAGAGCGAGGACGTGCTCGTCGTCGTCAAGGCCCACCGGTCCCCGGCCGAGAAGGACTGACCCCGGGCGGCCACCGGCCCGGGTTGCCGGTGGCGGTGCACCCACCGAGACTCGGCCGGTGACCCAGCACCAAGATCAGCAGACCGGTGCGGCCGGCGACGAGAGCAGCCCGCTGCGCCGGGCGATCAGCGGCCGGCTGCTCTACCTGTTCATCCTCGGCGACGTGCTCGGCGCGGGGATCTACGCCCTGGTCGGGGAGATCGCCGGCGAGGCCGGTGGCGCCATCTGGGTGCCCATGCTGCTGGCCCTGCTGCTCGCGCTGCTCACCGCGGCGTCCTACGCCGAGCTGGTCACCAAGTACCCCCGGGCCGGCGGCTCGGCGGTCTTCGCCGAGCGGGCCTTCGGCCGGCCGCTGGTCTCGTTCCTGGTCGGCTACTGCATGCTCGCCGCCGGTGTCACCAGCGCCGCGGGCCTGTCCCTGGCCTTCGCCGGTGACTACCTCGGCGTCTTCCTCGACGTCCCGGCGGTGCCGGCGGCGGTGGTGTTCCTGCTGCTCGTGGCGCTGCTCAACGCCCGCGGCATCCAGGAGTCCGTGCGGGCCAACGTGGTGATGACCGTGGTCGAGGTCTCCGGGCTGCTGCTGATCGTGGTGATCGGCGCGATCGTGCTCGGTCGCGGCGACGGCGACCCCGGCCGGGTGGTGCAGTTCCCCGAGGGCGTCTCGGCCGGGTCGGCGGTGCTGGCCGCCGCGCTGCTGGCCTACTACTCCTTCGTCGGCTTCGAGGTCTCGGCCAACGTCGCCGAGGAGGTCCAGGACGTGCGCCGGGTGTACCCGCGGGCGCTGTTCGGCGCGCTGCTCACCGCGGGCGCCGTCTACGTGCTGGTCGGCCTGGCCGCCTCGCTCGTGCTGCCGGCCGACGAGCTCTCCGGCTCGACGGGCCCGCTGCTGGCGGTGGTGCAGGCCAGCGGGGTCGCGGTGCCCGACCAGCTGTTCAGCGTCATCGCGCTGGTCGCGGTCGCCAACGGCGCGCTGCTCACCATGATCATGGCCAGCCGGATGGTGTTCGGGCTGGCCGAGCAGCGGCTGCTGCCCGCGACGCTGGGCCGGGTGCTGCCCGGCCGGCGCACCCCGTGGGTGGCGATCGTGGTGACGACGGCGGTGGCGATGGGGCTGACCCTGGTCGGCGACCTCGGTGAGCTGGCGAACATCGTCGTCCTCCTGCTGCTGCTGGTCTTCCTCAGCACGAACGTCGCGGTGCTCGTGCTGCGCCGCGACCGGGTGGCCGCCGAGCACTTCACCGCACCCGTCGTCCTGCCGGTGCTCGCGATCGCCTCGTGCCTGCTGCTGCTGTCGCAGCAGGAGGCGGCCACCTGGGTGCGGGCGGGGCTGCTGCTGCTGGTCGGCGTGCTGCTGTACCTGCTGGCCCGGGCGCCGTGGTGGGGCGGCCGGCCGGCCCGGTCCGGGGAGCCGACCCGCGCCGCGTGAGCCTCCCGGCGTGGCGGTCAACGACCGGGGCGTGACGTTCGCGTGAAATGTGCCCGGCGGACCGGCGTCCTGACCCGTCGGGGGTGAGGATGGCCGGGCACCGGCGAGAGGAACGGACCTGCAGATGACCGTGTCCCAACCGAGCGCGGTTGAGATCGGGCTGATGTCCGGCCGGGCCGGCTACGTCCTGCGGGCCAACGACCGCGGCGCCTTCACCGTCGCCTCCCCCACCCTCTACCCGCACATGTGGAGCTGGGACGCCGGCTTCGTGGCGCTGGGCATCGCGACGGTCTCGGTGCCGCGGGCGCTCAACGAGCTGCGCAGCCTGCTGTCGGGGCAGTGGGCGACGGGGATGATCCCGCACATCCTGTTCCACGAGCCCAGCGACTACTTCCCCGGTCCGGAGCGCTGGCGCACGCAGGTGGCCGCCGCACGCCCGGCCGGGGTGCTGACGTCGGGCATCTGCCAGCCGCCGATCCACGTGATCGCGCTGTCCCGGATCCTGCACGACGCCCGGCGGAAGGGCGGCGCCGACCAGGAGCTGGCCGAGGAGTTCGTGCGGGAGACCTTCGACTCCTGGCTGGCCTGGCACCAGTACCTGGCCACCGCCCGCGACCCGTACTCCTACGGCCTGGTGGAGATCCACCACGGCTGGGAGTCGGGGATGGACGACTCCCCGCGCTGGGACTCCCCCTACGCCAACGTGCACCCCCAGCCGGACATGCCGCCGTTCGTCCGCGCCGATCTCGCGCACGTCGCCGACCCGTCGCAGCGGCCCAGCGACGCGGAGTACGCCCGCTACCTGTGGCTGGTGGAGCAGAAGGTCCGCGCCCGTTACGACGACACCGCCTACCGGGCGACCGGCGACTTCGTCGTGGGCGACGTGCTGGTGTCGGCGCTGCTGGCCGCCGCCAGCGACCTGCTCGCCGACATGGGCGAGGAGCTCGGCATCGGCGGCGGCACGGCCGGGGGCGTCGAGCAGTCCCGGGCGATCGCCCGGCGGTTCCGCACCGGGGTGCTGCGCTCGGTCAGCCCGCAGACCGGGCTGGCCCGCGACCTGGACCTGCGCACCGGTCAGTGGCTGGACGTGGAGAGCGCCGCCGGGTTCGCCCCGCTGCTGTGCGGCGGCGACGAGGCGCTCACCCGCCGGCAGCGCGACCTGCTGCTCGGCCCGCGGTGGTGCGGGCACTCCCGGCTGCGCTGGCCGGTCGTGCCCTCGGTCTCCCCCGCCTCCCCGGCGTTCCGGGAGCAGACCTACTGGCGCGGGCCGCAGTGGCCGGTGCTCAACTGGCTGATGGCCTGGGCGCTGAACCGCTCCGGCGAGCCCGAGGCGGCCAACCAGCTGCGGCTGGCCGGGCTGTCCCAGCTGATCGACTGCGACTTCGCCGAGTACTACCAGCCGGTGACCGGCGAGACGCTGGGCAGCCGCGACCAGTCGTGGACGGCGGCGATCGCGCTGGACTTCCTGGCCGCCCGGCGCCCGGCGCAGCGGCGCCCGGTCCGCTGGCTGACCAGCGAGCTGCCCCGGATCACCCCCGCCCACCGGGACGCCCACCACGACGCCCACCGGGAGGCCCACCGGGACGGCCGCCCGGCATCGCCGACCCCGCACGCCGGGCACCTCGCCGGGCACCGCCCGCCGCACAGCCGCGGCCCGGCCACCACCCCGCAGCCGCAGCAGCGGCCGTCCTGACCCGCGTCGTCCCGAGATGGACCGGCCGGGCGGGCTCCGGGGTGGAGCCCGCCCGGCCGGGTCTCACGGCCGCGGGTCGGGGCTCTTCGTCAGCGCCGGGTCGGTCTGCGCCACGGGGGCGAGCACCTCGTCGATCCGCCGCTTGACGTCGTCGTCGAGCCGGACGCCGGAGGCCTTGACGTTGTCGGTCACCTGCTCCGGGCGGCTGGCCCCGATGATCGCCGCCGCCACGTTCTCCTCCTGCAGCACCCAGGCCACCGCGAGCGCGGCCATCGACAGCCCGAGGTCGTCGGCGATGGGCTTGAGCTCCTGGACCCGCTCCAGGACGTCGTCGGACAGCCAGCGGGCGATCATGTTCGCCCCGCCGCCCTTCTCGTCGGTCGCCCGGGAGCCGGCCGGGACGGGCTGACCGGGCAGGTACTTGCCGGTGAGCACGCCCTGGGCGATCGGTGAGAAGACGATCTGGCTGATGCCGAGCTCGCGGGAGGTGGGGATGACCTCCGCCTCGGGCACCCGGTAGAGCGCCGAGTACTGCGGCTGGTTGGACACCAGCGGGATCTTGAGCTCGTCGGCGAGGACCTTGGCCGCCCGGATCTGCTCGGCCCGCCACTCCGAGACGCCGATGTACAGCGCCTTGCCGCTGCGCACGACGTCGGCGAAGGCCAGCATCGTCTCCTCCAGCGGCGTCTCGACGTCGTAGCGGTGGGCCTGGTAGAGGTCGAGGTAGTCGGTGCCGAGGCGGCCCAGCGAGGCGTCGATCGACTCGAGCACGTGCTTGCGGGACAGGCCACGGTCGTTCCGGCCGGGCCCGGTCGGCCAGTACACCTTGCTGAACAGCTCGATCCCGCTGCGCCGCTCCCCGGCCAGCGCCTTGCCGAGCACCTCCTCGGCGCGGCCACCGGCGTAGACGTCGGCCGTGTCGAAGGTGGTGATGCCGGCGTCCAGGGCGGCGCGGACGCAGGCGTTCGCCGCGTCGGACTCCACCTGCCCGCCGTGGGTGATCCAGTTGCCGTAGGTGATCTCGCTGATCTTCAGGCCGCTGCGGCCCAGGTGTCGGAACTCCATGTGTCGTTCCTACCCGCTGGGCCAGGTCACGGCTCGGCATCGACTCAGCGGCCGACGGGAGTGGGACGCGGCGGAGGCGGGCAGTGCCTCTCTGGACCCACTCCCACGACCCGAAGGAGTCCCCCTGTGAAGCGCACGATGCTCTTCTCCGCCACCGCCGCCGCGGCTCTCGTGCTCACCGCCTGTGGAGACGACGAGGACGGCGTCGGGGGTTCCTTCGAGGCGCTGGACGACGGGGCGGTGACCGAGACCCCCGAGGTGCTGGTCGACGTGACGAGCGAGCTGGTCGACCCGGAGGGCAGCGTGCTGGGCACCGCCACCTTCACCAGCACCACCGCCGGCACGGAGGTCGAGGTGGAGGCCAGCGGGCTGACCCCGGGCGACCACCCGATGCTGCTGGTCGGCGAGGGCGGCTGCGGCGAGGGCGCGCTCGACGGCGAGCCGGTGGCCGACCTCCCGGCGCTGCCGGTGACCGACCAGGAGGTCGGTGCGCTGGACACCCTGGCCGGGGAGTTCGACCTGGACCTGCTGGTCGACGAGGACGGCACCTCGCTGATCGTCCTGCCGGCGGAGGGCGAGGCCCTGGCCGACGGCGCCGCCTGGTCGGCCTGCGCCTCCATCGAGGGCTGACCGAGGGGCCCGGCGTCAGCGCAGCGGCACCAGACCCGACTCGTAGGCCGCGATCACGGCCTGCGTGCGGTCCCGGGCGCCCAGCTTGCGCAGCAGGCTGCTGACGTGGGTCTTGACGGTCTGCAGGCCGAGGAACAGCTCGGTGGCGATCTCGCCGTTGCTCAGCCCGTGCGCCATCAGCCGCAGCACGTCCGCCTCGCGATCGGTCAGCGCCACCCGCGCCGCGCCCCGGGCCCCGCCCCCGCCCGCGTGCCGCACGGCGAGGGAACGGATCGCGGCGGGGAACAGCAGGCTCTCGCCCCCGGCGACGGTGCGCACGGCGTCCACGATCTCGGCCGGCCGCGCCCGCTTGGGGAGGAACCCGTCGGCGCCGGCGTGCAGGGCCGCGTACACGTTCTCGTCGTCGGCGAAGGTGGTCAGCACGAGGACGCGCGGGACGGTGGGATAGCGCCGGCGCAGCGTCCGGGTCGCCTCGATGCCGTCGACCAGCGGCATCCGGATGTCCAGGACGACGACGTCCGGGCAGGACCGCGCCACCGCCGGCACGACCACCGCCCCGTCCGCGACCTCGCCGACCACCTCGATGTCCTCCTGCGCGTCGAGGATCGTGCGCAGACCGCTGCGCACCAGCTCCTCGTCGTCGACCAGCAGCACCCGGATCGTCATCCGGGCACCGGCAACCGGACGGCGACCCGCCACCCGCCGTCGACCGGGCCGGCCTCCGCGGTCCCGCCGAGGGCGGCGGCGCGGGTCTGCAGGCCGGGCACGCCGCTCCCGGTACCGGCTCCCGCAGGCAGCGCCGCAGGGAGGGGGTTGCGGACGTCGACGACCAGTCCCCCGCCGGCCACCGCGACCCGCAGCCGGACCGGCACCGGCCCGGCGTGCCGCAGCGCGTTGGTGAGCGCCTCCTGCACGATCCGGTACCCCTCCTCCGACAGCTGCCCCGGCAGGTCGCCCACCGGACCGGTGACGTGCAGGTCGACCCGCGCCCCGGCGGCCTCGGCCGAGCGCACCAGCCGGTCGAGGTCGGCCAGCGTGGGCGCCGCCACGGGCGGGCGGGCGGTGTCGCGCAGCAGGCCGAGCACCCGCTCCAGGTCGGCGGTCGCCTGCCGGGCACCGTCCTCGATGGCGCGGAGCGCACCGTCGACGAACGCCGGGTCCCGGCCGGCGACCTCCCGCGCGGCGCCGGCCTGGAGCAGCGTGACCGTCAGCGCGTGACCGATCGAGTCGTGCAGCTCGGCGGCCAGCCGGGTGCGCTCCAGCAGCCGCTCGGTGCGGGCCCGCTGGGTGGCCAGCCGCTCGGCCGCCGAGGGGTGCAGCAGGTGCCGGGCGGCCGCCGCGAGCAGCCTCCCGAGCGCGGCCAGGGCGTACACCAGCCCGAGCACCAGCAGCACCGCGAGCAGCAGGCGGGCCCAGCCCGGGACGCCCGCCGCGGTCGACGGTGCCGACGGGAGCCCCAGCAGGGACCCGGCGGCGGCCACGGTGACCGCCGCCAGCTGACCGGCCACGACGCCGAGTTCGACCCGCACCACCAGCCAGGCCAGCAGCCGGACCCGGTGCGGCCAGCTCCGCGAGGGCTCGACCGTGACGTCGTCGTCGCCGGGCAGCACCAGCGCCCGCACCTGGACGCCCTCGCTCCGCCGCACCACCGGGACGGCGGCCAGGAGGACCAGCAGGGGCAGCGGGGCCAGCGTGAGGCCGGTCATCGTGGCCGGTGAGGCGTCCTCCAGCCCCGGCCAGACCATCGCGCAGGCGACCGCTGACCACAGCCCGACCGTCAGGTGCAGGACGCGCGTCCACGTCGTCCTGCTGGTCACCGGCCGCAGCACGCTGTGCACGTGGCCATGATCCCGTCTCCCGGTCGCCCGCGGCCTCCCGCTGGAGAGGGAGCCGGACGGACCGCGCGACGGAGGTGCCGGGACCTCCGGTCGACCAGCGTGGAGGCATGCCGGACGACGGGAGCGCGACGTGATCGAGGTGCGGGGACTGACCAAGCAGTACGGCCCGGTGACCGCGGTGGCCGGGCTGACCTTCGACGTGCCACCAGGGGTGGTCACCGCCTTCCTGGGGTCCAACGGGGCCGGGAAGTCGACCACGCTGCGGATGCTGCTCGGGCTGGACCGGCCGACCGCCGGCACGGCCCGCATCGACGGTTCGCCGTACGCCGAGCTGCGCGAGCCGCTGCGGACCGTCGGCTCGCTGCTGGACAGCAGCGAGCCGCATCCCGGCCGCACGGCGCGGGCGCACCTGCGCTGGCTCGCCGCGAGCAACCGCGTCCCCGCACGCCGGATCGACGAGGTCCTCGACGTGGTCGACCTGACCGCCGTCGCCGACCGGCGGGTGCGGGGGTTCTCCCTGGGCATGCGCCGGCGGCTGGGCCTGGCCGCCGCACTGCTCGGCGACCCGTCGGTGCTGCTGCTCGACGAACCGGTCAACGGCCTGGACGCCGAGGGCATCCGGTGGCTGCGCACGTCGCTGCGGCAGCTCGCCGCCGAGGGCCGCACGGTCGTCGTCTCCAGCCACCTGATGAGCGAGGTGGAGCAGACCGCCGACCACCTGCTCGTGCTCAGCCGCGGCCGGCTGCTGGCCGACACCTCGCTGCCGGACCTCCTCGCCGGGCACTCCGCCACCCGGGTGCTGGTGCGCACCCCGCAGGCCCGGCGCCTGGCGGAGCTGCTCACCGCCGGCGGCGCCACGGTCGCGGTCCAGCCCGACGGCGCACTGCACGTCGCCGGCGTCGGGGCCGACGTCGTCAGTTCGGTCGCTGCCCGGCACGCGGTGCCGCTGCTGGCGCTGGGCGCCGGCCACCGGTCGCTGGAGGACGCCTTCCTGGCCCTGACCACCGGAGCCGACGAGTGATCGCCGCCCTGCACGCCGAGTGGGTCAAGGCGACCACCCTGCGGTCGACCTGGCTGTGCCTGGCCGGGTTCGCGGTCGCCGCCGCGGGCATCAGCGCCGCCGTGGTCGGTGCGATCGGCGACCTCGAGGCCACCCAGCCCGGGTACGACGCCGGCCTGCTCACCTTCTACGGCCTGAACTTCGGGCAGGTGGCCCTCGTCGTCCTGGCGGTGCTGCTCACCGCCGGGGAGCACGGCCGGCAGACGCTGCACACGTCGCTGGTCGCCGTCCCCCGGCGCGGGGTGTTCCTGGCGAGCAAGGTGGCGGTGGGCAGCGCCCTGGTGCTCGTCACCGCCACGGTCACCGCGGTGGTCAGCGCGGTGGTCACCCAGCGCCTGCTCGGACCGGCGGGGGTCGCCCTCTCGGAGCTGGCCCGGCCGACCGTGGCGGCCGCGCTCCAGCCGACGCTGCTGGCCGTGGTCTGCATGGGCGCGGCCATGATGATGCGCGACCAGGCGATCGCCCTCGGCCTGCTGATCCCGTTCTTCTTCCTGGTCTCGCCGCTCCTCGAGCTGGTGCCGGTGCTGCAGCGCCTCGCCGTCTACCTGCCCGACCGCGCCGGACAGGTCGCCATCCGCCTGCACGCCCGCCCGATCGACGTCTTCGGCCCGGTCGCCGGGCTCGCCGTCCTGGCCCTGTGGGCCGCGGCTGCCGTGCTCGGCGCCTGGTGGGTGCTGCGCCGCAGGGACGCCTAGGCGCGGAGCACCCGGTGCTGCACCTCCGGCAGGATCAGACGAGCTTCAGCGTCATCCGCTTGAGCCGGACGATCAGCCGCATCGCACCGGACCGGCCGAGCTCGTCCTGGCGTTCCTGCAGCTGGCGGCCGAGCTCCTCCAGCCGCTCCGCACCGAGGGCGTGCGACTGGGGGAACATCCGCTCCTCCTCCTCGAACGTGTGGTGGCGCAGCGTCGACTCGAGCATCCGGACCTCGGTGACGAACTCCGGGTCGTCCAGGGCCGTGCGCATCACCGTGGCGAGCTGGTCGTCGATCTGCCGGTGCTCGGCATGGGCCAGCGACAGCAGCGGCGACACGTCCTTGACGGCCGGGTAGAACAGCTCGTCCTCGATCTGGGTGTGCACCTCGAGCTCGCGCAGCAGCTCGTCCCGCAGCCGCCGGCGTTCCGCGACCTGGTCGCCGGTCGTCTCCGCGAGCTGCCGCAGCAGCCCCCGCAGCACGTCGTGGTGGGCGATCAGCACCTCGTCGGCCTTCATCGGGACGCCTCCTCGACGGTCGTCACTGCGGTGGGGCCACGCCAGCGCGCGCGGCGCCGCACCTCGACCTGGCCGTCGCGCACCCGGGTGTCGAAGCACGGCAGCGGCGCGGTCGACGGGCCCTGCGCCGGCTCGCCGGTGGCCAGGTCGAAGCGGGACCCGTGCCACGGGCAGACCAGCTCGCCGCGGTGCAGCCACCCCTCACCGAGCGGGGCGCCCTGGTGCGGGCAGGTGCCGCCCACGGCGTGCACCTCGCCGTCCCGGGCGACCAGCACCACCGGCCGGCCGTCCACGTCGACGCCGACCGGTTCGCCGTCGACGAGGTCGGCCTCGGCCAGCACGGGGGTGAACCGGCGCGGGTGCAGGGTGCGGTCGGCGTGGTCGGTGCCGAGCCCGTGCCGGTAGGACAGCGCCCCACCCAGCCAGCTGCTCGCCACCGTGAGGGTCAGGCCGGCGGCCGCGGTGACCCGGGCCCGCACCGCCCGGCCCCGCCCCCGGTCGGCGAAGGACCACACGTACAGCGCGAGGGCGGTGCTGTTCACCCCGGCGTGCACCAGGCCCACCCGCCGGGCGCCGTCGTGGGCGTGCTGCCAGTCGGTGAACCCGGTCGCCGCGGACGCCACGGCGCCGGCCACGCCGACGCCGACCACGGTCCGCGCAGCCGGCCCGGCGCCCGGTCCCCCGCGGCCGGTGGCGTCGAGACCGTCGAGCACCGACGCCGCGGTCCAGGCGCCGACCGGCACGGTGACCAGCGCCGGGTGCAGCGGGTGGCCGAGCCAGACGCCGTGCAGCAGGTCCTGGAGCGGCCGGGCGTACCGGCCGGTGAGCAGGTAGGTCAGCGCGATGCCGTGTTCGACCTGGTAGCCCGGGGCGTCCAGCACCTCCCAGCGCTCGACCGCCCCCAGGACGCGTTCCAGCCGACTCCGCACGCTCATCGGGGCGTCCCCGGTCCAGTCACGCCCCTCCGGGTGCCCGGTGCCCGCCGGTCGAAACGACCCAGCCCGCGGCCGCCGACCGGCCGGAGCGGGGAGCCAGCCCCGGACGCGTTCCGCGCGGCGTGGAGGATCGGGGCGTCCGCGTCCTCAGGAGGAACAGATGCCAGCCCCGCTCCCGCCGCTGCCCACGACCGTCGTCGGCAGCCTGCCCCAGCCCGACTGGCTGATCGACCGCGACCGACTCGGGCACCAGTTCCCGCCCCGGGTCCGGGCCCGGGAGCTGTGGCGGGTGCCGCCGGAGTTCCTCCAGGAGGCCCAGGACGACGCCACGCTGGCCACCATCCGGGTGCAGGAGGAGGCCGGGCTGGACATCATCGGCGACGGCGAGATCCGGCGTGAGTCCTACTCCAACCACTTCGCCACCGCGCTCGAGGGGCTGGACCTGGACCACCCCGGGTCGGTGCGCAACCGCTCGGGCATCGACATCCCGGCCCCCCGAGTGGTCGGTGAGATCCGCCGGCCGGCCGCGGTGCAGGCGGGCGACGTGCGGTTCCTGCGCGCCCACACCGACCGGGCCGTGAAGATCACCGTGCCCGGTCCGTTCACCATGGCGCAGCAGGCGCAGGACGACCACTACGGCGACGACCGCGCCCTGGCGCTGGCCTACGCCGAGGCCGTGCGGGCGGAGATCGCCGACCTGTTCGCCGCCGGCGCCGACATCGTGCAGCTGGACGAGCCCTGGCTGCAGGCCCGGCCCGAGGTGGCCCGCCGGTACGGCGTCGAGGTGCTCACCGCAGCCCTGGCCGACGCACCCGGACCGGTGCACGTGCACGTCTGCTTCGGCTACGCGGCGATGGTCGCTGACCGGCCCGAGGGCTACTCGGTGCTGCCGCAGCTGGCCGACGTCCCGGCCGCCGCCGTCTCCGTCGAGACGGCGCAGTCGCACCTGGACCCGGCCACCCTGCGCCCGCTGCGCGGCACGGGCGTCGCGCTCGGCGTGCTCGACCTCGCCACGCCGGAGGTGGAGACCCCGGAGACGGTCGCCGACCGGGTTCGCCGCGCGCTGGACCACGTGGACGTCGACCGCCTCGTGCTGTCCAGCGACTGCGGGCTGAAGTACCTGCCGCGGGAGTCGGCGGCGGGGAAGATGCGTTCCCTGGCCCGCGCCGCGCAGCTGCTGCGCGCCGAGCTCTGAGGTCGGGGTGCCGTCCGGTCTCCCCCGGCCGGCACCCCGCCTCCGCTGTCCCCCGCCGACCGGGAATGACCCCAGAGGCGGAGGGCTTGCCGCCGACATGACCACCATCGGACTCATCGGCAGCGGCAACATCGGCAGCACCGTCGCCCGGCTGGCGGTCGACGCCGGCCACGACGTCGTCCTCAGCAACAGCCGGGGACCGGAGACGCTCACCGACCTCGTCGACCGGCTCGGCCCGCGCGCCCGGGCGGCCACCCCCGCCGAGGCCGCGGCGGCCGGCGACCTCGTCGTGGTGACCGTGCCGCTCAAGGCCTACCGCCAGGTGCCGGTCGAACCGCTGCGCGGCAAGGTCGTGATCGACACCGACAACTACTACCCCGAGCGCGACGGGCACTTCCCCGAGCTGGACGACGAGTCGACGACCACCAGCGAGCTGCTCCAGGCGCACCTGCCGGAGTCGCGGGTGGTGAAGGCGTTCAACTCCATCTACGTCACCCAGCTCGGCACGCTGCAGCGGCCCGCGGGCGACCCGGAGCGCTCCGTGCTGCCCATCGCCGGGGACGACGAGACGGCCAAGCAGGCGGTGGCGGCGTTCCTCGACTCGATCGGGTACGACGCCCACGACGTCGGCCCGCTCGCGGAGGGCTGGCGCTTCCAGCGCGACACCGCGGCCTACGTCACGCCCTACGCCGTGCCCGGCGAGGGCTTCCCGGAGGTGCCGGGGCGCCAGGTCACCCGGGCGACGCTGGTCGAGCTGCTCGCCGCGGCGCGCCGCTACCGCGACATGTGACGGTCCGGCGCGCGGGGAGGCAGCACGCTGCCGCCTCTCCGCGCACCGCGGTCAGCCGTTCCGGTGCGGGCCCTCGGTGCGGTCCTCGACGGCGCCGTGGTGCACCAGGCTGGCGACGGCCAGGGCGAGGCCGCCCCAGAGCACGACCATCGCCACCACCATCATCACGATCGCGGCGGTGCTCATCGGGGTCCTCCCTCGTCCAGCGGGCGGTCGTGCGGGGCCGGGGCCGTCGTCGAGGCCGCGTGCAGCGGCGCCGCCGGATCGGCACCGGGTGGCGGTCCGTCCAGGTGGGTCCCGGCGCGCCACGGCAGCCGGGCGAGGAGGAAGCCGAGGAGCGGCAGCACCGCGACCAGCGCCCAGCCGAGCGCCAGGAGCAGCCAGGTCGGGTAGTCCTCGTAGGGCGCGGTGAGGTCGTCCCGCAGGGCGAGGACGAGCACGACGGCCAGGCCGACCGGGGCGACGACGCTGGTCAGCAGCCGCCAGCCGGTGCCGAGCCGAGGCCGGCCGTGGACGTTGAGGTGCCCGCCGAGGACGGGCAGGGCCCGCACCACCCAGGCGACGACCAGCATGCTGACCAGCGCCACGACGAGGATGCCGTACTGGTTGACGAAGTGGTCGACGACGTCGAGCACGTAGACGCCGCTCGTCGTGCTGAACAGCACCAGGCTCAGCACCGCCGCGGGGACGCCGACGGCGAGGGTCGCGGTGAGCCGGCCGGTGTCGAGCTTGTCGCGGACCGCGGAGATCACCACCTCGATCACGCTGATCAGCGAGGTGATGCCGGCGATGACCAGCGCCCCGAAGAACAGGACGCCGAGGAGGGCGCCGGCCGGGGCCTCGCTGATGATCGCCGGGAAGGCGATGAAGGCCAGCCCGATCCCACCGCTGGCGACCTCGTCGACCGCGACCCCGTTGGCCTGGGCCATGAACCCCAGGGCGGCGAACACCCCGATGCCGGCGAGCAGCTCGAAGCCGGAGTTGGAGAAGCCCACGACGAGGCCGGAGCCGACCATGTCCTCGCGGCGACGGACGTAGGAGGCGTAGGTGATCATGATGCCGAAGCCGACCGACAGCGAGAAGAAGATCTGGCCGAACGCGGCGGCCCAGACCGAGGGCGCGGTGAGCGCCGACCAGTCGGGCGCGAAGAGGGCGTCGAGCCCGGCCCCCGCCCCCGGCAGCAGCAGCGCCTGCACCACGAGGGCGACGAAGGCGAGCACCAGCACCGGGATGAAGAGCAGCGAGGTCAGGCCGATGCCGCGCTGGACGCCGAGGGCCATGACCACCAGGACGACCAGCCAGACCAGCGCGAGGGGCCAGAGCACCCCGGGAACGACGTCCGCAGTGACCCGGACGTCGCCGGCCTGGAGGAACTCGCCGAAGAAGAACCCCTCGGGGTCGTCGCCCCAGGCCAGGTCGAGGGAGAAGAAGGTGTACCGCAGCGCCCACGCGATCACCGCGGCGTAGTAGACGGCGATGACGAAGCAGATGCCCACCTGCCACCAGCCGAGCCCCTCGGTGCCGCGGCGCAGCCGGGCGAAGGAGAGCGGCGCCGAACCGCGGTGCCGGTGGCCGATCGCGTAGTCCAGCAGCAGGAAGGGCAGGCCGGCGGTCAGCAGCGCGATCAGGTAGGGCAGCAGGAAGGCGCCGCCGCCGTTCTCGTAGGCGACGTAGGGGAACCGCCAGATGTTGCCGAGCCCGACGGCCGACCCGATCGCCGCCAGGATGAACACGCGCCGGGAGCTGAACCCGCCGCGCCGCTGCTCCTCGTCGGGCTGCCCCATGGCCTCCCCTGCCGTCGTGCTCATCCGACCTCCCGTGTCGTCGCCCACCGGACCGGCGGGCTCCTGGCGCACCGGTCCACATCGCGGCCGTCGGGGAGATGATCTCAGGAGGTGAGGTCGGGCGGGCACCCGTCGACCGCGACGTCGGCACCCGCGCACGAGCGGGCCGACGCGGCGCTGCGGACGCCCTTCCCGGCGGGATCCGGGACTCCTACCGTCGTCCCATGACCCGGAAGCCACTGCGGTGCCGCTTCGGGTTCCACGCCTGGGTCCAGCGACACCCGGAGGGCGATCGGCCCGCGAGGTCGGAGGACAAGATCTGCCGTCGGTGCGGGAAGCGCACCGGCAGCCCGTTCGGCAGCGCGCCGTGGGTCTTCCCCGGCTGACGTCCGGCCGACCGACCCCTCTGCACGACGAACCGCCCCGGACCTGGCGGTCCGGGGCGGTTCGTCGTGGTGCGGGGGGTGGGTGCTGGTGGAGGCGGCGGGAATCGAACCCGCGTCCTGCGACGCATCACCAGGGCTTCTCCGAGCGCAGTTCGCTCTGCCTCTGCTCGGCCCTCCTGATCTCACGAACGAGTCAGGATGACGGGCCCAGTCGCTGTTTGGTGTCCCACACGCAACCGCGACCGATGCGTGCGGTGAGTCATCTAGCTGATGCCAGGATCCGGGCCGATGACGAACCCGGGCTGACAGACTCGCCTAGCTGCCGTCAGGCAGCGAGAGCGAAGTCGCGCTGATTGGAATCGGCGCTTGTGTGTTTTGCAACGGATGGTTAACGAGATCATCGTTGCCTTCCTCGGCTCGCTTCCCCTGGTCAAACGACCGCAGTCGAGACCAATCGCCCCCCTGTGTAGTTGTACGGCCAGCATAACGGCACCCGCCCCGGAGTTGTTCCCCCGAGCGCGCGCCTCGGCGCGAGCCGCGTCCGCGGACGACACTGCACACCGTCCGCCACGTCACCGAGGGCCGTCGGCGCCCCTGCTGCCCGTCGTCCCGCCCGACCAGCCAGGGAGCAGCGCATGACCGACGCGCCGACCGACGACGTCATCGCCGACATCGACGAGCACACGATCACCGACGCCGTCGTCGCCAGCTTCGCCGCGACGCCGGACGCGCGGCTGCGCGAGGTGCTGGGCGCGCTCGTGCGCGGGCTGCACACCGCGATCCGGGAGGTGGAACCGACGATCGGCGAGTGGGAGCACGCCATCGACTTCCTCACCCGCACCGGGCAGACGTGCGACGACGTGCGGCAGGAGTTCGTGCTGCTCTCCGACGTCCTCGGGGTCTCCTCCCTGGTGGAGAACATCAACCACCGCAAGGTCGGCGGGGCGACCGAGGCGACCGTCCTCGGGCCCTTCCACATGACCGCCTCGCCACCCCGCCGCAACGGCGACTCGATCGACGAGGTGGGCGGTCACCAGCCGTGCGTCGTCACCGGCCGGGTGCTGTCGGTCTCCGGCGAACCGGTGCCGGGGGCGAGCGTGGACGTGTGGCAGGCCGACGAGAACGGCTTCTACGACGTCCAGCAGCCCGACGTGCAGCCGGCGGGCAACGGCCGCGGCCTGTTCACCACCGACGAGGAGGGCCGGTTCTGGTTCCGCACCACGGTGCCGGCGCACTACCCGATCCCCACGGACGGCCCGGTCGGCGAGCTGCTCACCGCGACCGCCCGGCCGCCGTTCCGGCCGGCGCACGTCCACTTCATCGCCGAGGCGCCGGGGTTCGTGCCGGTGACCACGCACGTCTTCGTCGACGGCAGCCCCTACCTGGACGCCGACGCGGTCTTCGCGGTCAAGCGCAGCCTGATCCGCGACTTCGCCCCCGTCGACGACGCCGAGCAGGCCGCGCGGTTCGGCACCGCGAACCCGTTCCGGCTCGCCGTCATCGACCTCGTGGTGGAGCCGGCCGGGACGCCGTCGCCGTGACCGGGGTCCGTCAGATCCAGTCGCGGCGCTTGAAGATGACGTACAGCGTCAGGCTGACCGAGAACATCAGCACGACGGCGAACGGGTAGCCGTAGGCCCACTCGAGCTCCGGCATGTGGTCGAAGTTCATCCCGTAGACCCCGCCCACCAGGCTGGGGGCGAAGAGGATGGCCGCCCACGCGGAGATCTTCTTGACCTCCTCGCCCTGGGCGAGGCTGGTCTCGGTGAGGGTCTTCATCTCCTCGTTCTGGCGCTGGGCGACCAGCGTGGCGTTCACCGTGAGGATGTCGCGCAGCTGCAGCCGGAAGCCCTCGACCCGCTCGGTGATCTGGGTGACGTGGTCGGCGACGTCCCGCAGGTGGCTGCGCAGCTCCTCGTCGACGCCGTACTTCTCGAACCCGGCGGTGATCGCGGCGAGGATGCCGGTCAGCGGCTGGACCGCCCGCTGGAAGTCCACGACCTCCTGGGACAGCTCGTAGATGCGCCGCGACACCTGCGGGTCGCCGCGGAACACCTCGACCTCGATCTCGTCGATGTCCTTGTCCAGCCCGGCGACGACCGGGGCGTACCCGTCGACGACGGCGTCCAGGATCGCGTACAGCACCGCCTCCGTGCCGCGGGCCAGCAGCTCCGGGGAGCTCTCCAGCCGCCGGCGCACCCGGGCCAGGTCCGGTGACTCGGCGTGCCGCACGGTGATGGCGAAGTCCTTGCCGAGGAACAGGTGCAGCTCGCCGAACTCCACCTCCTCGGCCTCGTCCAGGTAGCGGGCGGCCTTGAGGACGACGAACAGCGTGTCCCCGTAGCGCTCGAACTTGGGCCGCTGGTGGGCGTGGATGGCGTCCTCGACCGCGAGGTCGGGCAGGTCGTACTGCTCGGCCAGCTCACCCAGCTCGGCCGGCTCCGGGCGGTAGAGCCCCAGCCAGACCATCCGGTCGTCGAAGCCCTCGGTCAGCCACTCGTGGCTCTCCGCCGTCGAGTCGGGCGTGGCGATCCGCCGTCCGCCGGCGTAGACCGCGTTGTCGACCATCCGCGAGCGCCGCGGGGCTGCGGTGGCCCCCGACACCGACGGGTCGACCGGCCGCGGGGGCACGAGGACGGCGCGCGGCCGGCGGGTGAGGGTGGACAGGGCGGTGCGGGGGGCGAGACGACGATCGGCCACGGTGGGCTCCCGGGAGACGCGGGGACGGTGGGCGCGGGAGGTCCCCGTGCGCGTGCCCGCCCGGGTCAGGCGACCGGGGGCGTCAGCGGGAGGGGACCTCGGGACTGTGACTGGGAGGCTCCGATCGCACGGCCCAGCACCTCCCGTCTCCCCGGGGCCGGCGCCCGTCACGCGGCCGTCGTCCATCGTGACACGCCGCGCCGCTCCGGGTCACCCCGGTCGCCCCACCAGGGGTGAACGGGTCAGCCGGCGTTGATCGTCCCCGCGACCGGGCCGTCGCTGTCGGCGTCGGGCCGCCGGGCGCCGGTCACGACCGGGACAGCACCCCGGGCGGGAAGGCCCCGTTGCCCAGCAGCCGGCCGGTCAGGTCACCGGCGAGCGCGGCGACCCGCTCGGTGCGCTCGACGCCCAGGTGCACGAACGGGGTCGCCGACAGCGCGTCGGTCTCCTGCTCGACCGACGCCCGCAGCTGCTGACCGGCCTCGGTGAGCGCGCCGTCGGCGACGAGGCCGCGCTCGGCGAGCCGGTCCAGCGCCGCCGTCCACTCCTCGTCGGACCAGCCCCGGGTCGCCTGGGCGGCCTGCCGGGTGAACCCGCGGCCGGTGAGCGTGTGGGTGACCAGCGCCTCCAGCCCGGTCAGCCCGTGCCGGACCACGCTGAGCACGTGCCCGTCGCCACGGTGCTCCCGCAGCAGCGTGACACCGTGCCAGACCTGCAGCACCGGCTCGTCCGGCCAGGACAGGTCGGCGTGCGCGGCGAACAGCGGCCGGGCCTCCGGCGTCAGCACGGAGCACGCCTCCCGCAGGAGCGCGGCGAGCTCCTCGAGACTGCTCCCGTCGGCGCCGTCGAGGAGCCGGGTGAGGGAGGCGCGCGCGGCCGCGGTGCGGGCGGCGAGGACCTGGTCCGGGGTGGCGAGCGTCCACGCGCGGGGCAGGTGCCGGGCGACGATCGCCGGGGCGAAGTTGGCGAAGGTGGCCGTCACGACCCCCGGGCCGACCGCGCCCATCGCCGCCGCGCGGCCGGCGAAGTAGACCATCCGGCCCGGGCGCAGGCCGGCGGCGGCCAGGTGCTCGTCGGTCTCCGGCGCGAAGTAGACGTGCGAGTGCAGCGGCTCCAGCCGCCGGTGGGTGCGGGCGACCAGGCGGAGGTCGGGGGCGAGCGGGACGGCGGGCTGATCGACGCTGACCATGGCGCGCACCCTAGCCACTCAGCCGCGCGGCCCCGAGGGAGCCGACCCGGGCCAGCGGACGGACTCGACGCAGGAGTGGTTGTGGTCCAGGTCGTCCTCGACGTACTGGGTGAGCACGACCCGGCCGCCGTCGACGAGCGGGGCGTCGGCGCAGTTGGCGATCGCGCCGGGGAGGCTGCGGGCGCCGGCCAGCCAGCTGTCCAGACCGTGCAGGCTGCTCCACGCGGGCACGTCGCCGACGATCTCGCCCCACTGGTAGCCGGTCGAGTAGAGCCCGACCCGGCCGCCGACCGACTCGAGGTGGTCGGTCATCCCCTCCAGCGTGGCCCGGTTGTTCCGCTGCGCCGCGGCGCCGTCGGTCTGCCAGGTGTTCATCGTCTCGACGTCCAGCCACCAGCGCAGGCCCTCGAGGTCGTCCTCCGTCACGGCGGCGTCGCCGGGCAGGTCACCGAGGGTGTCGAGCACCATCTCCACGTCGTCCTCGGCCCGGTCGACGCCGTACTCGTAGGAGCAGGCCGCACTGTTGTCCCCGTCGCAGACGCCGTACCGGGTGGCTCCCGACCGCGGCCAGGTGCTCACCTGCTGGCGCACCTCGCCGGGGTTGGCGGTGTTCACGTACAGCTGGGCCCGCGGCTGGGCCGGCTCCGCACCCGAGGAGTCGTGCGCCCACTCCCACTGCTCGGCGAGGCAGGGGTTCTCCGTGGTCGCGATGCCGCCGTTGACCCCGATGACGGCGTAGGCGGCGTCATCGGGCAGCTCGGTGTCGCACTGCGGGTAGGAGACGTCGTAGCCGACGGTGGACGGCGCGGGCTGCTCGGCGGCGGCCGGCGACGCGACCGCGAGCACGCCCAGCGCACCCGCCAGCGTGAGGGCCGCGCGCCGTGTGCTCCGCATCACGACCACGGTACGCGCTCGCGGCACCCTCGCGGCGGTGCTCGCCGACATGGCTGCCGGGTCGGCGCGTCGCCCGACGACCCGGGTCGGGACCGGCCCCGTCACCCGGTCAGCGGACGGGACGAAGTCGGACGCAGTAAGAACTTGTACTGAGTTCAGGTTTCGGTCTAGGTTCTCCCCATGGCGAGGTCGGCGAAGGCAGCGAGCGCCCCGCGCTGCCCCGTGGACGTCGTCATGGGGCTGCGGGAGCGCAAGAAGCTCGCCGCCTGGCGCACCATCCGTTCCGCCGCGCTGCGCCTGATCAGCGAGCGCGGGTTCGACGCCGTCAGCGTGGAGGACATCGCCGCCGAAGCCGGCGTCTCACGCACCACCTTCTTCAGCTACTTCCCCAGCAAGGAAGCCGTCGCCTTCGAGTTCGACCCGCTGGAACTGCAGCGGTGGCGCAGCCTCCTCGAGGACGACGTCGTGGACGACCGCCCGCTGTGGGATGCGCTGACCGACCTGTTCGTCGACGTCGCCCGCCTGCTCCCCGACTGGCTGCCGGTGCAGAAGCGGCTGGTCCAGGAGTGTCCGGGCCTGGCGAACTCCGCGCGCGGAAGCTGTGACAGCTTCGCGCCCGACCTCCGCGCCTGGATCTCCCGCCGCCTCCCCGACGGCGACGAGCTCCGGACCGCCCTGGTCTTCAACACCGCCCTGGCCGCGTTCATGACCGCGGTCGAGGTCTGGGACCCCGACGACTCCTTCGACGAGCTCCTGGAGCTGGTGCGGACCTGCCTGCGCTGGGCCGGCGCAGGACTCGCCCACCCCGTGAGCTGATCCCCTCGGTCGGCACGGACGCCGACCACCCGTCTCCACCGTCACGACCGCGCTGTCACGGCCGTGCCGTTCGACTCGTCATGACGTCGACACGACCGCGCACCGTCGCCGGCCGCGCCCCCTCTCACCGCTCTCTCGTCACTGCGCGCTGCGCAGGAAGGACGGCTCCGCCATGCCCGCAGACAGCACGACGACCCCGCCCGGGGTCCCCGACCTGCCGCCACCGGCGGCCGCGGCACCCGCCGCACCGATCACCTCCGCGCTGCCCCCGACCGTGCCGGACGTCGGCCCCGACCCGCGGCGCTGGCTGGCCCTCGCCGTCATCGCCGTCGCCCAGCTGATGGTCGTGCTGGACGCCTCCATCGTGAACATCGCCCTGCCCGACGCCGGGATCGACCTCGGCATCACGGCAGCCAACATCCAGTGGGTCGTCACCGCCTACACGCTCGCCTTCGGCGGGCTCCTGCTGCTCGGCGGGCGGGTCGCGGACTTCATCGGCCGCAAGCGCGCCTTCCTGATCGGCCTGGCCGGCTTCGCCGGCGCCTCCGCGCTGGGCGGCCTGGCCCCCAACCAGGAGCTGCTGTTCGCCGCCCGCGCCCTGCAGGGCGGGTTCGCCGCGCTGCTCGCACCAGCCGCGCTGTCGCTGCTGGCCGTGACCTTCACCGACCCCAAGGAGCGGGCCCGCGCCTTCGGCGTCTTCGGCGCGATCTCCGGCGGTGGCGCCGCGATCGGGCTGATCCTCGGCGGCGTGCTCACCGAGTACGCCTCGTGGCGCTGGACGCTGGGCGTCAACGTGCCGATCGCGCTGGTCACCGCCGTCTTCGCGATCGGCCTGATCACGGAGAGCCGCGCCGAGGGCGACCGTCGGTACGACGTCCCGGGCGTGCTGCTGTCGACCGCCGGGCTGGTCAGCCTGGTCTACGGCTTTAGCAAGGCCGCCGAGGAGGGCGTGGGCTGGACGGACCCGGTCACCCTGGGCCTGCTGGCCGCCGCCGCCGTCCTGCTGGTGTCCTTCGTGCTCTACGAGCGGCGGGCCAGCCACCCGCTGCTGCCGCTGCGCGTGGTCCTGGACCGCAACCGGGGCGGCTCGTACCTGGTCTTCCTGCTGGTGGGGGCCGGGATCTTCGCGATCTTCCTGTTCCTGACCTTCTACTTCCAGCAGACCCTGGGCTACAGCCCGCTGGAGTCCGGGTTCGCCTTCCTGCCCTTCAGCGGCGGGATCATCCTGGGCGCCGGCATCGTCTCCCAGGTCCTCCCCCGGGTCGGCCCGCGGCCGCTGATCATCGGTGGGCTGCTGCTCGCCGCGGTCGGCATGCTCTGGCTGACCGGCATCGGTGAGACCAGCTCCTACGTCACCGAGGTGCTGCCGGCCGAGCTGGCGATCAGCCTCGGCATGGCGGCGGTGTTCGTCCCGGCGTCCAGCACCGCGCTGGTCGGGGTGGAGAGCCACGACGCCGGCATCGCCTCGGCGGTGCTGAACACCAGCCAGCAGGTCGGCGGCTCGCTGGGCCTGGCCCTGCTGAACACCTTCTACGCCTCGGCCGTCACCGGCTACCTCGCCGACAACCCGGGCTCGGCCCCGGGTGCGGCGTTCGTGCACGGCTACCACGTGGCGTTCGTCTGGGCCGCGGTGTTCCTGGCGGTGGCCCTGGTCATCAGCGTGGTGCTGATCCGGGCGAAGAAGGACGACCTGCCCGCCGAGATGGCGCTGGCCGCCTGATCCGCGGCGGAGGGGCCGACGTCGCGGCGTCGGCCCCTCCGGTGCGTCAGCGGAGCGGGTCCAGCCGCCGGGACCAGGAGACCTGAGTGCGGGCGGTGGCGAAGCCGAGGCTCTCGTACAGCCCCAGCGCGCCGGTGACGTTCTCGCTGTCGACCTCCAGCCCGGACGTCTGGCAGTCCTGCACCGCGGCGGCGTGCATCGCCTCGATGATCACGGCCTTGGAGACCCCCCGCCCGCGGGCGGCCGGGACGACGCCGATCTGGCCGAAGTAGCTCTCCCGGGAGCCGGTGGCCGCCGCGGTCGCCTCCGACACGTAGGCCAGCGCGTAGCCGAGCACCTCGCCGTCCTCGACGGCCAGCACGGACAGGTCCGGGCGGAACGAGCGCTGGCCGGTGAACATGACCTGCCAGGACGCGACGTCGCGCTCACTGGAGCCGTAGTGCTCGGTGAAGGCGGCGTTGTGCGCCAGCCGGACCTGTTCGTCGCGGTCCCAGGTGAAGGGCACCAGGTCGATCCCGTCGAGCGTGCGCCGCGGGGGCAGGTCGGTGAGCGGCCGCTCCATGTGGAAGAACCAGCGGACCTGCTCCAGCCCGGCCCGGCGCACCATGGCCTCCAGCGAGGGCATCGTCGTGTAGACGGTGGCGGTCAGCCGGGCCGGCGACCCCGGGTGCCGCTCGGCGTGCAGCTCCGCACCGCGCGCCAGCTGCCAGGCCAGCAGCGCCCGGCCGATGCCGCGACCCCGCCACTTCGGCAGCACCCGCCCCTCCAGGTGCACGCCGTAGGCGTCCCGGAACGTGGGCGGGGCGATCGTGCTGGCGTAGCCGACGACGGTGCCGTCCGCCGCGCTCACCAGCCGGGTGTCCTGCTCCAGGTCGACCAGCTCGTTGACGAACCACCCCGCGAGGTCCTCGGGCGACTCGTGCACGCCGGTGTCGTCGACCGCCTCGGCCACGGCGAGCAGCTCGGCCACGGCGACGACGTCGTCGGGGCGGATCGGGCGGGCGGAGAAGCCGTCGGGCAGGGTCAGCGGTGCAGGGGTCACGGTGATCGAGGTTAGGGGGTCACCCCGAACAGCCGTGCACCGTTGTGCCAGAGCACCGCCCGCAGCCACTCCTGACCCAGGTCCAGCCGGTGCAGCGCGGCCAGCTGGTGGGCGTAGGGGTACGGGATCGCCGGGAAGTCGCTGCCGAGCACCACCTTGTCCCGCAGCGCGGCCAGCCGGGGCAGCAGCGCCCGGTCGAAGGGCATCAGCCCCTCGGTGAAGTCGGTGGCGAACATCGTGGTGTCCAGGTGCACCCGCTCGTACCGCTCGGCGAGGTCCAGGAAGGCCGCGTACTCCGGCATGCCCAGGTGCGCGATGACCAGCTGCAGCCGTGGGTGGCGCTCCAGCAGCCCGGCCATCGGCGCCGGCCCGGTGTGCTCCCCGCGCAGCGGACCGGACCCGCAGTGGATGACCACCGGGGTGCCGGTCTCCTCCAGCCGGGCCCACACGGCGTCCAGCAACCGGTCGCGCGGGTCGAAGCGGCCGACCTGCACGTGCACCTTGAAGACCCGCGCGCCCGCCGCCAGCGCGTCGGCGACGTAGGCCGCTGCCGTCGGCTCGGGGTAGAAGGTGGCCGACTGGAGCACGGCCGGGCGGTCCCGGGCGAACGCGGCCGCCTCGTCGTTGAGCCAGGCGGCCATCCCCGGCCGGTGCGGGTAGGGCAGCGTCGGGAAGGCGCGGACGCCGAGCGCCGCGAGCACCGCCAGCCGCTCCTCGACCGGCAGCGCGTAGGTGATCGGCCAGGGCCGGCCGTAGTGCGTCTCCGCGTCGGCGAAGTACTGCCAGACCTTCGCCTGCACCCGTTCCGGCAGGAAGTGCACGTGCACGTCGACCAGCCCGGGCAGCCCCAGCTCCCGCCACCACCTCGGGACGTCGTCGTCCGAGATCGGCGGGCCGACCGTCACAGCGTGACGACGACCTTGCCGCGGACGTGCCCCTCGGCCACCAGCCGCTGCGCGTCGGCGGTCTGGGCCAGCGGGAACGCCTTGGCGATCGCCACCCGCAGCTGCCCGGCGTCGGCCATCCGGCCGAGCTCCTCCAGGTCGTGCCGTTCGGGGCGGACGAAGACGTACCGGCCGCCGAGCTCGCGCACCACCGGGTCGACGACGCTGACGATCCGCTTCGGGTCGCGCACCTGGTCGGGGGCATCGCCCAGCGCCGGCCCACCGACCAGGTCCAGGACGGCGTCGACCGGCTCGGACAGCTGCCCGGAGATCGGCCCGGCGTTGTAGTCCAGCACCTCGGCGGCGCCGGCGTCGGTGAGGAATCCGTGGTTGCGCGGGCTGGCGGTGCCGATGACGTGCGCGCCGAGCGCGGCGGCGATCTGCACCGCGAAGAAGCCGACCCCGCCGGCGGCCCGGTGCACGAGCACCCGGTCGCCCTCGCCGACCTCGAGGGCCTCGGTCAGCGCCTGGTAGGCGGTCAGCCCGGCGAGCGGCAGCGCGGCGGCCTCGGTGAACCCGAGCGAGTCGGGCTTGTGCGCGATGCACCGCTGCGGGGCGGGGACCAGCTCGGCCGCCGTCCCCCACTGGACGTCGTCCCGGCGCAGGTAGCCGAAGACCTCGTCACCGGGGGCGAAGTCGACCACCGCCGGCCCGACCTGCTCCACCACGCCGGCGAGGTCCCAGCCGGGCACGATCGGGAAGTGGTGCGGGAACGCGCCGGCCAGACCGCCGGCCCGGATGCCCATGTCGACCGGGTTGACCCCGGCCGCGCGGGTGCGGACCAGCACCGTGTCCGGCCCCACCGGGGGCTCGGGCAGGTCGTCGCGCAACTGCAGGACCGACTCGTCGCCGAACCGGTCGTAGGCGATGCCGCGCATGGAGGTCAGCGCCGTCCCTTCACGTAGCGACCGAAGGCGCGTTCCATCTCCCGGCGGGAGTCACGCTCGGCCAGGTCCTGGCGCTTGTCGTAGCTCTTCTTGCCCTTCGCGAGCGCGAGGGTGGCCTTGACCTTGCCGTCCTTGAAGTACAGGTCCAGCGGGACGAGCGTGAGCCCGCCCTCCTTGGTCTTGCCGATCAGCTTCTCGATCTCGGCGCGGTGCATGAGCACCTTGCGCTTGCGGCGCGGGGCGTGGTTGGTCCACGTGCCCTCGGTGTACTCGGGGATGTGCACGTGCTGCAGCCACACCTCGCCGTCGTCGACGCTGGCGAAGCCGTCGACGAGCGAGGCACGCCCGGCACGCAGGCTCTTCACCTCGGTGCCGGTGAGCACCAGGCCCACCTCGAAGGTGTCGAGGATCGAGTAGTCGTGCCGCGCCTTCTTGTTCTGGGCGATGAACTTGCGCCCCTGTTCCCGCGGCATCCCCCCAGGTTACCCAGGGGCCGCAACCGATCATGGCGCCCGACCCTCGCGGGGCAGGCGCCATGACCGGCGGACGGCGGGGGCTACAGGCGGACGTAGAGGCGCAGCGTCACGTACGCGGCGACAGCGGCCAGCCCGACCCCGGCCGCGGCGATGATCGGTGAGATCGCGATGATCGCCGACCAGTCGACCGGCGGGATGATGCCCGCCTTGATCGGCCCGGCGAGCGTCTTGTCCACGAACAGGATCTTGGTCAGCACCAGGCCGCCGATGGCCAGCAGCGCACCGATCAGCCCGGCCAGCGCCGCCTCCAGGATGAACGGCAGCTGCGTGTACCAGCGGGAGGCGCCGACCAGTCGCATGATGTTGGTCTCGTTGCGTCTGTTGAACGCCGCGAGCTGGATCGTGTTGGAGATCAGCAGCAACGCGGCCAGGGCTTGCACCAGGGCCACCGCCAGGGTGCCGTTGCGCGCCCCGTTGAGCAGGCTGAACAGCCGGTCCAGGAAGTCGCCCTCGTCGCGGACCTCGTCGATGCCGGCCGCCCCGTTGGGGAACTGCTCGGCGATGACCTCGTACCGCTCGGGGTTGACCAGCTCGACCCGGAAGCTCTCCGGCAGCGCGTCCTCCGGGGTGTTGGCGATCAGCGCCGGCTGCTCCTGGAACTGCTGGGTGAACCGCTCGTAGGCCTCGGCGCGGCTCTCGTAGATGTAGTCCTGCACCTCGGGCGAGGACTCCAGCTGCGCGGCGATCAAGTCGCGCTGCTCGTCGGTGACGTCGTCGGCGAGGTAGATCGAGACCTGGATCTTGTCGTAGTAGATCTCGCGCATGTCGCCGATCATGTTGGCGATCAGCAGGCCGGTGCCCATGAGGCCCAGCGAGATCCCGGTGGTCAGGATCATCGCGACCGTCATGGTCAGGTTCCGACGCAGCCCGGCAGCCACCTCGGAGAGGACGAAGTTGACGCGCATCAGTTCCCTGTCATGTGGTTCGGCATCGTGCCGTTCGGCGTCGTCTCGTTCCGCGGGCGGGCGGGCACAGCCGCCACCTCAGCGGCCGACGCCGTAGACGCCGCGGCTCTGGTCGCGGCTGACGACGCCGTCGCTGAGCTCGATCACGCGCCGCCGCATCGAGTCGACGATGTGGTAGTCGTGCGTGGCCATGACCACGGTGGTGCCGGTGCGGTTGATCCGCTCCAGCAGCAGCATGATGTCCTGGCTGGTCTCGGGGTCGAGGTTGCCGGTGGGCTCGTCGGCCAGCAGCACCAGCGGCCGGTTCACGAACGCCCGGGCGATGGCCACCCGCTGCTGCTCACCGCCGGAGAGCTCGCTGGGCAGCCGGTTCTCCTTGCCGTCCAGGCCGACCATCTCCAGCACCTCGGGCACGACCCGCTTGATCGTGCGCTGGGGCTTGTTGATCACCTCGAGGGCGAAGGCGACGTTCTCGGCGACCGTCTTGTTGCGCAGCAGCCGGAAGTCCTGGAAGACGCAGCCCATCGTGCGGCGGAGCTTGGGCACCTGCCACTTGCTCATCGTGGTCAGGTTCTTGTCGTTGACCGTGATGACGCCCTTGGTGGGGCTGTCCTCCTTCAGCAGCAGCCGCAGGAAGGTCGACTTGCCCGAACCCGACGAACCGATGAGGAAGACGAACTCACCCTTGTCGATGTGCATCGAGACGTCATCCAGCGCCGGCCGAGGGCTGGTCGGGTACACCTTGGTGACGTGTTGCAGTTCGATCACGGGGTGCCACGGTACCTGTCCCGCGCCGCCCGATGACACGTTCGCCCGGCGCGCCCCGCGACGTTGTGTGCGGACGGTGAGCGCGCACGGCCCGCCCTGGGCGCCCTGGTCACCCAGCGTGCTCCCCGGGCGGGATCCGGCTGTGGCCGGTCTCTCCTCCGGGGAGGCGCCCGGGGCCTAGTTCAGCGGTGCGGACTCCTGCTGCCGGCGCCAGCGGATCCCGGCCTCGATGAAGGAGTCGATGTCCCCGTCGAGCACGTTGGCCGGGTTGCCGGACTCCAGCTCGGTCCGCAGGTCCTTGACCATCTGGTAGGGGTGCAGCACGTAGGAGCGCATCTGGTTGCCCCAGCTGCTCCCCTCCCCCTTGAGCGCGTCCATCTCGGCCCGCTGCTCGGCCTGCCGGACGACGAGCAGCCGGGCCTGCAGCACCCGGAGGGCGGCCGCCCGGTTCTGGATCTGGGACTTCTCGTTCTGGCAGGAGACGACGATGCCGGTGGGGATGTGGGTCATCCGGACGGCGGAGTCGGTGGTGTTCACGCTCTGCCCGCCGGGGCCCGAGGAGCGGAAGACGTCGACCCGGATCTCGTTCTCCGGGATGTCGACGTGGTCGGTCTGCTCCACGACCGGCAGCACCTCGACGCCGGCGAAGGAGGTCTGCCGGCGGCCCTGGTTGTCGAAGGGCGAGATCCGCACGAGCCGGTGGGTGCCCTGCTCGACGGAGAGGGTGCCGTAGGCGTAGGGCTGCTTGACGGCGAAGGTGGCCGACTTGATGCCGGCCTCCTCGGCGTAGGAGACGTCGTAGACCTCGGTCGGGTACTTGTGCCGCTCGGCCCAGCGCAGGTACATCCGCATCAGCATCTCGGCGAAGTCGGCGGCGTCCACGCCCCCGGCCTCGGAGCGGATGGTGACCAGCGCCTCGCGGGCGTCGTACTCGCCGGAGAGCAGCGTGCGCACCTCGAGCTCCTCGAGCACGGTGCGGATGCTGGCCAGTTCCCGCTCGGTCTCGGCCAGCGTGGCCTCGTCGCCCTCGTCGGCGGCCATCTCGTGCATCAGGCCGACGTCGTCGAGCCGGCTGCGCAGCTCCTCCACCCGACGCAGGTCGCCCTGCAGGTAGGACAGCCGGGAGGTCACCGCCTGCGCGGCCTCCACGTCGTTCCAGAGGTCCGGGGCGGCGGCCTTCTGCTCGAGCTCGGCCACCTCCCGGCGCAGGTCATCGACCCGCATCACGGCCTCGATGGACTTCAGGGTCGTGTCGAGTTCGTCCAGGACGACGGAGAAGTCAGCGGCCACGGCAGTCCAGGGTAGTGCGCTCCCCCACCGGGTACCTCCGGCGGCATGAGCACGTCACCGTCGGACGACCGGCGCAACCCGGACGACCTCACCGAGTACGAGCGCGAGCAGTTCCCCCACGGGATCCCGGACTCGCAGCCGCGGATGGAGGAAGGAGGCGCCGGCAACGCCCGCAGCGCACTCACCCTGCGGCTGGTGCTGGCCGCCTTCGGGCTGGTGCTGTGCGGGGTCCTCGCCGTCCTGGCCTTTGCCGCCGACGCCCCGGTCGTCCTCTCGATCGCGCTGGTGGTGCTGGCCGTCATCGCCCTCGTCGACCTGGTCGTCGTGGCCCGCCGGAAGCTGCGCGGCGAGCCGGGCTGACCGCGCCGGCCGCCTGCCTGCGCTCAGGCGGTCTGCAGGCGGGTGCGCCGGGAGCGCCGGGCAGCACGCCGGATGACCAGCCAGTCGGCCACCTCGGCGGCCGGCATCGGCCGCGCGATGTGGAAGCCCTGCGCGTGGGTGCAGCCCAGCTCGGCGATGAGCTCCAGCTGCCCGGCGGTCTCCACCCCCTCGGCGAGGCTGCGCATGCCGCAGGCCGCGCCCAGCCCGACCACCGCGGCGATCGCCGCGGCGGACTCGCTGCGCCGCACCTCGATGCCGGCGACCAGGCTGCGGTCCAGCTTCAGGATCCCGGCCGGGATGGAGACCAGCTGGCTCAGCGAGGAGAAGCCGCTGCCGAAGTCGTCGATGGACACCTCCACCCCGGAGACGCGGAGCTGGGCGAACTGGGCCGCGGCGCGCAGCGGGTCTTCCGCGACGCTGGTCTCGGTGAGCTCCAGCACCAGGCGCTCGGGGGCGAGCCCGGCGGCGTCCAGGGCGTCGTGGACGTCGGCGACGAGGGTGCCGGTGCCGAAGTGCGCGGCGCTGATGTTCACCCCGGTGACCAGCGCGAGGCCGGCCCGTTCCCAGGCCGCCGCCTGCCGGGTGGCCTCGGCCAGCACCCACCGGGTCAGCTGGACGACGACCCCGGTCTGCTCGGCCAGCGGGATGAAGTCGCACGGCATCAGCAGCCCCCGCTCGGGGTGCTGCCAGCGGACCAGCGCCTCCACCCCGGAGACCTCGCCGCTGGGCAGGTGCAGGACCGGCTGGTAGTGCAGCACCAGCTGGCCGGCCTCGATCGCCTCCCGCAGCTCGGCGGCGACGAGCACCTTCTGCTCGACGGCACTGCGCAGCTCGGGGCTGAACACCCGCACCCGGTTGCGGCCGGCCGCCTTCGCCGCGTACATGGCGAGGTCGGCGTCCCGGACCAGGTCGGTCGAGCGCAGCCCGAGGTCGTCCCGGGGGGCGGTGGCGACGCCGATGCTCACGGTGAGCCGGGTGACGCGCTCCCCGAGGTCGAACGGCTCGTCGAAGGTGCTCTGGAACCGCTCGGCGAGCGCCAGCGCGCCGTCGACGTCGCAGTCCCGGCAGAGGACGACGAACTCGTCCCCGCCGAGGCGGCCGACGGTGTCCTGGGCCCGGGTCCGGCTGGTGAGCCGGGTGGCCAGCTCGCGGAGGAGGTGGTCCCCCACCTCGTGGCCCAGCGTGTCGTTGACGTCCTTGAAGCCGTCGACGTCCAGGAACAGCACGGTGACCGGTCCCCGGTCGGGGCGGCGCAGCTCGGCGCTGATCAGGTCGTGCAGGTGCGCCCGGTTGGGCAGGTCGGTGAGGTGGTCGTGCCGGGCCCGCCAGGACGACGCCCGCTCGGCCTCCACCCGGGAGGTCACGTCGGTGTGGGTGACCACCACCCGCCCGGACCGGTCGGCGCGCGAGGCCTGCAGGTGGTACCAGCGCACCCCGGTCACCGTGGCCAGCGCGTAGTCCGCCGAGACCGTGGTCCGGTGGCCCGCCGCGAGCTCCTGCAGCTGGCCGATGCGCTCCCGGTTCGCGGCGTCGTCGGAGAGGCTGAGGATCACCGAGAAGTAGTTGCCACCCACGCCGACCCGGAGCCGGTCGTCGTCCAGCAGGTCACCGGCGGCCTGCCAGGCGGAGTTGACCAGCAGCATCGTGCCGTCGGCGTCGATCAGCACCGTCGGGGACGGCAGGGCGTCCAGGACGCCGGCCACCAGCCCCGCCTGCCCCTGCTCGCCGCCGTCCCGGTGCCGAACGTCCACCGGCAGCTGCGCCCCACTCCTCGTCCGCGGCACGCCCACCTCCTCCTCCGGTCCGTCCCAGGGCCGCTCCGGTCGGTCCCCGGGCCTCCACTGTCCCCCTGCGACCATCGGCAACAGTGGACACAGCTGGACGCCCGCCACGCCGGTCGGCCCGGAAAGAGTGAACACCGGCAGCTCAGGACGGCGTGTCCCGGCCACCCGATCACCGGGGGTGCGCGGGTCGGGCGGGTGTAGACCGGCCGGGGCCCCGGGTACGGCGACGCCATGAGCGACTCAACGACGATCGAGCTCGGTGGCGAGGAGTACCTGGTGCGGCGGGAGGGGGGCACCCTCTCGCTGGGGCGCCAGGTCGGCGGGGAGACGACGTGGCTGGACGACGTCGACGTGAGCCAGCTCCCTGCGCCGGCCCAGGAGGCGCTCGACCGCGGCGACCACGACGACCAGACGCTGCAGACCGCCCTGCTCGGCGTCGTCCAGGCCGAGGTCAACCGCGGCGGCTGATCTGCGGTTCTCTTGCGGTTCCCTCCAGCCGGGCGTGCGGGAGCCGCCGTTGGCTCGGGGGCATGGACATCGAGACCGCCTACGCCCTGCTCGCCGAACTCGAGCTGCGCGAGGTCGAGGACCTGGGCCGCGACTGGTTCGAGGCCGACCTGCAGGAGCAGCTGCCGCCAGCCTGATCACCGTGCGCTGCTGACCGGATCCGCAGTGCGATCCGGGCGGTAGAGGGGGACGCTGGTGTCCCGAGGGCCACCGTCGTCCCCCGGGCCAGGAGGCGATCCGCATGTCCGTCCAGTACCGCTGTGACCGGTGCGCCGAGGTGGCCGAGGCCCCCGCCGCCGTCGGCTGGGTGCAGGTGCAGCCGCTCGGCGCGCACCCGCTGCTGCCGGAGGAGCCCACCCACCTGTGCCGGCTCTGCTGGGCGCGCACGTCGGCCGGCGAGCCGGTGCGCGTCGGCTCCGGCGGCGCGGAGGTGCCGCAGGTCAGCGAGCACAGCCAGAACCGCGACCTCGGACAGTGAGCACTCAGTTCGGGTAGCCGTCGCCCCCGGCCAGCACGGTGAGCACCACCATCGCCACGAAGACCAGCACGGCGATGACGAGGGTCCCCGCCACGACGAGCGCGGCGTGCTCCTCCACCCCCCGCTTCGGCGCGGGCTCCGGCCGGGACGGCTCCCCGGTGCCGGCACGCTGCTCGACGTCGATGGACATGACCACTCCCCAGGGACTGCGGGCGCCGGTCGGTGCCCGCACCGCCGATCCTGCGCGCGGGCACCGGTGCCGAACCGGGGTCGCAGGTCCTCCGGCGCGGGCCGGAGGTCCCGTCCCGCGACCGGGCCGGGTCAGGTGGCCCGGGCCAGCGTGTCGGCCGGGCCGGTGCGCAGCGCCAGCCGGGTCGGCACCTCGATCGCGGTGAACGCCACCCCGACGACGACGGCGGCGGTCGCCGGCAGGAGCCACCAGGGCCCGGCCGGCCAGGGGTGGCCGAGGAAGCCGATCCCGAGCAGCGCGAGCGGGACGGCGGCGACCAGCGTGCCCGCCGCGATCGCGGCGACGGACACCAGCCCGGCCTCCCGGCGCATCATCGCCCGCACCTGCGCCGGGGTGGTGCCGGTGAGCCGGAGCGCGGCCAGCTCGTCGCCGCGCTGGGCGGTGGCGGCGACCAGCGAGTTGGCGATGCCCAGCAGCACGTAGCCCAGCAGCACCCCGAGGACGGCGATGTTCAGCCACACCTCGGGCGGCACGCCCTGCTCGGTGCCGGCCGCCGCGTCGTCCACCACGACGCCGGGGCGCTCGCCGGCCAGCGTTGCGAGCCGGTCCGCGGTCGCCGGGGCGCCGTCGGTGCGCACCAGCACCTGGTCGGCGAGGTCGGTGGTGCGGTGCCCGGCGACCAGGTCCGCCGAGACCGCCACCCCACCGAACCCGAGGGCCCGGTCGTACACGGCGACCACCCGGGCGTCGACGTCGGTGCCGTCGCCCAGCGTGAGCGGCAGGTCCTCCCCCACGTCGGCGACCCCGCGGGCGACGGCCACGGTCGGGCCGCGCAGGTCGGCCAGGTCGCCGTCCCGCACGTCCAGGTCGAGCACGCCGGCGGCGTCCGGGGTGAGCACGAGGGCGGGCTCGGCCTCGACGGTCACGTCACCGAGCAGCCGGGTGCCGAGCAGGACGGTGGTGGTGCTCACCGGCGCCGCCGCCTCCACGCCGGGCACGGCCGCCACCGTGGCGGCGAGGTCGGTCGGCACCCCGCCCAGGGCCGGTGCGGCGACGGCGGTGTCGGCCAGCGTGCCGGCCTCGGCCTCCTGCCCGGCGGCCCCGCTGATCGTGGTCTGGGAGAAGGCATAGGTGAGCGTGAACACCACCGCCATCGCCAGCGTGGTGATCGCCCCGGCCGAGCGCAGCGCGTAGCCGTGCAGGTTCGCCACCGCCAGCCAGCTCGGCGCCGACGTGCCGGCGGGCAGCGCCCGGATGACCCGGCCGGTGACCGCGCGCAGCAGCGCCGGCCCGGCCATCGCCAGCCCGATGGCGGCGACGATGCCGGCCAGCGAGGTGCCGGCCGCGCCGAGCACCGTGCGGTCCAGCAGCGGTGCCACCGCGAGCGGGACGGCGGCCGCGAGCAGCGCCAGCCCGGCCACGGTGCGGCCGCGCGAGGGCGTCCTCGGCCCGGTGCGCGACTCCCCCAGCGCGGTGGTCACCGGCTCCCGGGAGACCCGCCAGGCGGCCGAGCGGGCGGCGACCTGCACGACGGCGAGCACCAGCAGCACCGCGGCCAGCGCGGGCAGCGGGGAGATCGTCAGCGGCAGCTCGGCCGGCAGCATGCCCAGGTGCACGAGCAGCCGGCGGAGCTGGCCGGCCAGCAGGTACCCCAGGGCCAGCCCCGGGACGGCGGCGACGGCGCCGACCAGGGACGCCTGCGTGGCGACCAGCCGGCGCACCTGGCGCGGGGTCGTGCCGACCGCGCGCAGCAGCGCCAGCTCGCGACGCTGGCCGGCGATGCTCACGCTGAGCGCCCCGGCCACGATGAAGCCGACGACCAGCAGCGGCACCCCGGCCAGCGACCCGGCGAGCACGACCAGCAGCGAACGACCGGCGGCGGCCTCGGGCTGCAGCAGCTCGCCGCGGGCGTCGCCGGTGGCCACCTCGACGCCGTCGGACCCCACGAGCCGGCGGACGGCGGCGGCGACGTCGTCGGCGGTGCCGGGCTCGACCCGCAGGCCGATGAGGTCCACGGTGCCGGCCCGCGGGCCGTCGTCCCGCAGGGCGGTGGCGACCGCGTCGGGGAGCAGCACCCCGGCACCGGCCGGGGACACCACCGCGGTGACGGTCAGCTCGCTGGGCACGCCCTCCAGCGCGACCCGGGTGACGTCGCCGGGGGCGAGCCCGGCGGCGTCGGCGAGGTCGGCACCGAGCGCGACCTCACCGGGTCCGTCGGGTGCGACGCCGGTGACCTCCGCGCCGGGCAGCAGGCCGACGGAGGACCAGCCGTGCCCGCCCTGCGCCGGGTCGGCGGCGGCGACGGCGTCGTCGCCGGTGAGCAGCGCGGCGGGGAAGCTGACGTCGGTGGCGACGGCGGTGACCCCGGGCAGGTCGGCGAGCCGGCCGGCCAGGTCGGCGGGCAGCGGGGCGCGCTCGGGGAGCGCGATCGGCAGGTCCTCCGGCGGCCGCACGGTCTGGTCGGCGGAGACGAGCACGTCGGCTCCGGCGAGCCGGCCGGCGGACAGCTCCGACCGCAACCCGGACTCCATCAGCACGCCGGTGCCGGTGACGATCGCCGCGGCCCCGAGCACCGCGCAGAAGACCGCGACGAGTGCGGCGAGCCGGCGGCGGGCCATCGCGGTGGCGAGTCCGAGCACGGCTCAGCCCTCCCCGAGCGCGACGAGCCGCGCAGCCAGGGCCGACGCGGTCGGCCAGTCCAGGGTGTCGACGACCCGGCCGTCGGCCATGACCACGGTGCGGTCGGCCTCGGCGGCGGCCGCCGGGTCGTGGGTGACCATCACGACGGTCTGCTGCAGCTCGTCGACCAGCTCGCGCAGCAGCGCGAGGACGCCCGCGGCGCTGGCCCGGTCGAGCGCGCCGGTGGGCTCGTCGGCGAAGACGACGGCGGGCCGGGCGACCAGCGCCCGGGCGATCGCGGCCCGCTGCTGCTGCCCGCCGGAGAGCTCGGCCGGCCGGCGGTCCAGGTGCTGCCCGAGGCCGACCCGGTCCAGCAGGTGCTGCACCCAGCCGCGGTCCAGTGGGGCTCCGGCCAGCCGCAGCGGGAGGGTGACGTTGTCGGCCACGGTGAGCGCCGGCAGCAGGTTGTAGGACTGGAAGACGAAGCCGATCCGGTCGCGGCGCAGCTCGGTGCGGCGGGCCTCGTCCAGCCGGCCGATCTCCTGCCCGGCCAGCAGCACCTCCCCGCTCGTGGGGGTGTCCAGCCCGGCGGCGCAGTGCAGCAGGGTGCTCTTGCCCGAGCCGGAGGGCCCCATCACGGCGAGGAAGGTGCCGCGCCGCACGCTGAGGGAGACGTCGTCGAGGGCGCGGACGCCGCCGGGGTGCAGCTTGCTCACCGAGCGCAGCACCACGGCCGGCTCCTGCAGCTCCGCGCGGCGCTCGCCGGGCGTGGTCAGGAAGGCGCTCATCGCCGACGGAGGTGGTCGACGACGAGCGCGACGACGCACGCCGCGGTGACCACGCCGAAGGCGATGTTCAGCGCCAGCGGCAGCACGCCGAGCGAGGCCAGGCTGTTGCCGGCCACGCTGAGCGCGAGCAGCACCCAGAGCAGGGTGCGCAGCGGGCGGGCAGCGGGCGCCGTCGGGGTCTGCGGGGCGCTGTCGAGGCGGTAGGGGTCGGGCACGGTGTCCTCCTGGGGATGCGGTGTCCCCGTCGAGGTTCGTCCGGTCCGGGCCGGCTTCCGATCCCCTCACCTGGCCTTTTCGAGGTACAGCCTGCTGTACTCCTGGCCCCGTTCGAGTGACGCCGGGCTCGCGCCGCCTTAGCGTCTGGGCCGTGCTGCGCCCCTCGCCCTCCGCCCGCTGGGGCGGTGCCCGTCCGGTGCTCGGGGCGCTGGAGCAGCTCGGCGGCGGCCTGGGGACGGCGCTGCTGGCGTTCTGCCTGCTCCTCTGGCTGGGCGTGGTGGCCGTGCTGTCGCTGGTCGGGCTGGGGCTGCTGCTCGCGCCGGCGGCGTTGCGGGGCGTGCGCTGGCTGGCCGACCGGGAGCGCGCCCGGCTGAGCCGGTGGGGCCCGGACGTGCTCGGTCCGGGGCCGGCGCCGTCGTCTTGGCGGGCCGCGCTGGCCGACGCCGCATCGCGGCGCGAGCTCGTCTGGGTGGCCGGGCACGGCACGCTCGGCCTGGTCTACGACCTGGTCGGGATCGCGCTGCCGGTGTACGCGGTGCGGGACGTCACCTACCCGCTGTACTGGCGGGCGCTGGCCCCGGAGGAGTTCGGCTCGCCCTGGTGGTGGCCGGTGTCCGGCTGGACCGACGCGGTGGCCGTGTCGCTGCTGGGGCTGGGCTTCGCGGCGCTGACCGTGGGGCTGACACCGCTGATGGCGCGGGTCCAGCGGCAGGCGGTGGGCCGGCTGCTCGGGCCGCCACCGGGCACCGACCTGTCGCTGCGGGTGGCCGAGCTGACCGCCACCCGGGCCGCGGCGCTGGACGCGCACGTGGCGGAGCTGCGGCGGATCGAGCGGTCGCTGCACGACGGCACGCAGAACCGGCTGGTGACGGTCACCGTGCTGCTGGGCGCGGCGCGGCGGTCGATGGAGCGGGACCCGGCCGCGGCCGGCGAGCTGATGGAGCGCGCCCAGGACGCCGCCGAGCAGGCGCTGGCCGAGCTGCGGTCGGTGGCGCGGGGCATCCTGCCGCCGGTGCTGGTCGACCGCGGGCTGGCCGGTGCGCTGAGCGGCCTGGCGGCGTCCAGCCCGGTGCCGTGCACGGTCGACGTCGACGTCCCGGGGCGCTGCCCGGTGTCGGTGGAGGCGACCGCGTGGTTCGTGGTGGCCGAGGCGCTGACCAACGTGGCCCGGCACAGCGGCGCCTCGTCGGTGCGGGTGACCGCGCGCCGGCGCGCGGACCGGCTGTTCGTGACGGTCACCGACGACGGGCACGGCGGCGCCGTCGAGGGTGGCGGGTCGGGGCTGGCCGGGATGCGCCGGCGGGTGGAGGCGCACGACGGCGTCCTCACCCTGGACAGCCCGCCGGGCGGGCCGACGACGCTGGAGGTGGAGCTGCCGTGCGGATCGTGATCGCCGAGGACGACGCGCTGCTGCGGGAGGGGCTGGCGCTGCTGCTGCGCGCGGAGTCCCTGGACGTGGTGGCCACCGCGGGTGAGCCGGAGGGGTTCCTGGCCGCGGTCGACGAGCACCGGCCCGACGTGGCGATCGTCGACGTCCGGATGCCGCCCACGCACACCGACGAGGGGGTGCGGGCCGCGGTCGAGGCGCGGCGCCGGCAGCCGGAGCTGGCGGTGCTGGTGCTGTCGGCGTACGTGGAGCAGGCGTTCGCCACCGAGCTGCTGGCCGGCGGGGCGCGGCGGCTGGGCTACCTGCTCAAGGAGCGGGTGGGCCGGGTGGAGGAGTTCCTGGGGGCGCTGCACCGGGTGGCCGACGGCGGGACGGCGATCGACCCGGAGGTGGTGGCCCAGCTGCTCACCCGCTCCCGGCCCGACGCCGGGCTGGACCGGCTGAGCGCCCGCGAGCGGGAGGTGCTGGCGCTGATGGCGGAGGGGCTGGGCAACACGGCGATCGCCGGGCGGCTGGTCGTCACCGACGGCGCCGTGCACAAGCACATCCGAAGCATCTTCGCCAAGCTCGACCTGCCGCCCACCGACGCCACCGACCGCCGGGTCAGCGCGGTGCTGCGCTACCTGGAGGCGGTGCGGCGCTGAGCCGCTCCCACCGCGCGCCCGTGTGACGGGTCATCGCGAGATCAACGTCCACTCGTCGTCCGATCGTCATGTTCGTCCGGCACGCTCGGCGCCATGACGGTGAGCCTCTCCACGATCGGAACCGACCTCTCCGCCACCCACGTGGCCTCCACGGCGCACGACCCCCGCAGCAGCGACCGGGTCACCCACGCCGTCGCCCGCCCGGTCGTCGACGGCCTGGACCAGTCGGTCTGCGGCGTGCTGGTCTCCGCCGTCGCCGACCAGGACTGGCTCGCCTTCCCGGGCGCCGACCGCTGCCCGGAGTGCACCCGCATCGCCGGCTGACTCTCCCGGCGCCCGCCCGTTGTGCGCTGATCGTCGGGTCGCCGGCCCAGGACCGACGACGAGCGCACAACGGGCGCCGGGTCACCGCCCCTCCTGCAGGCGGCCTCCCGCCAGTTGCAGGCGGCGGGTGAGGTCGAGGTCGGCGAGGAACCGCTCGTCGTGGCTCACCACCACGAACGCACCCCGGTAGGCGGCCAGCGCGCTCACCAACTGCGCGACGCTGACCAGGTCGAGGTTGTTGGTCGGCTCGTCGAGCAGCAGCAGTTGCGGTGCCGGCTCGGCGTGCAGCACGCAGGCCAGCGTCGCCCGCAGCCGCTCACCACCCGAGAGAGCCCCCACCGGCAGGTGCGCCCGGCTGCCGCGGAACAGGTAGCGGGCCAGCAGGTTCATCCGCTCGGCCGCCGGCATCGCCGGTGCCGCGCCGGCCAGCGCCTCGGCCACGCTGCGGTCGGGGTCGAGCAGGTCCAGCCGCTGGGAGAGATGGGCGACCCGGCCGTCGGCCCGCCGGACCTCCCCTACATCAGGCAGCAGGTCGCCGGTCATCAGCCGCAGCAGGGACGACTTCCCCGCACCGTTCGCGCCGGTCAGCGCGATCCGCTCGGGGCCGCGGACGGTGAGGTCGACGCCGCCCTCGGCGAACAGCGCCCGCTCCCCCAGCCGCAGCTGCAGGCCCTCGCCGGCGAACACGGTGCGCCCGGCCGGCACCGCGGTGCCGGGCAGTTCGAGCACGATCGCCGGGTCGTCCCGCAGCGAGCGTTCGGCGTCCTCCAGCCGGGTGCGGGCGCCGTCGAGCCGGGCCGCGTGCACGTCGTCGGCCTTGCCCGCCGACTCCTGGGCGGTCTGCTTCATCTTGCCGATGAGGATCTTCGGCAGCCCGGCGTCCTTGACGGTGCGGGCGGCGTTGCCGGACTTCCGCTGCGCCCGCTCCCGCGCCTGCTGACGTTCCCGCTTCGCCCGCTTGACCTGCTGCTCGGCGGTGCGCACGTCGCGCGCCACCGCCTCCTGCTCCGCCCGGACGGCGATCTCCCAGTCGGTGAACCCGCCGCCGTGGACCCGCAGCTCGCCGCGGTCGAGCTCGGCGATGCGGTCCATCCGGTCGAGCAGCGCCCGGTCGTGGCTGACCACGAGCAGGCAGCCGGCGAAGTCGTCCAGCGCGGCGTACAGAGTGCGGCGCGCGTCGGCGTCCAGGTTGTTGGTCGGTTCGTCGAGCAGCAGGACGTCGGGGCGCTTGAGCAGCTGCGCGGCGAGGCCGAGGGTGACCACCTGCCCGCCGCTGAGGGCGTCGAGCCGGCGGTCGAGGGTGACGTCGCCCAGGCCGAGCCGCTCGAGCTGGGCGCGGGTGCGCTCCTCGACGTCCCAGTCGGTGCCGATGGTGGCGAAGTGCTCGTCGGCGGCGTCGCCGGACTCGATCGCCGCCAGCGCGCGCAGCACGGGGGCCACCTCGAGCGCCTCGGCGACGGTGAGGTCACCGGCCAGCGGCAGCGTCTGCGGCAGGTGACCGAGCAGCCCCTCGACGGTGACCGTGCCGGCGGTCGGGCGGAGGTCGCCGGCGATGAGCTTGAGCAGGGTGCTCTTGCCTGCGCCGTTGGGCGCGATCAGACCCGTGCGGCCCGCGCCGACGGCGCACGAGAGATCGGTCAGGACAGGGGTGCCGTCGGGCCAGGCGAAGGACAGGTGGGAGCAGACGACGGAGGCGTCGGGCATGGCGGGACCTCTGCGGGGACGCGGGCGCACTGGGCGGCCCGGCGGTGGACGAGGACGACGAAGGCCCCGGCGGCTCCTCGCCTGCCGGGCACATCCCAGGGGTTCACCCGGAGATGTCGCCGCTGCCACCCATGTCGCTGCTCCTCGGTCCGGGGACGTCCGTGCCGGACCGTACGCGCGGGCCCGGGCGCCCCGCGACCGATTTCCTCGCTGGGCTCTGGTCGTCGGTTCGTCGCGCCTGGATGGACACCGAGCGCACAACGGCGGCGGGTCCGCCCTCGACGTCCTGACCGTCATCCGGCGTTCCCGAGACGGTCCGACGTTCTGCTCGGATCCGAGCAGACTTCTGCTTTGTGTCTTGCACAAGTGCCGCTACGTTGTGACGCACAGCACACGCCGGTGCAGGGTTCGCGCCTCTGACCTCGGGCGCCTTGCGGCGGAGTGGTCTGCCCACGTCACTCAGAGGGGGACCCATGAAGGTGTCGATCGGTCTGCGGGCCGTGCTCGTGTCCGTCCTGTCCACGTTGCTGTTCGTCGGCCTCACCGGCCCGGCGAGCGCGGCCCCACCGACGAGGGGCGCACCGGCCTGGGAGTGCGCCGACCACAACGTGCCGCTCAGCAAGATCTCGATCCAGCTCTACACGTTCGCCGACGTCATCGGCGACGACGAGGGCTCGCAGGCGCGGCACGAGGAGGTCCTGCGCCGGCTGGCCGAGATGGGCTACCGCAACGTCGAGCCGTACACCCTGAGCGGCTGGACCGCCGCGGAGTACGCGGCCCTCCTGGACCAGTACGGCCTCAAGGCCTCGGCCCGGCACGTCGACGTGGGCTCGCCTCTGAACCCGGCGGACATCGCGCAGATCATCGAGGACAACCGGGTCCTCGGCATCACGTACTTCGGCTCCGGCAGCACCGCGGGCGCCCCGTGGGTCGGGGAGCTGGAGACCGAGGCCGACTGGGTCGCATACGCCGACTACCTCGACGCCGTCGGTGCGCAGGCCCGCCAGGCCGGCCAGACGCTGTTCATCCACAACCACGACTTCGAGTTCACGACCGTCTTCGGCGACCGCACCGCCTTCGACATCCTGATGCAGCACACGCAGAAGAAGAACGTGGTCTCCCAGCTCGACCTGTACTGGGTCGCCTACGCCGGCCTCGACCCGGTCGACGTCGTCGAGGAGTACGGCAAGCGGATCAAGCTGCTCCACGTCAAGGACCTCAACCCGGAGCTGGACAACCGCATCGAGATCGTGGGCCGCGGGTCCCTCGACTTCCCGGCTGTCTTCGACGCCGCCCACCGTGTCCGCTACTACGTCGTCGAGCACGACCCGCGCTTCGGCGACCCGACGTTCGACCCCTTCGAGGCCGCCCAGGCGGGCCTCGACTACCTCACCGACGTGACCTGGTGAGGTAGCAGCAACAGCGCAGGGGGCGGTCCCGGTCAGCCGGGGCCGCCCCTCTCGCGTGTGCCTGTCCCGTTGTGCGCTGATCGTCGGTCGGCGGGGTCGGGACCGACCACGAGCGCACACGGCGGGCGGGTCAGCCGTCGACGTAGCGGTCGCGTTCGACGACGAACTGGCCGGTGGCGGTGTTGGCGTCGATGAACTCCGGCAGCAGCGGGATCCGCACCGTCACCGTCACGCACACCGAGAACTCCTCCCCCGGCACCAACGACGGCGCATAGCCGCCCGCCGCCTCGCACCCCGCGCCGGCCGGGGCATAGGCCAGGACGACGTCGGTCGCCTCCACCGACTGGTCGGCCACCGCGATCGCCACCGCCGCCTCCGCCCGCGCCCGACCCGTCGCCACGTCCGGTGCGGTCGCGATCGCCCGCCCCGCCTCCCGCGCCGCCGCATTGGCCGCGAACACCCCGCGCTGGACGGAGGAGAACCCGGCCACGATGTAGACCAGCGGCAGGAACACCACCAGCGCGATGAACACGAACTCCACGATCGCCGACCCCCGCTCGGAGCCGCCCAGCCGAGCCCGCATCCACGTCATGGCGTCTCCGCCACCGAACGCCCGGTCGCCGACAGCGGCAGCAGGTCACCCAGCGGGGCGAACAGGCTCGGCACCGCGCCCACGCACCGGACGACGACCAGCGTCAGCCCGCTGTCGTCGACCTCCTGCACCGACTCGCACGCCAACCCCGCCGCCGTCCCGCGCGTGGTCGCCTGCCCGACGATCTCCAACGTCCGGGCAGCCCCCGCCTCGGCGGGCACATCGGCGTTGGCCGCGTACCGGGCACCCTGCTGCGCGCTGGCCACGATGACGTTGCGCAGGTGCACGTAGACCGCCACCTGCAACACCGCGAGCAGCAGCGCCACGACCAGCACGCCGACCAGCACGAAGTCGACGACGGCGCTGCCCCGCTCGCCGTCGTCGTCCGTCAGCCGTTCAGGGCGCACTCGTGACGGACTCCAGCGCGTTCGACACCGCCTCCACGATCGCCGCGCGGAACGGCACGAGGATCGCCAGCACCAGCGCCGCGGTCATCACCGTGATCATCACCCAGCCCGGGACGTCGCCCCGCTCGGGATCGTCCTCCCGCAGCCGGGCCGCCAGCGCAGCCAGCGTGGTCAACAGGAACGCGTAGGCACGCATCCGTGGTCCTCTCTGTCGGTCACCGGCGTCACTGCGCCAGCGAGACGATGCTGATCAGCCCCGGGTAGAGGGCGAACAGGACGGTGACGGGCAGCACCAGGAACACGACCGGGACCATCATCGCGATCTCCTTGCGCCCGCCCGCTTCCAGCAGCCGGCGTTTGCCGGCCTCCCGGACGTCGGCGGCCTGGGCCCGCAGCACCTCGGCCAGCGGGGTGCCGCGTTCGATGGCCACGATCAGGCCGTCGACGAACCGGGCCAGCGGGTCCAGGGAGGTGCGGTCGGCGAGCTGCTGCAGCGCGTCGACCAGCGGAACCCCGGCGCGGGCCCGGGCCAGGGTCGCGCCCAGCTCCCGGGCAAGTTCGCCACCGGAGAGCCGGGTGACCCGGGCGATCGCCGCGGTCGGGCTCTCCCCTGCCGTCACGGCCAGGGCCAGCAGCTCGGCGACCACCGGGAACTCGGCCAGCAGCAGCTCCTCCCGCCGCTGCACCTGCTGGGTCAGCCACCAGTCCCGGCCGAGCACCCCGCCCACGAGGCCGGCCACGCACAGCAGCACCACCGACAGCAGGTTCACCGCGCCGGCCAGCGCCGACCCCACGACGGCCAGGACGGCGGCGCCCAGCAGCCCGAGCCCACCCCACACGACCTGCTCGATCCGGAAGTCCTCGACCGTGGTCTCGGCGTTCAGCGCATCCAGCCGCCGCCGCACCGCCACCCGGCCACCGAGCAGCCGGTCGACGTGCCGCGCGCCGTCGGCCAGCACCGGGCCGAAGACCCGCCGGGCGGCGCTGAGCATCCCCGGCTGGGTGGCCGTGCCCAGCAACCGGGACGGCGCCGGGCTGTCGTGCACGTAGGGCGCGAGCCGGTCGACCAGCCGCACCTGCCGGAACGGCGGGGAGAAGCTCACCGCGAGCAGCACGCCGGTGGCCGCGACCAGCCCGAGCAGCATGCCGGCCAGACCGGCGCTCACGACGACACCCCGCCGCTCGGCGACCCCGTCACTGCAGCACCCGCATGTCCTCGGGGAGCCGCCCGATCTTCAGCATCAGCCGGTAGGCCAGCAGGCACACCCCGCCGCCGATGAGCAGCAGCGCCGTCCCGACCGGGCTGTCGTAGGCGGTGAGGGTCTGCTGCTGGGTGGCGAGGAGGAGGAGCACCACCCAGGGCGCAGCCACGGCGAGCCGGGCGGCCTGGATGACCCACCCCTGCCGGGTCTCCAGCTCGGCGCGGGCGCGCGCGTCCTCGCGGAGGAACGCGGCCAGGGTGCGCAGCACCCGGCCCAGGTCGCTGCCGCCCACCTCGCGCGCCACCCGCAGCGTCTCGACGATCCGGTCGCCCACGGGGTCGGCGAGGTCGTCCTTCAGCCGGTCGAGGGCGTCGCTGAACCGGCCGCTGGAGCGGTGATCGGCGGCGAACCGGGCGAAGGAGCCCCGCAGCACCTCCGGGCCGCGGACGGCGAGCGCCGACAGCGCCTCCGGCAGCGAGAGCCCGGCCCGCACCGCCGACGCCAGGTTGTCCACGACCTCCGGCCACACCTCGCGCAGGTCGGCCCGGCGCTTGGCGGCCAGCCGGCGCACCAGCAGGTAGGGCACCGCCGAGCCGAAGACGCCGAACGCCAGGCTGATCGTCACGGTCCGGGTGGTCAGCAGCACCAGCAGGAGCGCGGCGACGCCCAGGGCGACCTGGAGGGCGAGCAGCTGGGCGGAGTTGATCCCGGTGAGGCCGGCGGCGGAGAGCAGTTGCTGGCGTCGTCCCGGCCGGGAGGTGCCGGTCCGGCGCACCGGTGCCCGGGCGCCACTGCGCCAGATGAGCAGCAGCCCGACACCGAGGGCCAGCCCGAGCAGGCCACCGGGCACGCTCACGCGGGCCGCCGTTCGGCCGGGTCGCCCAGCAGCGCGGCGAGGTCGAAGCCGTGGGCGGCGTACCGGTCGGCGTGCGGCGGGTAGCCGTCGGCGCGGACCAGCCGGCCGTCGCGGGTGGTGAAGACGTCGGCGGTCTCCACGACGCTGCCCTCGGTGCGGCCGGGCAACGCCACCACCTCGCGCAGCCGCCGGGCACCGCTGGGCTCGGTGCCCACGTGCACCACGAGGTCGACGCTGGAGGCCACGGTCGGGACGACGAAGGCGTGCCCGATGTTCTCCCCGGCCAGCAGCGGCAAGGTGCACATCTTGACCACCGCCTCGCGGGCGCTGTTGGCGTGCAGGGTGCACATCCCGGGCAAGCCGCTGTTCAGCGCGATCAGCAGGTCCAGGCACTCCTCCTGGCGCACCTCCCCGACCACCAGCCGGGAGGGCCGCATCCGCAACGCCTCCTTGACCAGCCGGCGCAACGGGATCTCCCCGGCGCCCTCGAGGTTGGCCTGCCGGGTCTGCATCGCCACGACGTCCGGCAGCGGCACCCGCAGCTCGAAGACCTCTTCGCAGGTGACCACCCGCTCGCGGGCCGGCACCGCCGCGCACAGGCAGTTGAGCATCGTGGTCTTGCCGGCCTGCGTCCCGCCGGAGACGAGGATGTTGAGACCGGCGGCGACCGAGGCCTCCAGGAAGCGGGCCACCTGCGAGGTCAGCGTGCCCAGCGCGACCAGCTCGTCGAGGGAGTGCGCCTGCAGGACGAACTTCCGGATGTTGACCGCCATGTGCCGGCGGGTGACGTCCGGGATCACGACGTGCAGCCGCGACCCGTCGGGGAGCATCGCGTCGACGAACGGGGTGGACATGTCGATCCGCCGACCGGAGCTGCGCAGCATCCGCTCGACCAGATCCGCCAGCTGCCCCGCGCCCAGGATCGTCGTCGTCAGCTCACTGCGGCCGCGGCGGGCGACGAACACCCGGCCCGGCTCGTTGACCCAGATCTCCTCCACCTCCGGGTCGTCCAGCCAGCGCTGCAGCGGCCCGTAGCCGGCCACCCGGTCCAGCACGTCGCGGACGACGCCCTCCGGGTCACCGACCGGCGGCAGCGTGGAGGACAGCGAGCGCTCGGAGTAGTCGGCGACGACGTCCCGCACCAGCATCCGCACCGGCCCGGGATCGCTGAACGGGTCCAGCCCCCGGCGACGGATCAGCTCACGGACCTCGCCGTCGACGAGATCGACGGCAGAGCTCGCCACCGGCACGACACCCCCGTTGAGCAGCCACTTGGTCAGTTGAGTGCGGTGACTGTAAGGGGATGACGCGGTTCCGCGGGACGCCCTGTGGACGAAGAGTGACCCACTCACCCGGGCGGTTCACCCGATCAGGCGACGGGTGGGGCGCGAGCCGACCCGTGACATCGACGGCTCGTCACACGAAAACCCCGGCTCACTCCCTCGGAGTGGTGAGCGCACCCACTCGTCCAGCTCAGCCCGAGCACGCTGGCGCCGACGTCCAGACCAACACCAACGTGGCCCATGCCAGGACTGAACGGACAGGCTGTGACCCCCACAGGTACGCCCCTCGCTCGCGCTGCCGCGCCGGGCCCAGCGACCGTCCCAGCCGTCCAGCGGGCCCACCGGCGGACACGGGGAGTCCGCGCACTGTTGGTTGCGTTGGTCCTGACCCTGACCACCGCGACCCTGTCCGTGGTCGGTGGGACGGCCCTCGCCCCGACTGCACAGGCCGCCGCCACATGGACCTCGACCAAGGCAACGGTCTTCGGCATGGGCGACTCCCTGTTCGCCCAGTGCGGTGACACACTCGGCCTCGGCGCTCGGTCGCTGGGCATGGTCGGTTGGTGGGGCGGCACCTCGCAGGACATGCGCAACCGGATGACGTCGACGGCCGAGGACTGGCCCTACACGAGCGAGCGCTCGCACGCGGAGGAGCTGGCCGACTTCAGGCAGGCCGGCTCGTGGGTCGTCGGTCTGGGCACCAACGACGTGGTCGTCAGCACCGCGGCCCAGTTCCGCGCCAACGTGGAATGGTTCATGCAGCAGTCCCAGGGCCGCCCGGTCCAGTGGTTCAACATCCACCACCCGCAGTACGCGGCCAAGGCCGACGCGTACAACGCCGTCCTCAACGATGCGGCCACGCGCTGGCCCAACCTGCGGATCCTGGACTGGCACGGCCACGCCACGACCCACCCCCGGGTCATCGCCGGGGACCAGCTGCACATCGCTGACCACGCGGCCGGCTGTGACAACGGACGGTTCCGGCTGATCCAGAGCAGTGTCCCCCAGGTCTCCGGGACCGCCACCCAGCCGCCGTTCGACACCCCGGTGGCGGTGCCGAGGCGCAACCCGGTCGACACCCGGTACGCCACGATCGGTCCCGCGCGGCTGGGCCACGCCACCACCTCGACCGCGTGCGACCTGAAGAAGGACGGCTGCGTCCGCGGGTACACCAAGGGCCTGATCGCCTGGTCGCCCAAGACCGGCGCTCGGGCCATCACCAGCACCCCGATTCGGGACTCGTGGTCCGGCTACTTCGCCCAGAGCGGCCCGCTGGGCTACCCGGTCCAGGACACGGTCTGCCGACCGCGCAGCGGCGGTTGCACCCAGCGGTTCGAGACGGGGTCCATCTCCTGGTCACCGGCCACCGGCGCGGTGGTCAGCGTGGGCGGCATCCGCTCCACCTGGACGGCGCTGGGGGCCGAGCGCTCCTTCGTCGGCCACCCCACCACCAACACCTACTGCGGCCTCGTGGGCAGCGGCTGCTTCCAGACCTTCCAGGGCGGGAGCATGCACTGGTCGCCGGACACCGGTGCGCACGTCACCCGCGGGGCGATCCAGGGCGCCTGGGCTGCTGGGGGATGGGAGACCGGTGTGCTGGGCTACCCGACCGGCAACGAGAACTGTGGGCTCCGGGACGGCGGCTGCTTCCAGGTCTTCCAGGGCGGGACCATCCACTGGTCCCCGGCCAGGGGCGCGCACGTCACCCGCGGGGCCATCTACGACGCTTGGGCCGACCGGGGGTGGGAGACCGGCGCGCTGGGCTACCCCACCGGAAACGAGACCTGCGGGCTCCGGAAGGGCGGCTGCTTCCAGCCCTTCCAGGGCGGCATCATGCACTGGTCCCCCGCCAGCGGCGCGCACGTCACCCGCGGGGCGATCCACGCCACCTGGGCATCCACCCGGTGGGAGACCGGCAAGCTGGGCTACCCGACCGGCAACGAGAACTGCGGCCTCCGCGAAGGCGGCTGCTTCCAGACCTTCCAGGGCGGGACCATCCACTGGTCCCCGGCCAGCGGCGCGCACGCCCTCAGCGGAGCCATCCTCCGAGCCTGGGCCAAGCAGGGCTGGGAGACCGGCCGCCTGGGATACCCCACCGGTGGGCGGCACCGCTCCGGCAGCCTCTGGAAGCAACGGTTTCAAGGCGGCCTCCTGCGCGGCTGAACGAGCTCCGTAGTGCGGGGACACCGGGGCAGGGGCGGACCGCGAACCGGTCCCGAAGCGGTGGCCGAGGCGTCATAGTGGGACATGACCTGGGCAACCCGCGCCGCGACCGCCGGGCTCTCCGCTCTCGCCGGTGTCGCCGCCCGCGACCTGCTGCAGCGGGAGCACACCCTGCTGCGCAACTTCCCGGTGGTCGGCCGCGCCCGCTACCTGCTGGAGTCCATCGGCCCGGAGCTGCGCCAGTACCTGGTGGCCGGCAACAACGACGAGCGGCCCTTCACCCGCGACCAGCGCCGCTGGGTGTACGCCTCGGCGAAGAAGCAGAACAACTACTTCGGCTTCGGCACCGACATCGACCTGGAGTTCACCGCCGGCTACCCGGTCATCAACCACCGCACCTTCGGCCGCGCCGTCCCGGCCACCACCGCGCAGGCCGGGCAGGAGACGCCGCTGCCCGGCGCCAAGGTGCTCGGTGCCGCCCTCGGCCGGGCGCACGCCTTCCGGCCGCAGTCGGTGGTCAACATCTCGGCGATGAGCTTCGGGTCGCTGTCCGGACCGGCGGTCGAGGCACTCAACCGCGGCGCCGCACTGGCCGGCTGCCTGCACAACACCGGCGAGGGCGGCCTCTCCCCGCACCACCGGCACGGCGGGGAGCTGGTCTTCCAGCTCGGGACGGCGTACTTCGGCTGCCGCGACCAGCACGGCCGCTTCGACCTGGCCAAGCTGAAGGACGTGGTCGCCTCCGCCCCCGTGCGGGCCCTGGAGATCAAGCTGAGCCAGGGCGCCAAGCCGGGCCTGGGCGGCGTGCTGCCCGCCGCCAAGGTCTCCGCCGACATCGCCGCCACCCGCGGGGTCCCGGAGGGCGTGGACTGCATCAGCCCGTCCCGGCACGCCGAGTTCTCCGACCCCGACAGCCTGCTCGACTGGGTCGAGCTGCTGGCGAGCGAGACCGGGCTGCCGGTCGGCATCAAGTCCGCCGTCGGCGACATGGCGTTCTGGCACGAGCTCACCGAGCTGATGGCCACCACCGGCCGGGGCGTGGACTTCGTGACCATCGACGGCGGCGAGGGCGGCACAGGTGCGGCGCCGCTGATCTTCACCGACTCGGTGTCGCTGCCCTTCCAGCTCGGCTTCGCCCGCGTCTACTCCGCTTTCGCCCGGGCCGGGCTGCACGAGCAGGTCACCTTCATCGGCGGCGGCAAGCTCGGCCTGCCCGACAACGCGATCGTCGCCTTCGCCCTGGGCTGCGACCTGGTCAACGTCGCCCGGGAGGCGATGCTGGCGATCGGCTGCATCCAGGCGCAGAAGTGCCACACCGACACCTGCCCCACCGGCGTCGCCACCCAGAACGCCTGGCTCACCCACGGCCTGGACCCGGCGCTGAAGTCGGTGCGGGCGGCCACCTACGTGCAGACGCTGCGCCGCGACCTGCTGAAGGTCGCCGAGGCCTGCGGCGTGGAGCACCCCGGGCTGATCGACACCTCGACCGTGGAGATCCTCACCGGCCGCACCGCCTCGCGCCCGCTCGCCGAGGTCTACGGGTACGAGCCGTCCTGGGGGCTGCCCTCGGCGGCCGAGCGGGAGCGGATCGTCGCGCTGATGACCGGCGAGGCACCGGAGGGTGGCAGCGCCCCGCCGTCCCCGACCGCGGTCGACGGCCCGGCACCGGGCTGACCGCGGCCGGGGCGACGGGTCAGGACCGCACCAGCTCGTCCTCCCGGACCCGCTCCTCGGTGGGCACCTCGACGGTGAGGTGCGGCAGCACCCGGTCCAGCCGACGCGGCAGCCACCAGTTGGCGTTGCCGAGCAGCTCCATCGCCGCCGGCACCAGCACCATCCGCACCAGCGTCGCGTCGATCAGCACCGCGATCGCCAGCCCGAAGCCGAACAGCTGCAGCTCCCGCGACGAGCCGAGCACGAAGCTGCCGAAGACGCAGACCATGATCGCCGCCGCCGCGGTGATCACCCGCGCCGTCCGGGCGAGGCCCACGGCCACCGCCTCGGCGTTGTCGCCGGAGCGGTCGTACTCCTCCCGGATCCGGGACAGCAGGAAGACCTCGTAGTCCATCGACAGGCCGAACACGATCGCGATCAGCAGCATCGGCACCCACGCCTCGATCGGCGCCACGCCCTCGACGCCCAGCGCCTCCGCTGCCCAGCCCCACTGGAACACCGCCACCAGCGCACCGAACGCCGCCCCGATCGACAGCAGGTTCACCACCACGGCCTTCAGCGCGACCAGCAGCCCGCGGAACACCACCATCAGCAGCAGGAACGACAGCCCGAGCACCACCGCCAAGAACAGCGGCAGCCGCTGCGCAGTGTGGTCGGCGAAGTCGATCGCCGCCGGTTGCGCGCCGCCGATCGCCACCTCCACGTCCGCGGGGACGGCCGCCGGGACGACGTCGTCCCGCAGCCGGTGCACCAGCTCGGTGGTCGCCTCGTCCCGCGGCGCCGACGTCGGCACCACCCGCAGCACCGCCGTGCCGCCGTCGTCCGACACCACCGGCGGGCTCACCGACGCCACCCCCGCGTCGTCCGCCAGGGTGCCGGCGAGCTCGTCCGCGGCCGGGCCGACGTCCCCGGACGGCGCGTCCACCGCCACGACCAGCGGCCCGTTCACCCCTGGACCGAAGCCCTCGGCCACCAGGTCATAGGCCCGCCGGGCGGTGGACTCCTCCGACAGCGTGCCGGCGTCGCTGAAGCCCAGCCGCAGGTCCAGCACCGGGACGGCGAGCACCAGCAGCGCCGTCAGCGACCCGACCAGCCACACCACCGGACGCCGCTGCACCGTGCGCGCCCACCGCGCCGCCGCCGCGCCCGTCCCCGCCCCACCCCGGCCGAGCCCCCGCAGCCGGACCCGGTCTACCCGCGCCCCGGCGAAGCCCAGCAGCGCCGGGAGCAGGGTGACCGCGGCGAGCATCGCGACCAGCACCGCGGCCGCGATGCCCAGCGCCATGCCGCTGATCAGGTCCATGCCCATCAGCACCAGGCCGAGGATGGCGATGACCACCGTCGTGCCGGCGAACAGCACCGAGCGGCCGGCCGTCGTCTGCGCGAGCCCGACCGCATCGACCACCGGCGCCCCGGTGCGCAGCGCCTCCCGGTAGCGGGTGACCACGAGCAGCGAGTAGTCGATGCCGACGCCGATCGCGATCATCCCGGCGGCGGCGGTGGCGTAGCTGGGCACGTCGACGACGTGCGCGGCCAGCTCGATGGCGGCGACGCCGCAGAGCGCACCCAGGACGCCGACCACCAGCGGGAGCGCCATCGCCAGCAGCGACCCGAACGCGAGGAACAGGATCACGCCGGCGGCGAGCACCCCGATCACCTCGGCCGGTGGCCCGCCGCCCTCGTCGAGCAGCAGACCCCCGACCTCGACCTGCAGCCCGGGGACGTCGACGTCCGCGCGCAGGGCGTCCAGGGTGTCGCTGACCTCGGCGAGCTCCTCGACCGTGCGCTGCGGCAGGTCCACCTGGAGGTAGGCGATGGTGCCGTCAGGGGCGACCTGTTGCCCACCGCCCGGGTCGAACGGGCCGGTGACCTGCGCGCCGGGCACCTGCTCGACGACGTCGGCGGCCAGGTCGGCGGCGGCCGCGCGCACCGCCGGCGTGTCGACCCCCTCGGCCCGGTGCAGCACCAGCTGGGCCGACGTGCCCGAGCGGGCCTCGAAGCCGGCATCGGCCAGCAGGTCGCCGGCGCGGGTGCTCTCGGCGCCGGGCAGGGTGAAGTCGTCGCTGGTCGGACCGGCGAAGGCACCGGCCAGCACGGACAGGACGAGGACGGAGACCACCCAGACGGCGACGACCAGGCGCCGCGAGCGGACACAGGAACGGGCGAGGGAGTCGAGCACGACGAGCTCCTGACGACGGCCGGGACGGACCCGCCGAACGCTAGGAACGCCCCGCCCGGACGTCGTCCGTCCGGGAGCTCGACCGCACTGCGCACCTGGACGTACGGCGAGGACGAGATACGCCGCAGCGCGGACGCGCAGCCGCCGGGAACTCCCCTAGCCTCCCGGCATGAGCTGGCGTCCCGGGCGGATCGACGTCGTGCTGGTGCTCGCTTCGGTGCTGCCGGCGTGGGCCGCGCTCGCCGGTCACCTGGAGCACGAGGCGCGGCCACCGGACCCGCTGGCCTTCACGTTGGTGGCCGTGGTCGGGCTGCCGATGCTGGTCGCCCGCCGGGCACCGGTGCCCGCGCTGGGCCTGAGCATCGCCCTGCTGTTCGGCTACTACTGGACCGGCTACGCGGCGGTGGGGCTGGTGCTCCCGCTGGCCCCGGCGCTGTTCGTGGTGGCGCAGGCCGGCCGGGTGCGGCTGGGGGCCGTGGTGGGCAGCACGCTCCTCGTGCTGTCCACCGCGTTCCGGTTGCTCGGCGGCGAGCGGGACCAGGAGCCCGGCGTCGTCATCGGCTACGACGGCGTGCTGTCCCTGGCGCTGTTGGCCGCGGTCCTGGCGCTCGGCGACGCGGTCCGGTCCCGCCGCGGCTGGCAGGAGGAGCTCGACCGGCGGCTGCGGCTGGCCGGGCAGGAGCGGGAGACCGAGGCGCAGCGTCGGGTCGCCGACGAGCGGGTGCGGATCGCCCGCGACGTGCACGATCTGCTCGGCCACGCGGTCGCCATCGTCACCCTGCACGCGGCGGTCGCCGCCGAGTCCCTGGACGACGACCCGCAGGCCGCCCGCCGGTCGCTGGAGACCATCCGCAGCGTCAGCCGGGAGGTGCTGCACGACCTGGGCGACACCGTCGGCCTGCTGCGAGGTGACGCCCCGACCAGTGTGGAGCCGGCGCCCGGGTCGTCCGGCGTCGCCGACCTGGTCGCCGCGACGGCCTCGACCGGGCTCGACGTCCGGCTCGTGGTGCGCGGCCCCGAGCAACCGCTGCCCAGGGCCGTCGAGGCGACCGTGCACCGGCTGGTGCAGGAGGCGCTGACCAACGTGCTGCGGCACGCGCACGCCCGGACGGCGACCGTCACCCTCGAGCACGGGGCCGCCGACCTCACCGTGACGGTGACCGACGACGGGGCCGGCGAGCCCGCGACCACCGCCCCCGGCCACGGCCTGCAGGGGATGCGGGAGCGGGTGGCGCTGCTCGGTGGCCGGCTCTCGGCGGGCAACCGGGACGGCGGCGGCTTCACGGTCACCGCGGTGCTGCCGGTCGCGGTCGACCGGGTGGGCGCGCCGGCGTGATCCGGGTGCTGGTGGTCGACGACCAGCCGCTGGTGCGCGCCGGCATCCGTGCAGTACTCGACCGGGCCGGCGACGTCGCGGTGGTCGGCGAGGCCGGCGACGGGCGGGCGGCGCTGGACCGGCTGCGCATCGCCCGGGACGTCGACGTGGTGCTGATGGACCTGCGGATGCCGGTGTTGGACGGCATCGAGACGACCCGGCGGATCGTCGCCGACCCGCAGCTGGAGGCGGTCGCGGTCGTGGCCCTGACCACCTTCGACGACGAGGAGCTGGTCCTGGGCGCGCTGCGGGCCGGGGCGAGCGGCTTCCTGCTCAAGGACGCCGAGCCGGACGAACTGCGCCGCGGCGTGCGGGCCGCAGCCGCCGGCGAGGCCGTCCTCTCCCCCGCCGTCACTCGCGGCGTGGTCCGGGCGGCGGTGACCGCCGTCGCCGCGCAGACCCCGGTCGCGCCGGAGGAGCTGCAGCAGCTGACCGCCCGGGAGCGCGAGGTGCTGGCCGCGGTCGGCGAGGGGCTGTCCAACGAGGAGATCGCCCGAGCGCTGGTGATCAGCCCGGCGACGGCGCGCACCCACGTCGGCCGGGTGCTCAGCAAGCTGGGCGCGCGCGACCGGGCGCAGCTCGCCGCGCTCGCCTGGCGAACCGGTCTCCTGCCGCGCGCCTGACGCCGCTGAGTACAGCCACTGCAAGCTGGGCGGTACCGCCCTGGGCCAGCACGCGGACGGCGCGTGGCCCGGTCCACAGATGACCGCCGGCCCGTCAGCGCCTGCGCTTCTTGGCGATGTGGCGGCGCTGGGCGACCGAGAACGTGACCAGCGCCAGCACGACCAGTGCCGCGATGATGAGAACCAGGGACAGCCAGTCGTCCATGGGACGCCTCCTCCATCGGGTGCCCCGAGCATCCCAGCGGACCGCCCACGACGGGGCTCGCTCGCCGTCGGCATCGCGCAACGGCCCCACCCCCTCGGCGAAGGGGTCGCACGGAGCCGCGGCGTCCGGCGGCACACCGCTGGTTACAGCGGCTGTAATGTCGGCCCGTCCGACCGGCCCGCCAGCGGGCGGTCAGCCGCGCGGCAGGACGGCGTCGATCAGGTGCGGCCCGGGCTCGGCCAGCGCCGCCCGGAACTGCTCGGCCAGCTCCTCGGCCGTCGTCGCCCGGGTGGCCGGCACGCCCATCCCGGTGGCCAGCGCCACGAAGTCCAGCGCCGGCCCGCCGAGGTCCAGCAGCTTCCCGGCCCGCTCTCCCCCGCCGGCCGCGCCCACGTTCGCCAGCTCGCTGGCGAGGATCGCGTAGGCGCTGTTGTCGCAGATGACCGTGGTGACGTCGAGCTGCTCGCGGGCCTGGGTCCACAGCGCCTGGATCGTGTACATCGCGCTGCCGTCGGCCTGCAGCGAGATGACCGGTCGGTCCGGGCAGGCCACCGCGGCGCCGACCGCCACCGGCATCCCCTGCCCGATGGCCCCGCCGGTGAGCGTCAGCCAGTCGTGCGCCGGCGCCCCGACCGTCGCCAGGGGCAGGAAGTACCCACTCGTCAGCGCCTCGTCGACCACGATCGCCCGCTCGGGCAGCAGCGCGCCGACCACCTCGGCGAGGGCCTTGATGTCCAGCTCCCCGGTGGGCAGCTCCGGACGGCGGGCCTCGGCCAGCTGCGGGGTGGCGTCCGGTGCGGCCAGCTCGGCCAGCGCCTGCAGCGCCGCGACGACGTCCTCCCCCGGTTCGGCGAGCACGTGCACGGTGCAGCCGTCGGGCACCAGCCGGCCGTCCATCCCGGGGTAGCCGAAGAACGCCACCGGCTCCCTCGCGCCGACCAGCACCAGGTGCTCCACGCCGTCCAGCTGCTTGCGCGCGCCGTCGGGCGGATAGGGCAGCTTGAGCACGTCGGGCACCCCGGCGCCGCGCTGCATCCGCGCGGGGGAACGCTGGGACAGCAGCCGGGTGCCGGTGCCGGCGGCGACCTGGGCCGCCGCCCGGAGCCCGGGCTCGAGCACCGCGTCACCGCCGAGGAAGAGCATCGTCGAACCGCCGAGCAGACCGGCCACCTCCTCGACCACCGCGGCCGGCACCTGCGGGGCCGGGCGCCGGGCCGGGACGGCGGCCACGCGTGCACCGTCGCTCCACGAGACGTCGGCGGGGAGCACCAGGCTGGCCACCTGACCGCGGGCGGCGGCGGCGACCGCGTCGGCGGTGTCCGCGCCGACCTCGCTCGTCGCCAGCGACCGGCGCACCCACCCCGACACGGCGCCGGCGAGGGCGTCGATGTCGGACTCCAGCGGCGCGTCCAGCCGCTTGTGGGTCAGCGCGTGGTCACCGATGACGTTGACCAGCGGCGTCCCGGCCCGGCGGGCGTTGTGCAGGTTGGCGATGCCGTTGCCCAGCCCCGGGCCCAGGTGCAGCAGCGTGGCCGCCGGCGATCCGGTCATCCGGGCGTACCCGTCGGCGGCGCCGGTGGCGACCCCCTCGAACAGGGTGAGCACCGCCCGCATCTCCGGGACGTCGTCCAGGGCCGCCACGAAGTGCATCTCCGAGGTGCCGGGGTTGGCGAAGCAGACGTCCACCCCGCCGTCGACCAGGGTGCGGATCACTGCCTGCGCGCCGTTCACGTCGACCTCCCGACCGTGGCCGCACTCCGGCGGGCGACCTCCCCGGCAGCCTCGCACGAGGGCTGCCGGGAGGCGATCCGACTGCGGCAGGATCGCCGGCGTGGCCGCTGACGACCTGGTCCCGGAGGTGCGCGCCGCGCTGCGGGCGGCGGCCGACCCGGCGCGCGGCCGCGGCATGCAGGCCTACCTGAAGACGGCGGAGCCCTGCCTCGGGGTGCGGCTGCCGGAGGTCCGCCGGATCGTCCGCGCCGCCGCGGAGAAGGCCCCACCGGACGTCGAGAGCGCGGCCGGCCGGCTGTGGCGGGAGGCGTCCGCCCGGGAGGAGCGGCACGCCGCCCTCGCGCTCACCGGCCTGCCCGTGGCCCGCGGTGACCTCTCGTTGCTGCCGCTGTACCGGGAGATGATCACCACCGGCGCGTGGTGGGACCTGGTCGACGGCGTCCAGCCCCGGGTCCGCGACCTGCTGCTCGCCCACCCCGCGCAGCTGCGCCCGGTGCTGCAGGGGTGGGCCCGGAGCCCGGACCGGTGGCTGCGGCGCAGCGCCGTCATCGCCCAGCTCGGGGCCAGGGAACGCACCGACACCGCACTGCTGGCCGAGGTGGTCGAGGTCAACGCCGCCGACCCGGAGGTCTTCGTCCGCAAGGCGATCGGCTGGGCGCTGCGCGAGCACACCAAGACCGACCCCGACTGGGTGCGCCGCTTCCTGGCCGAGCACGAGCTCAGCCCGCTCTCCCGCCGGGAGGCGGCCAGGCACCTGCCTTCCTGACCACGGAGGTGCCCCCGCGGCGGGGGCGGCAGTGGCGGACCCTAGAAGGTGAGGACCAGCCGGCCCCGCACGCCCCCGGCCTCGAGCCGGCGGTGCGCCTCCGCGGCCTGCGCCGCCGGGAGGGTCTGCGCCACCCGCAGGGTGATCTCGCCCTTCTCCACCTGCTCGCGCAGCCGGTCCAGCTTCGCGTGCTCCTCGGCGTAGTCGCGGACCATCACCGGGGAGACGCGCAGGCCCCGCTGCCCGTCGCCGCGGTAGCCGCGCACCGTCGCGACGGCCCCGCCGTCCTTGACCGCGGGCAGCACGGCGGCGTCCTGCACCGAGCCGTCGGCCAACCCGTCGACCCCGTCGGGGAACTGCTCGCGGATCCGGTCGGCGACGTCCTCACCCCGCCGGACGACGACGTCGGCACCGAGGTCGCGCACCAGCTGCTCGTCCTCGGCCTTCGCGTCAGCCACGACGGTCAGCCCCTCGCTCTTCGCCAGCTGGACGACGTAGCCACCGAACGCCCCGGCCGCACCGGTGACCGCCAGCACCTGGCCCGGCTGCAGCGCCATCCGGTCCAGCGCCAGCCGGGCGGTGAGACCGTTCATCGGCAGCGTGGCCGCGGCCGCATCGCCGACGCCGTCGGGCACCCGGGCGATGGAGCCGGCGGGCAGCACGATGTCCTCCCGGTAGCCGCCGTGCGCACCGGTCGGGACGACGATGCCCATCACGTGCTCGCCGGCGTGGATGTCGGTGTCGGCGCCGTCGCCGATCTCGGCCAGCACCCCGGCGACGTCCATGCCCGGCACGTAGGGGAACTCCTTGACCGGGTCACGCTGGGCGTAGGTGCCGTTGCGGGCGTAGGTGTCGGTCGGGTTGACCGCGGCCGCCGTCACCCGCACGCGCACCTGCCCGGGGCCCAGCGGCTCCCGCGGCACGTCGACCAGGCGCAGGGCCTCCGGACCACCGAACTCCGTCACTCCTGCAGCTCTCATCTCCGACCGCTACCCGCGGGACGGCGCGGGCCACACCCCGGGTGCACGAGCGACGACTCACAGCTGGCGCGCAGTCCGGGCTGGGCGGGCCTGCAGCCAGCCCGCCGACGGTCGTCCCATGCCACCGCATCCCCTGGGTACCGCCGAAGCGTCCGGCGACGCCGCACCGTTGCGCCCGGTGATCGACGTCGTCGTCCCGGTCCACAACGAGGAGACCGACCTGGAGCCGTGCTTGCGCCGGCTGCACCACCACCTCACCACCGAGCTCCCCTACCCGTTCCGGATCACCGTCGCGGAGAACGCCAGCACCGACGGCACGGTCGCCGTGGCCCGCCGGGTCGCCGCCGAGCTGCCCGGCATCGAGGTGCGGATGCTGCCCGAACCCGGGCGCGGCCGCGCCCTGCGCACCGCCTGGCTCGCCTCGGACGCGCTCGTGCTGGTCTACATGGACGTCGACCTGTCCACCGACCTCGCCGCACTCCTGCCGCTGGTCGCCCCCCTGATCAGCGGCCACTCCGATCTGGCCATCGGCACCCGCCTGGCGGCGTCCTCCCGGGTGGTGCGCGGCGCCAAACGCGAGCTGATCTCCCGCGGCTACAACCTGCTGCTGCGCGGGGCGCTGGCCACCCGGCTGTCCGACGCCCAGTGCGGGTTCAAGGCCATCCGGGCCGACGTCGCCACCCGGCTGCTGCCGCTGGTGGAGGACACCGGCTGGTTCTTCGACACCGAACTGCTGGTGCTGGCCGAGCGCAGCGGCCTGCGGATCCACGAGGTGCCCGTCGACTGGGTCGACGACCCGGACAGCCGGGTGGACATCGTGGCGACGGCGAAGGCCGACCTGGCCGGGATCGCCCGGATGCTGCGCGCGTTCACCAGCGGCCGGCTGCCGGTCGCCGAACTCCGCGCCCAGCTCGGCCGGGGCCCGCTGGCCGACCCGGTGCCCGGGGTGCCGGCCGGGCTGGTCGGTCAGCTGGTCCGGTTCGCCACCATCGGCGTGCTGTCGACGCTGTCGTACCTGGTGCTGTTCGTGCTGCTGCGCACCGTCGCCGGCGCGCAGGCGGCCAACCTGGTCGCACTGCTGCTCACCGCGATGGCGAACACCGCAGCGAACCGGCGGATCACCTTCGGCATCCGCGGCGGCCCCGGTGCCGGTCGCGCCCAGCTGCAGGGCCTGGTCGTCCTCGGCCTGGGCCTGGCGCTGACCAGCGGCACCCTGGCCGTCCTGCACGCGGTCGCCCCGGTCCCGGCCCGCGGCACCGAGGTGCTGCTGCTGGTGGTGGCCAACGCCCTCGCGACGCTGCTGCGCTTCCTCCTCCTCCGCGGCTGGGTCTTCCGCGTCCCCGCGCCCGACGCTCCCCCCACCGACCCCGCCGTCCCGGCCACCGACCCCGCCGTCCCGGCGATGGAGACCACCCGATGAGCACCGACACCTCCCACGCGCCGGCCTACGGCGCCCCGGCCTGGACCCCGCCGGGCGCCACCGCCACCGCGCCGCCCGCCCGGTCGGCGCCCGGCCGGGCCGGCCGGCTGCTGCGCGGCCGCCTCGAGGACCCCTCCTGGGTGCGCCCGGCCCTGCTCGGCCTGCTGGCCGCCACCGGCCTGCTCTACCTGTGGGACCTGGCCGCCTCCGGCTGGGCCAACGCCTTCTACGCGGCTGCGGTGCAGGCCGGCTCGGAGAGCTGGGTCGCGTTCTTCTACGGCTCCTCGGACGCGGCCAACTCGATCACCGTGGACAAGCCACCGGCCTCGCTGTGGGTCATGGAGCTCGCCGTCCGCGTCTTCGGGCTGAACTCCTGGTCGCTGCTGGTGCCGCAGGCGCTGATGGGCGTGGCCACCGTCGGCGTGGTGTACCTGGCGGTGCGCCGGGTCGTCGGCCCCGGCGCCGGGCTGCTCGCCGGGGCCGCGATGGCGCTGACCCCGGTGGCGGTGCTGATGTTCCGCTTCGACAACCCCGACGCGCTGCTCGTGCTGCTGATGACGCTCGCCGCCTACGCCACCACCCGGGCGCTGGAGCGGGCCAGCGTGCGCTGGATGGTCGGCGTCGGCGTGCTGATCGGCTTCGCCTTCCTGACCAAGACGCTGCAGGCGATGCTGGTCGTCCCCGGCTTCGCGCTGGTCTACCTGGTCGCCGCGCCGACCACGGCGGCCAGGCGCTTCGGCCACGTGCTGGCCGCCGGCGCGGCGATGCTCGTGGCCGGCGGCTGGTGGGTCGCGGTCGTCGAGTTGGTGCCCGAGTCGTGGCGGCCCTACGTCGGGGGCTCCCAGACCGACTCCACCTGGGAGCTGATCTGGGGCTACAACGGCCTGGGCAGGCTCACCGGCGACGAGACCGGCAGCGTCGGTGGCGGCGGTGGTGGCACCGGCGGCAACTGGGGCGACACCGGCCTCGGCCGGCTGGTGGACGCCGAGATCGGCGGTCAGGTGGCCTGGTTGCTGCCCGCGTCGCTGGCCCTGCTGATCGCCGGCCTCGTGGCCGTCGGTCGCGCGCCGCGCACCGACGTCCGCCGTGCCGCGCTGCTCACCTGGGGCAGCTGGCTGCTGGTCACCGGCGCGACCTTCAGCTTCATGGCCGGGATCTTCCACGCCTACTACACCGTCGCCCTGGCCCCGGCGATCGCCGCGCTGGTCGGCATCGGTGGTGGGTTGCTCTGGCAGCGCCGCGGAACCGCCTGGGCACGGATCGTGCTGGCCCTCACGTTGGCCGGCACCGCGGTGTGGTCGTTCGTGCTGCTCACCCGGTCGGCGGACTTCCTGCCGTGGCTGCGCTGGGTCGTGCTGGTCGCTGGGCTGCTCGCTGCGGTCGGGCTGCTGGTCGTACACGGCGTGGGCCGGCCGGTCGCGGCCACGGTGCTCGCCGTCGCCGTCTTCGCCTCCCTCGGTGGCCCGGCCGCCTACGCCGTGCAGACCGCCGGCACCGCGCACACCGGCTCCATCCCGACTGCGGGGCCGACGGTCAGCGGGGGCAGCGGCTTCGGCGGCGGGCCCGGTGGCGGCGGCTTCCCCGGTGGTGGCCAGGCAGGCACCCCGCCCACCGGCGGCGGGCAGTTCGGCACCCCACCCGGCGGCACCACGGGCGGGACGATGGGCGGGACGATGGGCACCCCGCCCGGCGGGACCCGCGGTGGCACGGCCGCCGGGGGCACGGACGGCGGCGGCTCCGGTGGTGGCATGGGTGCTGGTGGCATGGGTGGCCTGCTGAACGCCACCGATGCCAGCGACGAGGTGGTCGCCGCCCTGCTCGCGGACGCCGACGACTACACCTGGGTCGCCGCGGCCGTCGGCTCCAACAACGCCGCCGGCTACCAGCTGGCCACCGAGGAGCCGGTGATGCCGATCGGCGGCTTCAACGGCAGCGACCCCTCGCCCACGCTGGCGGAGTTCCAGCAGTACGTCGCCGACGGCGAGGTGCACTGGTTCATCGGCGGTGGCACGGGGATGAGCAGCGACAGCGGCAGCAGCGCCTCGGCCGAGATCGCCGCCTGGGTGGCGGACAACTACACCGCCCAGACGATCGACGGGGTGACGATGTACGACCTCAGCGGCGCCGCCGGCTGAGCCGGTCGGGGAGGTCGCGCTCGCCTGGTGGAGCGCGACCGCCCAGCTGCGGCGGTCACCGTCGCAGCGGTGCTCCGCCGGCTCCGGTGGTGGGCCTGGACCCCGCCGGCACCGCACAGCTGTCGTCGGAGGCGATCGCCTACGCGACCCCGGCCGCGGCGACGACCGCCGTGCAGGAGCTGGTCCAGGCGTTCGGCAGCTGCCCGGCCGAGGAGTGCACGTCCGAACCGGGGTCCCACCCTCCTCGGGGGCCGGGGTCGTGACGTCCGCCCCTGAGGGGGTCAGCGCTTGACGGCGTACTCCTTGAGCAGGCCGCGGCTGATGATCGTCTTCTGGATCTCGCTGGTGCCCTCGCCGATGAGCAGGAACGGCGCCTCGCGCATCAGCCGCTCGATCTCGTACTCCTTGGAGTAGCCGTAGCCGCCGTGGATGCGGAAGGACTCCTGGGTCACCTCGCTGGCGAACTCGCTGGCCAGCAGCTTCGCCATGCCGGCCTCGACGTCGAAGCGGGCGCCGGAGTCCTTCAGCCGGGCCGCGCGCACCATCATCGTGTGGGCCGCCTCGACCTTCGTGGCCATCTCGGCGAGCTTGAAGGCGATGGCCTGGTGCTGGGCGATCGGCTTGCCGAAGGTCTCCCGCTGCTGGGCGTAGGAGATGGCCAGCTCGAAGGCCCGGATCGCGACCCCGCAGCCCCGGGCGGCGACGTTCACCCGACCGACCTCGACGCCGTCCATCATCTGGTAGAAGCCGCGGCCGGGCTGCCCGCCGAGGACCTTGTCGGCGCCGATCCGGAACCCGTCGAAGCTGGCGTCGGTGGTGTCGATGCCCTTGTAGCCCATCTTGTCGATGCGCCCGGGGATGGAGAAGCCGGGCAGCCGCTCGCCCAGGCCCGGCGTCTTCTCCACCAGGAACGTGGTCATGTTCCGGTAGGGGGAGTCGCTGCCCTCGTCGGTCTTGACCAGGAAGGCGACCAGGGTGGCGTTCTCCCCGTTGGTCAGCCACATCTTCGAGCCGTTGACCACGTACTCGTCGCCGTCGCGGGTGGCCTTCGTCCGGATCGCTGCGACGTCGCTGCCCAGCTCCGGCTCGGACATGGAGAACGCGCCCCGCAGGTCACCGGTGGCCAGCCGCGGCAGGTACTCGGCCTGCTGGTCGGGGGTGCCGTGCTGGGTGATCAGGTGCGCCACGATGAAGTGCGTGTTGATGACGCCGGAGACGCTCATCCAGCCGCGGGCGATCTCCTCGGCGACCAGGGCGTAGGTCAGCAGCGACTCCCCCAGCCCACCGAACTCCTCGGGGATCGTGAGCCCGAAGATGCCCAGCTCCGCCAGGCCCTCGACGATCTCCGTCGGGTAGACGTCCCCGTGTTCCAGCTCCTGGGCCCGGGGGATGATCTCCGCGTCCACGAAGTCGCGGACCGTCGACAGGATCTGGGTCTGGACGTCGGTCAGGTCCGCGGTCTGGGCCAGGCGGGTCATGCGCACGCTCCTCGGGACGACGGTGTCTCGGTTACCGGCGAGTATGGAGCAGGCCCGGCCCGGTGCTGCGGCGTCCCGCCCGCTCCGTTGCGGGGTTACCGTCGCTGCGGTGACGCACCGCCTCCTCGCCCTCACCGCCGTGACCCTCCTGGCCCTGACCGGCTGCGGCTCGACCGACGAGGTGGCCGAGGGTGCGGCGACCGGCTCACCCACCTCCGAGCCCGCGCCGGCCGACGCGGCGGCCGCTGCGGCGGCGACGGCCGACCCCGCCGCCGCGCAGGACCCGACCGAGGCGGTCGTGGCCACCGCCCTGCGGGCCGCCGACCTCCCGGAGGGCTGGTCGGTGCAGGCCAACCCGGTGCCGTCCGGGGCCGACCTCGCGGACAACCCGAGCCTGGCCGGGATCTGCGGCCACACGTTCACCTCCGAGGCGCAGCGGACGGCGAAGCAGCCGGTGGTGGGCGTGGACCCCGCCGGCACGGCACAGCTGTCGTCGGAGGCGATCGCCTACGCGACCCCGGCCGCGGCGACGACCGCGGTGCAGGAGCTGGTCCAGGCGTTCGGCAGCTGCCCGGCCGAGGAGTACACGTTCGAGCCGGGTCCGAGCGCGGAGGGCCTGGCCGCCAACAGCGTGGTCTTCCAGTACCGCCTCGCCGACGGCACGACCCAGGTCGCCCTCGCCCAGGCGCGGGGGCAGGTGCTCTCGGTGCTGGTCGGCGAGGACCCGGAGGTCACCGCCGCCGCGGGCCGGTCGATCGCCACCCGCATCGCCGCGTTGCCTGCCGGGGCGATCGGCGGCTGACCGGCAGACTGACGCGGTGAGCCAGGACGACTTCTACCGCGGGGACCCGCCGCCGCACGGCGCCCCGCCCCACGGGACGCCGTCCTACGGCCCGCCCCACGGGATGCCGTCCTACGGCCCACCCGGCTACGGGACGCCGTCCTACGGACCGCCGGGCTACGGACCGCCGGGCTACGGACCGCCCGGGTACGGCCCCGGCTGGCGGCGGTCGACCAACCAACTGGCGATCGTCGCCCTGGTCGCCACCTTCCTCCTCGCCCCGGTCGGCCTGGTGCTGGGCCTGGTGGCCCGCGGGCAGATCCGGCGGAGCGGCGAGCAGGGCGACGGCCTCGCGCTGGCCGCCGTCATCGTCGGCGGCCTCGGGACGACGTTGATGGCCGCCGGGCTGGTCGTCTGGATCGGCCTGCTCGCCTCGATCAGCGACGGCGCGTTCGCGCCCTGACCACCGGCCCCGCCCTCCTCGGGGCGGGGCCGTCGAGAGAGCCGGGTCAGCTCTCCGGCGGGGTGAAGGCCGAGGTGCGGGACATCCCGGCCGCGCGGCCCTTGCCGGCGATCACCAGCGCCATCTTCCGGCTGGCCTCGTCGATCATCTCGTCGCCCAGCATCGCCGAGCCCTTCTTGCCCCCGGCCTCCGAGGTGGCCCAGCCGTAGGCGTCGAGGATCAGCTCGGCGTGGTCGTAGTCCTCCTGCGAGGGCGCGTAGATCTCGTTGGCCGCGTCGATCTGACCGGGGTGCAGCACCCACTTGCCGTCGAACCCGAGCATCGCCGACCGCCGGGCCACCTCCTCGAACGCGGGGACGTCGCGCACCTGCAGGAACGGCCCGTCGATGGCCTGCACCCCGCGCGCCCGGGCGGCCATGAGGATCGTCATCAGGATGTGGTGGAAGGGGTCGCCCGGGTAGTCGGGGTGCAGCGCGCCGACCACGAGGGACTTCATGTTGATGCTGGCCATGAAGTCGGCCGGGCCGAAGATGATCGTCTCGATCCGGTCGCTGGCGAAGGCGATGTCGTTGACGTTGATCAGGCCCTGCGCCGTCTCGATCTGCGCCTCGATGCCGATCCGGCCGACCTCGAGCCCGTTGCTCTTCTCGATCTGGGTGAGCAGCAGGTCCAGCGCCTTCACCTGGGCGGCGTCGGCGACCTTGGGCAGCATGAGGCAGTCCAGCTCGGCGCCGGCGCCCTCCACGACCTCGACCACGTCGCGGTAGGTCCACTCCGTCGTCCAGTCGTTGACCCGGACGGTGCGGATCTTGCTCCCCCACCCGCCCTCGTTGAGTGCGGCGACGATGTTCTTCCGCGCGCCCGGCTTGGCCAGCGGTGCACACGCGTCCTCGAGGTCGAGGAACACCTGGTCGGCGGGGAGGCTCTTGGCCTTCTCCAGGAACCGGGGGTTGCTGCCCGGGACGGCGAGGTTGGAACGACGGGATCGGAGCTCGGCCACGGTGCCTCCGCTGGGGTGGCGGGGTGGGTGGACAACCCCGCTGGTCGACGTTGGTTACCGGAGAGTAGCGACGTCCTCCCCGCGTGATCGTCGGCCAGCAGCAGCACCGGCTCAGACCGGGTCGGCCTCCGGCGTCGGGCGGCCGGCGCGGATCACCAGTGCCACCCCGATCACGACGGCGACCATCCCGGGCAGCGCCAGCAGCGGCGGCGCCTGCTGCAGCAGCACCAGCGCGACCAGCAGCGCACCCGGCACCTCCAGCAGCACGGCCAGGCCGACCACCGTCGGGCCGACCGAGGAGAGCACCAGGTTCAGCAGCGTGTGCCCGAGCAGCTGCGCGCAGACGGTGATCGCCGCGATCAGCCACCAGTCGCGGGCGCTGAACCCGGCCAGCGGCACGTCGACGAGCAGGGCGGCGAGCGCGAGGGCGACCGCGCAGGTCGAGTAGCAGACGACGGCGTAGGCCGAGGTGGTCAGCCGCTCGCGCGCCCGGGCGCCGGCGAGCATGTAGCCACCGGCGCAGATCGCGCCCAGCAGCGCGAGCCCGTCGCCGGCCAGCGCCGTCCAGGACACGGTGACGTCGACGCCGGCGATCAGCGCGGCGCCGAACACCGCCAGGGCCAGCCCCCACCACACCTGCCGGGGCAGCCGGACACCGGAGAAGTGTGCGGCCAGCGCCGTCCAGATCGGTGTCGTCGTCACCAGCGCCGTGGAGGCGGCGACCGTCGTCATCGACAGGCTGGGCAGCCAGGCGGCGAAGTGCGCGGCCAGGAAGAGCCCGGCGACGACGGAGCTGACCAGCTGCCGGGCGCGCAGCCCGGTCAGCGTGGCGCGCTCGCGCAGCAGCAGGACCGGCAGCAGCAGCACCGCTCCGGCCGCGTTGCGCCAGAAGGCGATCGCCAGGAACGAGGTGGTCACCAGCGCGGTGAGCGGACCGGAGAAGGACACCCCGATGACGGCGACCGCCATCAGCCCGACGTCCCGCCCGCCCGGCCGGGTCACCGCCCACGCCGGCACCGACGGAGCGGCGGTGCTCATGCGGGGACCCGGACGGTGCCGCCGGCGATCGGCTGCACGGTGCCCGACACGCTGACCTCGGTCACCTCTCCCCCGGCGACGGCGACCCGGCCGCGCAGCTCCGACGGCCGGCCGATCACCGTGCCCTGCGCCAGCCGGTACTCGGTGACGCCGTCGGGAGCCAGGCCCACGGCGGCCAGCCAGATGCCGGTGCCCAGCGCCGCGGACCCGGTGGCCGCGTCGTCGGCGAAGTCGAGGCCGTCGGCGAACACCCGGACGGTGCCGGAGCCCGACGCCGGGTCCCAGGCGAGCAGCGAGACCCCGCCCTGCACCCCCGGCAGCAGGCCGGTCAGCGCCGGGACGTCGGCGACCGCGCGGTCCAGCGCGCCGGGGTGCACCTCCAGCTGGGCGAAGTCGATGCCGCAGCCGACCAGGTGCGCCGGCCGGCCGGTGACGTCCGCCGGGCCGAGGCCGACAGCGGCGGCCAGCGCCGCGACGTCCGGACCGGGCCGCAGCGACACCGTGCCGCCGGTCAGCCGGGCACCGTCGTCGTCCACCTCGACCTCGACGACCCCGGCCCCGCACTCCTGCCGGAGCACGCCGGCAGGCAGCCGGCCCAGCCGGACCAGCGTGTGCGCCGTCCCGACGCTCGGGTGCCCGGCAAAGGGCAGCTCGGTGCTCGGGGTGAAGATCCGCACCCGGTAGTCGGCCGTGGGATCGGTGGGGGCGCTGACGAAGGTGGACTCGGAGAAGCCGAACTCGGCGGCGAGCGCCTGGCACTGCTCGGTGCTCAGGTCGCCGGCGTCCAGGACGACGGCGAGCTGGTTGCCGCTGAACGGCCGGGGCGCGAACACGTCCACGACCTCGTAGCTGAGTCGATCGGGTCCCGGAGCCGCCACGACGGCGACGGTAGCCTTCCGCTGCGGTGGCCTGGTTGCCGAGGTCATCGCACCCACTGGTCCCGGGACCGAGACAGCACCGAGGAGAGCCAGTGACGACGGTGACGAGGGCCTACGTGTCCCGGGTGGCCGGGCTGACCGTCTTCGACCCCAACGGCGACCGGGTCGGCAAGGTCCGCGACGTGCTCGTCGCGCTCCGGGTCGGCACCGCCGCGCCCCGGGTGCTCGGTCTCATCGTCGAGGTGGTGCCACGGCGCCGGATCTTCTGCCCGATGGGCCGGGTCACCGGGCTGGACTCCGCCTCGGTGCGGCTGTCCTCGGGCACGGTCAACCTCAAGCGCTTCGAGCAGCGGGCCGGGGAGACCCTGGTGCTGGGCGAGCTGCTGGACCGGCGGGTGACCATCCAGGAGAACGACCGGTCGGCCACCGTCGTCGACGCCGCGATCGAGCAGACCCGGACCGGCGACTGGGTGGTCACCCGGCTCGCCGTCCAGGAGCCGGGCCGGCTCGGCCGCCGCGGGCAGCTGCACCAGCTGGCCTGGGACGAGGTCACCGGCCTCGCCCTGCCCGAGTCCGGGCAGAGCGCCGAGACGCTGATCGCCACCTACCGCGAGCTCAACGCCGCCGACGCGGCCCACGCGCTGCAGGAGCTGCCGATCAAGCGGCGGCACGAGGTCGCCGAGGCGATGGACGACCCCCGGCTCGCCGACGTGCTCGGGGAGCTGCCCGAGGCCGACCAGATCACCATCCTCGGCACCCTCCAGGAGAGCCGGGCCGCCGACGTCCTGGAGGAGATGGACCCCGACGACGCCGCCGACCTGCTGGCCGAGCTCTCCACGCTGGACCGGGACCGGCTGCTGGAGCTGATGGAGCCGGACGAGGCCGAGCCGGTGCGCCAGCTGCTGAAGTACTCCGAGGACACCGCCGGCGGGATGATGACCAGCGAGCCGGTCATCCTCGCCCCCGACGCGACGATCGCCGAGGCGCTCGCCCGGGTGCGCGTGCCGGAGCTCTCGCCGGCGCTGGCCAGCCAGGTGTACGTCTGCCGGCCGCCCTCGGCCACGCCGACCGGCCGGTACCTGGGGCTGGCGCACATCCAGCGCCTGCTGCGCGAGCCGCCGTCCGGCCTGGTCAGCGGGGTGCTCGACGACCTGGAGCCGCTGCGCCCGGAGACCCCGCTGACCGAGGTCACCCGCTACTTCGCCACCTACAACCTGGTGGCCGCACCGGTGGTCGACCCGCAGGGCCGGCTGGTCGGCGCGGTGAGCGTCGACGACGTCCTGGACCACCTGCTGCCCGAGGACTGGCGCGAGAGGTCCCGTCGTGGCTGAGGCCGAACGGCGTGCCGACCTGCGGCTGGACCAGCCGCGCGCGAGCCGGGGCATCGGCAGCTTCCTCCGGCTGGACCCCGACGCCGTCGGCCGGTTCGCCGAGGGGATCGCCCGCTTCCTGGGCACCGGCCGGTTCCTGGCGGTCCAGACGATCATCGTGATCGTCTGGATCACGCTCAACGTGGTCGCCATAGACCTGCGCTGGGACCCCTACCCGTTCATCCTGCTCAACTTGGCCTTCTCCACCCAGGCCGCCTACGCCGCCCCGCTGATCCTGCTCGCGCAGAACCGGCAGGCCGACCGCGACCGGGTGCAGGCCGAGGAGGACCGCGACCGCGCGGCGCAGACCCGCGCCGACACCGAGTACCTGGCCCGGGAGCTCGCGTCGCTGCGGGTGTCGGTCGGCGAGCTCGCCACCCGCGACTTCATCCGCGGCGAGCTGAACCGGCTGGTGCCCGAGGACCCCGACGACGAGTCCGGCGAGCGCAAGAAACAGAAGAAGAAGCGCCGGGAGGCTGCGGCCGAGCCCACCGGCTGACCGTCAGCCGCGCAGCGCGGCGAGCACGGCGGCGGCCGGGTCGCCGGTGGCGGTGTCGACCACGGTGTGCCGCTCGTGCCACTGGTCGACCCGCCGGGCCCGCACCTGCTCCCAGGTCGGGACGACGTGGCCGGGCAGGTCGGCGGAACGCCCCTCGACCCGGCGCCGGTGCTCGGCCCGGTCGGTGCAGATCAGCCGCACCCAGTGCACCGGGACGCCGTGCCCGGCAGCCAGGTCCCGGAACGGCCGGCGGGCGGCGGCGACGTCGAAGACCGCGTCGACCAGCACGTCGGTGCCGGCGGTCAGGCAGGTGTCGGCGGCGGCCAGCGCCAGGTCGTAGCCGTGCGCGCCGACCTCGGCCGCGCCGGGCACCAGGCCCTGCCGGAGCAGGGCGACCTCGAAGGCGTCCACCCGCAGGTGGGCGGCGCGGAGCTCGCCGGCCACCGCCCGGGCGACCGACGTCTTCCCGACCCCGGGCAGCCCGCCGACCACGATGAGCACCCGGTCAGCCCAGCAGGTCGCGCAGCAGGCCGAGCAGCGCAGCGGCCACCGCGGTCAGCGGCAGCGTCAGCGCCGCGGCCCACAGCCGGGTGCGCAGGTCACGGGCCAGGACGACGACGAGCACCAGCACGACGACGACGTCGGCCGCCGCCTGCACCGGGTGGCCGGCGGCGTCGGTCAGCGCACCACCGCCCAGCGTGATGCCGGCGGCCGTGGCCAGCAGCGCACCCGGGAGCCACCCGGAGCGCCGGGTCGCCACGTGCGCGGCGACGGCGGTGGCCGGCACCGCGGTGGCCGAGAGCACCAGCCAGGCGACCAGCAGCCGGACGGACCAGCCGAAGTCCAGGACCAGCGCGGCCCACCCGTAGTAGGCCACCGTCATCGCGGCGAAGAACACCCCGGCGCGAAGGGCGGCCGCCCTCGGCGCGGGCGCCGCCCAGCCGATCAGCGCCACGGCCAGCACCCAGGCGGCCGGGTAGGACCCGAGGTCGGCCGCCCATCCCCACCCGGACTCGTCACCCGCCTTGGCCGCGACGCCGGCCAGCACGCCGGCGAGCGCCGCCAGGGCGAGAGCCGACCCGCGGCGGGCCGGTGCCTCGGGAGTCGCCGTCACGGCGCCGATCGTGCCGCCGCCGTCCACCCGCCGTCGTCTGCCGCGCCGCGGAGTGCCGGATGCCGAGGGGGTCAGCCGGTCCAGCGGTACCCGTTCTCCGGGCGGCCGGCGGCTCCGTACCGGGGGCGGACGGCGGCCAGCCCGGTCCGCTCCAGGTGTTCCAGGTACCGCCGCGCGCTGACCCGCGCCAGGCCGCAGCGCTGGCCGACCTCGCCGGCGGACAGGTCGTCGGCCGGGCTGCTGGCGAGCGTCCGGGCGACGAACTCCAGCGTCCGCGGCGAGAGGCCCTTGGGCAGCGGGGTGGCCGCCAGCGGTTCGCTGACCCGCCGCCTGGTGGAGAACAGCCGGTCGACGTCGCTCTGCTGCAACCCCCGGCCCGGCTCGGCCGTGCGGCGCAGCAGCTCCGCCCGGTGCGCCCGGTAGGCCTCCAGCCGTTCCCGGAACGCACCCAGCGAGAAGGGCTTGACCAGGTAGTCGACCACGCCGGTGGTCATCGCCGCCCGGACGGTCTCTACCTCCCGCGCGGCGGTGATGACGATGACGTCGGGCTGCGGACCGGCCAGCGACCGGAGCCGCCGCAGCACCTCGACGCCGGAGAGGTCGGGCAGGTGGATGTCCAGGAGCACCAGGTCGGGGGCGAGCACCTGGACGGCCTGCAGCGCCTCGAGTCCGCGGTGCACCTCGCCGACCACCTCCAGCCCGGGTACGGACTCGACGTAGCCCCGGTGCACCGACGCCACGGCGAAGTCGTCGTCCACGACCAGCACCCGCACGGTGTCCGCACCGGTCACGGGGTCGCCTCGGCCATCGCCGGGGCGAGGGCGCCCAGGTGCACCTCGACCCGGGCTCCCCCCAGCGGTGCGGAGGTGACCGTGGCCGAGCCGCCCCGGCGGGCCGCGATCCGCGCCACCAGGGCCAGGCCGATGCCGCGGCCGTGGTCGGCGTCGCCCGGCCGCTTGGTGGTGACCCCCACCTCGAAGACCCGGGCCCGGTCCGCCTCGGCCACGCCCGGCCCGTCGTCGTCCACCCGCACGACGAGCCCGCCGTCCGGCTGCGCACCGAGGAAGACCACCACCGTCCCGCCGTTCCCGGTGGCGTCCATGGCGTTGTCCAGCAGGTTGCCGAGGACGGTCACCACGTCGTCCCCACTCCCGGCCGGAAGCGACGTCCCGGGCGCGAGGGTCAGGGCGATGCCGCGCTCGTGGGCCACGGCCGCCTTGGCGAGCACGAGCGCGGTCACCGCCGGGTCGGCCACCGCGGCCAGCGATCGGCCGTCGAGCAGCTGGCCGCCACCGGCCCGGTCGATGAAGGCCACCGCGTCGGACTCCCGCCCCAGCTCGATCAGCCCCTGGATCACGTGCAGCTTGTTGCTGAACTCGTGGGCCTGGGCGCGGAGGGTGTTGGTCAGGTTGCGCTGGCCGTCCAGTTCACGCAGTGCGCTGGACAGTTCGGTGCGATCGCGGAGGGTGAGCACCTCGGCCACCCGGCAGCCGCCGACGACCGCCGGGGTCCGGTTCGCGACCAGCAGCCGCTCCCCGGAGAGCACCAGTTCGTCGGTCACCGCGCGGTCGCCGCCGACCAGCGGCAGCATCGCCGCGTCCAGGACCTCGGCGGCGGGGCGGCCCACCACGTCGTCCCCCAGGCCGAGCAGCCGGGACGCCTCGTCGTTGACCAGGACCACCCGGCCCTTGTCGTCGACGGCGACCAGGCCCTCGCGGATGCCGTGCACCATCGCCTCGCGGGTCTCCAGCAGCCGGGCGATCTCCTCCGGCTCCAGCCCGAAGATCCGCCGCCGGACGAGCCGGACGACGAGGAAGGAGCCCAGCGACCCCAGCAGTGCCGCCCCGGCCAGCCAGGCGACCAGCACCGGGGCCTCCTGCCGGAACTCGGCGGCGAGCTGGGTCTCCAGGATGCCCACCGACGCCGCGCCGATCACCCGCCCGGAGGCGTCGCGCACCGGCACCTTGGCGCGCAGCGAGCTGCCCAGCGTCCCCTGCTCGGTGCCGACGAAGACCTCGCCGGCCAGCGTCGGGCTCGGGTCGGTGGACACCGGTTCCCCGATCCGGTCCGGATCGGGGTGGGAGTAGCGGATCCCGGCGTCGTCGGTGAGGACCACGAAGGTCACCCCGGAGGCCGCCCGGAGCAGCTCGGCCAGCGGCTGGAGGACGGCGGCGGGGTCGGGGCTGCCGTAGGCGTCGACGACGCTGGGCAGCCGGGCCGTGCTGTTGGCGACGGTGAGCACCTGCTGGCGGTAGGCGTCGCGGATCTGGTCGTGCTGGTGCTGCACGGCCACCGCACCGGCCAGCAGCACGGTGGTCAGCACGATGCCGACCTGCAACAGGAGCAGTTGGGCCCCGAGGGGCATGGTCCGGCGGCGCACCGGCTCAGTGTGCGCTGGCCGGCCCCGGATGTGGCGCCGACCACAAAGACCGAAACAACCACTACGACCGCGACGTTCCCACCGCCCCGCGGCCTTCCTAGCGTCCGAAGAGAACCGAGCCGAGTCCCGGCCCGGCGGACGAGGAGGTCCACCCGATGTCCCGAACCACCAGCGCACGACCACGGTCCGCGGCCCGCCACTGGCGGCTGACCGCGGCGGCCGGCGCGGCACTGCTGGGCCTGCTCACCGGCTGCAGCGACTCCGGTGGCGGCGAGGCCGGCGCGGAGGCGTCCGTCGGCCGCCTGGAGATGATGGCCCCGGCCGACCCCGGCGGCGGCTGGGACTCCACCGCCCGCGCGCTGGCCGCCTCCATCGAGGAGGCCGGGCTGGCCAGCAGCACCCAGGTGACCAACGTCGGCGGCGCCGGCGGCACCGTGGGCCTGGCCGAGCTCGCCAACGAGCGCAGCGAGGAGTTCCTCATGGTGATGGGCCTGGTGATGCTGGGCGCCATCGAGACCAACCAGTCGCAGGCCACGCTGGAGGACACCACCCCGATCGCGCGGCTGACGGCCGAGGACGAGGTCGTCGTCGTCCCCGCCGACTCGCCGTACACCGACGTCCAGGACCTGGTCGACGACATGAAGGCCAACGGCCGGTCGGTGTCGATCGCCGGTGGCTCGGCCGGCGGGACCGACCACATCCTGGCCGGGCTGATCGCCCAGGCCGGCGACGTGCCGATCGAGAACCTGAACTACGTGGCCTACTCCGGCGGCGGTGAGTCCCTGGCCGCGCTGCTGGGCAGCCAGGTCTCGGCCGGCATCTCGGGTGTCTCCGAGTACGCCGAGCAGATCGAGGCCGGCGAGCTGCGGGCGCTGGCCGTCTCCGGCAGCGAGCGGGTCGAGGGCATCGACGCCCCCACGCTGACCGAGGCGGGCCTGGACGTCGAGCTCAGCAACTGGCGCGGGGTCGTCGGTCCGCCCGACCTGTCCCCGGAGGCCCGGCAGACGCTGATCGACCTCGTCGACGAGGCCGTGCAGTCCGAGGCCTGGCAGGAGCGGCTGGAGACCAACGGCTGGGAGGACACCTACCTCTCCGGCGACGAGTTCGACGCCTTCCTCGAGGAGGAGCAGCAGCGGGTGCAGGGCGTCCTGCAGGACATCGGGCTGGTCGAGTGAGCTCGTCGGCAGCCGCGCAGGAGCACCCCCGCACCGGTGCGCCGGTGCGGGGGTGGTCCTGGGCCGAGGCTGCCTTCCCGGCGGCGCTGCTGGCGCTGGGCGTCTTCACCGTGGTCGACGCGAGCACCATCGTCGCGCCGAGCTCGGTGAACACCGTGGGCCCGCAGGCCTTCCCGTACGCGGTCGGGGTGCTGCTGGTGCTCACCTCGGTCGCGCTCTTCGTCGACGTGGTCCGCGGCCGCCGCGGCGCCGCGGAGGACGGCGAGGACGTCGACCCGTCGGCGACCACCGACTGGGTCACCGTGCTGAAGCTGACCGGGTCGTTCGCCGCCCTGGTCGTGCTGGTGGAGCCGCTGGGCTGGCCCATCGCGGCGACCGTGCTCTTCGGCGGTGCCGCCTGGTCGCTGGGCGCCCGCCCGTGGTGGCGCCCGGTGCTCGCCGGCGCCGTCCTGGCCTTCACCACCCAGGTCCTGTTCACCCAGCTGCTGGACCTGTACCTGCCGGCCGGACCGCTGGAGGGGGTGAGCTTCCTTGGGTGACGTCGGCGCGCTGCTCGACGGGTTCGCCACCGCCCTGCAGCCGATGTACCTGCTGTACGCGCTGATCGGCGTGACCCTGGGCACCGCGGTCGGCGTGCTGCCCGGCATCGGCCCGGCGATGACCGTGGCGCTGCTCCTGCCGCTGACCTACTCGCTGGAGCCGACCGCGGCGTTCATCATGTTCGCCGGGATCTACTACGGCGGCATGTACGGCGGGTCGACCACGTCCATCCTGCTCAACGCCCCCGGTGAGTCCTCCTCCATCATCACCGCGCTGGAGGGCAACCGGATGGCCAAGGCCGGCCGGGGGTCGGCGGCGCTGGCCACCGCGGCCATCGGGTCCTTCGTCGCCGGGACCATCGCCACCGTGGCGCTCACCCTGGTGGCGCCGACGATCGCCCGGCTGGCGGTCCAGCTCGGCCCGCAGGACTACGTCGCCCTGCTGGTGCTCGCCTTCCTGACGGTGGCGGCGGTGCTGGGCTCCAGCCCGCCCCGCGGGATCGCCTCGCTCGGCATCGGGCTGTTCCTCGGCCTGGTCGGCACGGACACGCTCACCGGTCAGCAGCGCTTCACCCTGGGGCTGCCCGCGCTCGCCGACGGCATCGACGTCGTCGTCGTGGCGGTCGGGGTCTTCGCCGTCGGGGAGGCGCTGTACGTCGCCTCCCGGCTGCGCCGCGGCCCCATCCCGCTGGTGCCGGTGAGCGGCCGCTGGATGACGAAGGACGACTGGCGCCGGTCCTGGAAGCCGTGGCTGCGCGGCACCGCCATCGGCTTCCCGATCGGCACCCTGCCCGCCGGCGGCGCGGAGGTCGGCACGTTCCTGTCCTACTCGGTGGAGCGGAAGCTCTCCAAGCACCGGGAGGAGTTCGGCAAGGGCGCCATCGAGGGCGTCGCCGGCCCGGAAGCGGCCAACAACGCCTCGGCGGCCGGCGTGCTGGTGCCCCTGCTCACGCTCGGGCTCCCCACCTCCGCGACGGCGGCGATCATCATCGCCGCCTTCCAGAGCTACGGGATCCAGCCGGGGCCCCTGCTGTTCGAGGACGAGTCCGCCCTCATCTGGGCCCTGATCGCCAGCCTCTACATCGGCAACGTCCTGCTGCTGGTGCTCAACCTGCCGCTGGTGGGCATCTGGGTGAAGCTGCTGCAGATCCCCCGGCCCTACCTGTACGCCGGCATCCTCACCTTCGCCGCGCTGGGCAGCTACTCCGTCGGCGCCTCGACCGAGGACCTGGTCCTGCTGTTCCTCCTGGGCCTGCTCGGCTGGGCGATGCGCAACTTCGGCTACCCGATCGCGCCGGCGGTGGTCGGCCTGATCCTCGGGCCCATCGCCGAGGAGCAGCTCCGCCGCACCCTCGCCATCAGCCAGGGCGACCCCACCGCCCTGGTGACCAGCCCGTTCGCCGCGGTCGTGTACGCGGCCCTGGTCGTCTTCCTGTTCCTGGGCTGGTGGCTCCGACGCCGCCAGGCCCGTACCGAGGCAGAGCTGGCCGCCACCGTGGCCACCGCACCTGCCACGTCCGAGAGGAGTCCGTCGTGACCATCGTGGTGGGCTACGTGCCCAAGCCGGAGGGCCGCGCGGCCCTCCGGGCGGCCGTGGAGGAGGCCGACCTGCGCGGGGAGTCGCTGCACGTGCTGAACACCTCGCGCGGGGACGCCTACGTCGACCCCTCCTACGCCAGCCCCGAGGACCTCGCCGAGGTCCGCGGCCTGCTCGAGGAGACCGGCCTGACCTTCGAGCTCGAGCAGCACGTCGGCGGCCAGAGCGGGGCGGACGAGGTGGTGGCGGCGGCGGCACGGCTGGGCGCCTCGCTCATCGTGATCGGCATCCGCCGGCGCTCGCCCACCGGCAAGCTCGTCTTCGGCAGCGACGCCCAGCGCGTCCTGCTCGAGGCCGAGTGCCCAGTGCTGTCGGTCAAGGCCACGCCGGCCGGCTGACCCGGGCGGGGGTCGCCGTCCCCACGGGGACGGCGACCCCCGCGCTCAGCCGGTGAGGACGTGCACCAGCGCCCCGGCTGCACCGGCCAGCACCAGGACGACGATGAACGGCGCCCGCAGCGCGAGTGCGAGCGCGGCCACCGCGAGCCCGGCCAGCCGCCCGTCGACCACCAGGTCGGGCCCCGAGGACGCCGCCTGGACGGCGACCAGCGCGGCCAGCAGCGCCGCGGGCACGAACTCCACCACCCGGGTCACCCACGGCCGCTCCACCCAGGCCGCCGGCACCGACAGCCCGGCCAGCTTCAGCAGGTAGCAGCCCAGCGAGCCGACCAGCACCACCGCCCACAGCGTCCCCGTGCTCATGCGGTCCCCGTGCTCATGCGGCCGCCGTCGTCCGCGGCCGGCCGGCCAGCGCCACCGCGACCACGGCCAGCACCACCTGCACCCCGGCCGGCACGAACGGGGTGAGCACCAGCGCGACGACCGCGCCGCCCAGGGCCACCCGCCGCTGCACCGCCGGCTCCCGCGCCGAGCGCTGCAGCCGGGGCCACAGCAAGGCCAGGAAGGCCGCCGGCACCACGGCGTCCAGCGCCGCCTGCGCCGTCTCCCCCAGCGCCGCGGCCCCCAGCGACCCGATCAGCGTCGTGACGTTCCAGCCCAGGTAGATGGTGGCGCCGGTGACCCAGAACGCCAGCCGGCCCAGCTCCCGGTCCGGCGCGGCCACCGCCATCGCCGTCGTCTCGTCGATCACCCAGTGCGCCGCCCCGGCCCGGCGCAGCCAGCCGCGCGGCGCCAGCATCGGGGCCAGCCGGACGCCGTAGACGGTGTTGCGGGTGCCCAGCAGCAGCGCACTGCCCACCGCCGAGAACGCGCCACCGCCGGCACCGAGCACGCCGATCATCGCGAACTGCGAGGCGCCGGTGAACATCAGCGCCGACATCGCCAGCGCCTGCCAGGTGTCCAGCCCCGCCCCGGCCGCGGCGGCACCGAAGGCGATCCCGTACAGCCCCACCGCCACGCCGAGCCCGACGGCGTCCCGGAGGGTGGCGGTGCGGGCGTCGGACGGCACGCGCCGACCCTAGTGAGCGGTCACCGCCCGGCCGCCACCCCTGGCCCGCAGCCCCCGGCCGGGTCGGGACCGGCCGGGGGCAGCGCGGTCAGGAGCCGGCGCCGACCGGCTCCGCGGGCACCGGGCAGGCCGGGAAGAGGTCCCGGGTCCCGCCGGTCTGCGGCGTCGTGAAGGCGCAGCCGAGGTCCGCCTCGGCCACCGCGTTCCGGTTCAGCACGTCCTCCCCGGCCGGCCGCACCTCCGGGCCGGCTCCCTCGCGGGACTCGACCCAGGTCACCAGGTCGGTGAAGGTCTGCGCCGCCTCCTCCGGGCTGAACTCGCAGTGGCCCACCGACCGGACGGTCCGCTGGACCAGCAGCCCGCCGGTGCCCTGCCGCGCGGCCTCGGCGGCGTAGATCCGCTGGTGCTCGAAGGGCACGAACATGTCACCGAGGGTGTGCACCGACAGGACCGGGACGGAGAAGTCGGCGTCCAGCTGCAGGATCGGCGCCCTCTTCGTCTCCTCACGGGTGCCCGGCGCCGCCTCGACCCGCTCGACCCGGGAGTTCAGCGTCGAGCCGTCCGGGAAGGTGAAGGTGGTCGGGTACAGCCGGTCGGCGTTCTCGGCCACCGCGCCGGCGGTGAGCTGGGTCAGCGTCCCGCTCGGGTCGTCGGCGAAGCGGGCCAGGTTGAAGCTCAGCCCCTCCCAGTAGGTGAACGCCGCCTCGTCGCCGGGCCGGGGCCCACCGGTGAGGTCGATGACCACGTCCCGGAAGACCTCGCCGCGCTCGGTGAGCTCCGGGTTGGGCCCGGTGGGCGAGGTGGGCAGGCCCAGCGTCGCCTTCATCTCGGCGACCGCGGCCAGGTAGGCCTCGGTCGTGGTCAGCGGGTAGGCGTCGACCTCGGCAAGGGCCTGCGCCACCAGGTTGTAGTCCAGCCGGATGTCGAACTGCGCCAGGTCGCCCATGACGCCGCACATCGGCGCCGCACCGGCCCAGTCCACCTTCTGCCGCTCCACCAGGCCGCCGATGATGTGGCCGCCCATGGACACGCCCTGCAGGTACCGGTCGTCGGCCGGCGCGACCTCCCGGTCGAAGACCCGGGCCAGCTGCTCGGTCGAGGTGACGCCGGCCCGGATGTCGTACCGGTTGGCGTCGTAGGACGACGCCGCCCAGGCGTACCCGGCGTCGATGTAGGTCTGCCGCAGCCCGAACGAGGGGCTGTCCACCCACAGGACCGTCCCGGTGCCGCGGTAGCCGTGCTCCCAGAACACCACGTCGCCGTTCCAGCCCTCGGTGGGCACCTCGATGCGGTAGGCGGCGCCCTTCTCCACCCCGGTCAGCACCCGGGTGCGCGGCTGGCCCGCGTCGTCCAGCAGCGGGGTGAACGCCTCCCCCGGCTGCCCGGTGGAGGGGTCGTAGTCGAACGCCGGGTCCGCGATCGTCCACTCGATGTCCCGGGCCGGGACGGCGGGCAGCGCGGGTGACTGCTGGGCCTCCTGGAAGCCCGGGTTCTCCTGGGAGGCCGCGTCGTCCGGGTGCCCGCGGTCCCGGTCGCGCGGGTGGTCGGTGGCACCGGCGCTGCCGAGCCACCCCCCGACCAGCAGGGTGGCGGCGGTGGTGACCGCGCCGAAGCGGGCGTATCGGTGCTGGACGAGGGCCATCTGGGTGTCTCCCGACTGCTCGACGGTGAGCTGTGTCACAGGGCGCTCCATCATGACCACGCTCCGGCGTCCTGTCACTCCCGGTGGCGGAGCCGGCACCGACCGGGCTCACACCCGCTGGCCCGGGCCGGGTCGACCACCCGCCGTACAGTGGAGGCCGCCCGCGCGCGGGCCCCCATCCGGGCCCGGAACCCGCGAGCTCCCCGTCGAAGGAGACACACCCGCACATGTCCGACACGCTGACCGGATCCCCGGCGCTGGACGCCGTGAACGCGGCGCTGGCGACCGTCCAGGACCCCGAGATCAACCGTCCGCTGCCCGAGCTGGGCATGGTCAAGGACGTGCAGATCGGCGTCGGCGGCGACCCGGGTGCCGTGCGCATCGAGGTCTACCTGACCGTCGCCGGCTGCCCGATGCGCGAGACGATCACCAACCGGGTCACCCAGGCCGTCTCCGCCGTCCCGGGCGTGACGTCGGTGTCGGTCGGCCTGGACGTGATGAGCGACGAGCAGCGGACCGAGCTGCGCAAGACCGTCCGCGGCACCGATGCGGCCGAGCCGGTCGTCCCGTTCGCCCAGCCCGGCTCGCTGACCCGGGTGTACGCGGTCGCGTCGGGCAAGGGCGGCGTGGGCAAGTCCAGCGTCACGGTGAACCTGGCCGCCGCGCTGGCCAAGAAGGGCCTGTCGGTCGGCGTCGTGGACGCCGACATCTACGGCCACTCGGTGCCCCGGATGCTCGGCGTGGACGACAAGCCCACCCAGGTCGACAACATGATCATGCCGCCGCAGTCCTACGGCGTGAAGGTCATCTCGATCGGCATGTTCACCCCGGGCAACACCCCGGTGGTCTGGCGTGGCCCGATGCTGCACCGCGCGCTGCAGCAGTTCCTCGCCGACGTGTGGTGGGGCGACCTGGACGTGCTCCTGATGGACCTCCCGCCCGGCACCGGTGACGTCGCGATCTCGGTGGCCCAGCTGGTGCCCAACGCCGAGATCCTGGTCGTGACGACGCCGCAGCTCGCCGCCGCCGAGGTGGCCGAGCGGGCCGGCGCGATCGCCACCCAGACCCACCAGCAGGTCGTCGGCGTCGTGGAGAACATGTCCTGGCTGGAGCTGCCCGACGGTTCCCGGATGGACGTCTTCGGCTCCGGCGGCGGTCAGGCCGTCTCCGACGCGCTCACCAAGACCCTCGGTGCGCGGGTGCCGCTGCTGGGCCAGATCCCGCTGGACACCCGGCTCCGCGAGGCCGGTGACGCCGGGGCGCCGATCGTGCTCGCCCAGCCCGACGCCCCCGCGGCGCAGTCGCTGTCCGCGATCGCCGATGCCCTCGCCGTCCGCCAGCGCGGGCTGTCCGGCATGTCCCTGGGGCTGACCCCGGTCAAGCGGTAGTCACCGCACGGCACGACGGAGGCCGGTCACCCCAAGCGGGGTGACCGGCCTCCGTCGTACGTCCGGTCAGCGCCCCGCGGCCTGCTCGGCGTGGTGCGCCAGGACGGCGTCGACCCAGAACTGCAGGTCGTGGTCCCCTGCGAGCGCCTCGTCGTCGACGGCGATCCACCCCTCGCCCATCGACCGGCCCCTGCCCATCTCCGCCCGGCGGGCCCCGGGCACCCCCAGGTACTCGGCGTCCCGGCTGCGGGAGACGCGGACCAGCAGGGCACCGCCGCCGCCCGAGACGCAGGCCACCATCTTCTCGTCGACCATGAACGCGAGGCCGCCGAACATCCGCACCTCACGGACGTCCCGGCCCGACAGCGCGGTGCGGACCCGCTCCGCGAGCTCGGCGTCGTGGGCCATCGGGGTCAGGTGGCGTCGACGTCGAACGGCGGCGGGGTGCTCGCGTCGCGGACCCAGGCCCCCTGCGCACCCGCGGCCCAGGCGGTCGCACCCGACCCGGCGGCGGTCGCACCCGCCCCGGCGGCGGTGCTCCCGGTGCGGGGACGGGGCTCGTCGTCACCCATCAGCTGCGACCGGATGAACGTCTTCGGGTGGTACTGCCGCAGGTCGATGTCGCGCAGGTGGTCGAAGTCGTCGCCCAGGGTGTCGTGCAGCTGCCCGCGCATGCCGGTGACCGCCTCGCGCGCCTTCTTCAGCCCGCTCGCGACGTCCTTGGCCAGCGAGGGCAGGCGCTCGGGGCCGAAGATGAACAGCGCCGCCAGCGCCAGGACGATGATCTCGCCCCAGCCGATCGAGTCGAACACCGCTCCTCCTCGCGCCCGCCGCGGACCGCGGTCGTGTCCAGCGTAGGTGGACCGGCTGGCTGTCGGACGACCCGCAGCCCAACAGCAGGTGTCAGGCCACCCCGAGGGTGACGTCGACCTCGCGGGAGCTGCCACCGCGCACCAGCTCGAGGGTCACCGTCTCGCCCGGCTCCCGGGCGTCGACCTCGACGGCCAGCTCCTCCGAGCTGACGATCGGCTCGCCGTCGACCGCGATCACCACGTCCTGCTCCTGCACCCCCGCCTCGGCGGCACCGCTGCCGGGTTCGACGTTGAGCACGAGCGCCCCGTCGCGGGTGCCGTCGGTGACCGTCCGGGCGTTCACCCCGAGCGAGGCGTGCACCGCCGTCCCGGTGCTGATCAGCTCCTCGGCGATGTCCCGGACGGTGTCGACCGGGATGGCGAAGCCCAGGCCGATCGAGCCGCCGGTGGTGCCGTTGCCCGCCACCGAGGCGATCGCGGTGTTGATCCCGATCACCGCACCGCTGGCGTCGACCAGCGCACCACCGGAGTTGCCGGGGTTGATCGGTGCATCCGTCTGCACGGCGCTGATCACGGCGTTGGTGTCGCTGCCCTCGCCGGACAGCCGCACCGGGCGGTCCAGCGCACTGACGATGCCGCTGGTGACGGTGCCGGCCAGGCCGAGCGGGGAGCCGATGGCCACCACCGGGTCCCCGACGACGAGGTCGCCGGCGGTGCCGAGGGACGCCGCGACCAGCCCCGGCTTCTCCACCTTGAGGACGGCGAGGTCGCTGGCCGGGTCGCGGCCGACGATCCGGGCGGCCGAACCGCTGCCGTCGCTGAAGACGGCCCGGATCTCCGCACCCGGCACGTCGGCCGCCCCGGAGATCACGTGGTTGTTGGTGACGATGTAGCCGCCCGCGGCGTCCACCACGACCCCGGAACCGGTGGCGCCTGCGCTGGCCAGCTGGACCTCGATGGACACCACGGCCGGCATGACGCGGTCGGCGATGTCGGCGATCGACCCCGGCTCCCGGCTGGTGCCCGGGGAGACCTCGGAGAGCTGGGTGCCCTCGGCCAGCAGCGGCGCCTCGTCGGCCGTCCGGCCCAGGTACCAGGCGGTCGTGCCGCCGACCATGCCCACCAGGAGCAGGCTCAGCAACGCCAGCACGGTCAGCCGGACGGAGAGGTCCCGCACCCGGAGCTTGCGGCGGCCCTTCGGGTCCAGCACCACCGGGCCGGCCTGTGGCTGCGGCGGCTCCTGCGGGTACTGCGCGGGCGCACCGAGAGCGGCCGGAGCGTGCGGGTCGCGCCACGGGTCGCTCGCCGCGTCGGGCTTCCAGAAGGGGGCCGCCGCCGTCCGCCGCTGCACGGGGCGGCCGCCGGGGGGCTCACCCAGACCGGTGGCGCCGTCCCGTGGGGCGAAGGCGCGCAGCACCGCCTCCGGGGGCGGTGCGGGCACGGGCCGGGGGGCCGGCGCCGGGCGGTCGCCACCGAAGGACCCGTCGACCGCAGCCGGTCGGCCGAAGGCGGCCTGCTGCTCCGGCTCGGGGGCCGGGGCCGGCGGCGTGCTGGGCTGCAACCGGGCGGTGATCGGCGCGAAGGCGCCCGTCGTCCCCGCGGGCCGGGCATAGGCGGCCGGCTGCTCGTCCGGCCGGACGACCGTCCGGTCGACGGCGGTGTCGGTCGTGTCGGGACGCGGGCCGGCCTCGGACGGCTCGGTGCCGGGCGTCCCGCTCAGGGCGTCCCGCCGGCGGGCAGGCCGGTGGTGGAACCGACGGTGATGGTGCGCACCACGGGCGGGACGATGTCGGTGCGCTCGGTCGGCGCCGTGTAGCGCACGGCGTCGGCCACCGGCTCCCGGCCGGGCAGTTCGGCGGCAGGCAGGTTGACGGCGAGCACGGCGACCCCCAGGCCGAGGCCGGCCAGTGCCCCGGTCATCCCCCGCCGCAGCCAGCGGGCGTTGCCGTCGGCACGGGGCGCGTCCTCGGCCGGTGCGAGCGGGATCGCCCAGGAGCCACCCGCGCCGGTGGCGGTGAGCCCCTCGGCGCCGGCACTCAGCGAGCCCAGCCCGCCGCCGGGGCCGGCGGCGGTGAACGGGATGGCCTGCAGCCGGGAGAGGAGGTCACCGGGGACGGCGACGTCGACGCCGCGCCGCAGCGCGTCCTTGGCCTCGCGCTGGGCGGTGACCGCCATGCGGCACTGCACGCAGCCGGCCAGGTGCCGGGCGGCCCGGTTCGCCGCCCCGCCGGAGAGCTCTCCGTCGACGAGGGCGGCGATCGCCTCCTGGGCGAGGTGGCTCTCCGGGATGCTCACGACACCTCCACGGCGGGGACGGGCCGACCGGGCGCGAGGTGGGCCAGCGCCTCGCGCAGCTGCACGCGACCGCGGTGGATCCGGCTGCGGACGGTGCCGAGCTTGATCCCGAGGGTCGCCGAGATCTCCTCGTAGGTGAGGCCCTCGATGTCGCACAGCACGACCGCGACCCGGAACTCCGGGGAGAGCGCGTCGAGGGCCGCCTGGATCTGCGGGTCGAGGTGCGTGTCGGCGTAGACCTGCTCCGGGGACGGCGCGGAGCCGGGCAGCCGCTCGGTGTCCTCGGGGAGGGCGTCGAAGCGGATCCGCTGCCGCCGGCGCACCATGTCCAGGAACAGGTTCGTGGTGATCCGGTGCAGCCAGCCCTCGAAGGTGCCCGGGGAGAAGTCGGCGAGCGAGCGGAACACCCGGACGAAGGTCTCCTGGGTGAGGTCCTCGGCGTCCTGCTGGTTGCCGGAGAGGCGGTAGGCCAGCCGGTAGACCCGGGCCGAGTGGTCGCGGACGACCTGCTCCCAGGTGGGCGCGACCCAGCCCTCGGCCGCGTCGGCGGCCACGGGCTCGAGGCCGGCGGACGCTGCCGACCCGGTCGCGGTGGGCTCGGTCACGGCCCCAGGATCGCAGACGGCCGGGGTCGACACCTCCCCAGCGGGGGTGGACCGCTCGGGAGAGCGCTGGCTGGTGGCACGCGAGAGACGCACGTCCGGTCCAACGGCCAGGCGCTCGGTCGGTGTTCCCGGACAGGGCAGACACACAGCCAGTTGCCAGGCAGCCGCCCGGGCGTCGTCCCGGCCCTGACCCGGGCAGGCGGCGACCCTGCCCCCGCCACTACCCTCGCCCGGTGACCAGCGTTGCCGGACCGCCCCCCACCGGCGGCTCCCCGACGGGCGCGGCGGCCTATGCCGACGGCTTCGCCGTCGAGACCCCCGCCCAGGTGGCCGCCCGCCAGCGCGCCCTGACCTCCGCCGCGGCCTTCGGGACCCAGCTCCCGGTCGAGCCGGCGGTGGGCGCGACCCTCTCCGTCCTCGCCGCGGCCTGCGACGCCCGTTCGGTGGTGTCCATCGGCAGCGGTGGCGGCGTCGCCGGGCTCTGGCTGCTGCAGGGGATGCGCCCCGACGGCGTCCTCACCGCCCTGGACGCCGACCCGGCCGAGCTGCGCGCCGCCCGGCAGGCCTTCACCGAGGCCGGCGTCCCCAGCGGCCGGACCCGGCTCATCTTCGGCACGCCCGGCGAGGTGCTCCCCCGGTTGTCCCCCGGCGCCTACGACCTGGTCAGCTGCGCCGGCCCGCCGCTGGAGTACGCCAGCAACCTGGCCGGGTTGCTGGGGCTCATCCGGCACAGCGGGTCGCTGATCTGCCACGGCCTGCTCGCCGAGGACAGGATCGCCGACAGCTCCGCCCGCGATGCGCAGACCGTCGCGTGGCGGGAGATCACCCGCACGCTGCAGGAGGACGAGACGCTGACCTGCGCGGTGCTGCCGATCGGCACCGGCCTGCTGGTCGCGACCAAGCGCAACTAGCTGCCCGCCGAGGCCTCCTGGCTGAACGGGTGTTCCGCCTCCGCGGCCCACGGCCCACCGAGATAGCGCCACAGGCCCAGCCCGCGGGCGGTGACCGTCTCGGGCCGGAAGCTCGCGGTCAGCTCGGCGTGCAGCGCCCGCGCGACGTCCGGGGCGACCTTGTTCTGCACGGTGACGTGCGGCCGGGACCACTGCCGGTCCTGCCGGGTCAGCCACGGGTCGAAGGCGTCGGCCAGGCCGGCGCGCAGGGCGAGGAGCTGGGGTGACGTCAGGTCGAGGGCGACGCCCCGGCCGAGGAAGCGGACCCCGGACACCGCGACTTCGAACGCCGGCCGCGCGGCCACCGCCGCCAGCTCACGGCCGACCGCTGCCCGGTGCTCACCCGGCAGTGCGTGGAAGAGCGTGACGTGCGCCTGAAGGTGGTTCCGCTCGGCCGGGAAGTGCGCGGCCCTCAACCGGTCGAACCGCTGCTGAGCGGCGTCGTCCAGCAGCAGCGTCACGATCAGCGGGGCGGTCACCGTCGTTCAGAGGATCGCGCGGGAGCCCTTGCCGAGGATCGTGATCCCGCTGGCGCTCACGTGGTAGCGCTCGCGGTCCCGCGCCGGGTCCACCCCGATCTGCGCACCGGGCGGGACGACGACGTTCTTGTCCAGGATGGCGCGGCGCACCACGGCGCCCTCGCCGATGTGGACGCCGTCCATCAGCACGCTGGCCTCGACCCGCGAACCGCGCTCCAGGCGCACGTTCGGCGAGACCACCGAACCGTGCACGGAGCCGCCGTCGATGATCACCCCGGCGCTGACCATCGACTCCTCGGCCCGGCCACCGAGCACGAACTTGGCCGGCGGCAGCATCGGCGGCAGCGTGTAGATGGGCCAGCGGTCGTTGTAGAGGTTGAAGATCGGGCTGACCGACACCAGGTCCATGTGCGAGTCGTAGTAGGCGTCCAGCGTCCCGACGTCGCGCCAGTAGCCGTGGTCGCGCTCGGTCTCCCCCGGCACGACGTTGCTGCTGAAGTCGTAGACGTAGGCGTCCCCGGCCTCGGCCATCATCGGCATGATCGACCCGCCCATGTCGTGCACGGAGTCGTCGTCGGCGGCGTCGACCCGCAGCGCCTCGAGCAGGGCGTCGGTGGTGAAGACGTAGTTCCCCATCGACGCGAACGTCTCGTCCGGGCTGCCCGGCATCCCCGGCGGGTCGGCCGGCTTCTCCAGGAACTGGCGCACCTTGCCGTTCTCGTCGGCGTCGATCACGCCGAAGGCGGTGGCCTCCTCGCGCGGCACCCGCAGGCCCGCGACCGTCACGCCGGCGCCGGTGGCCAGGTGCTGGTCGATCATCTGCGCCGGGTCCATCCGGTACACGTGGTCGGCACCGAAGACGACGACGATCTCCGGCCGGTCGTCGTAGATCAGGTTGAGGCTCTGGTAGATCGCGTCGGCACTGCCGGTGTACCAGCGCGGGCCGAGGCGCTGCTGCGCCGGCACCGGCGTGATGTAGCTGCCCAGCAGCGTGGACATCCGCCAGACGGTGGTGACGTGCCGGTCCAGCGAGTGGCTCTTGTACTGGGTGAGCACCGCGATCCGCCGGATGTCGGCGTTGACCAGGTTGGACAGCACGAAGTCGATGAGCCGGTAGTTGCCGCCGAACGGGACCGCGGGCTTCGCCCGGTCCTGGGTCAGCGGGGCGAGGCGCTTGCCCTCACCACCTGCCAGCACGATGCCGAGAACTCGAGGGCCGCCACGCATGGACGGACCGTAACGGGTGTGTCCGCGCTTCGCCCCATCTACCGCGCCCGTCCACCACCTAGGGTGAGTCCGTGCGCGTCGGAGTGATCACCCGGGAATGGCCGCCGGACGTCTACGGAGGGGCCGGGGTGCACGTCGAGCACCTCGTCGCCGCCCTGCGCGGACTCGAGCACGGGCCGGAGCTGGACGTCCACTGCTTCGGCGGTCCGCGGGCGGACGCGACCGGCCACGGGGTGCCGTCGGGGCTGCAGGCCGCCAACGGCGCGCTGCAGGCCGTCGGCGTCGACGTGGAGATCGCCGCCGCGCTGGCCGAGGCCGAGCTGGTGCACTCCCACACCTGGTACGCCAACCACGCCGGGCACCTGGCCTCGCTGGTGCACGGCTCCGCGCACGTGGTGACCGCGCACTCCTTGGAGCCCCGCCGGCCGTGGAAGGCCGACCAGCTGGGCGGGGGCTACCGGCTCTCCTCCTGGGTGGAGCGCACCGCCTACGCCTCCGCCGACGCGGTGATCGCGGTCAGCCGGGGCATGCGGGCCGACGTCCTCGACGTGTACCCCGACCTGGACCCGGCGAAGGTGGTCGTGGTCGGCAACGGGGTCGACGCCCAGGCCTACCGGCCGATCGAGGCGCCGGACGTCGTCCGCTCGGTGGGGGTCGACCCCGACCGGCCGTACGCGCTGTTCGTCGGCCGGATCACCCGGCAGAAGGGGCTGATGCACCTGCTCGCCGCGGCCGAGCAGCTGCCGGCCGAGGCCGGCCTGGTGCTCTGCGCCGGCGCGGCCGACACCCCGGCCGAGCGCGCGCAGGTGGCCGACGCCGTCGCCGAGCTGCAGACCCGCCGCACCGGCGTGGTCTGGATCGAGCAGATGCTGCCCCGCGAGCAGCTGGTGCCGCTGATCACCGGGGCGACCGTCTTCGTCGTCCCGTCGGTGTACGAGCCGCTGGGCATCGTGAACCTGGAGGCCGCGGCCTGCGGCACCGCGGTGGTGGCCAGCGCCGTGGGCGGCATCCCGGAGGTCGTGGACGACGGCCGCACCGGCCTGCTGGTGCCCTACGACGCCGAGGAGCCGGCCGCCTTCGCCGCCGGGCTGGCCGCGCGGATGGCCGAGCTGCTCGCCGACCCCGACCGGGCCGCCGCGATGGGCGCGGCCGGCCGGGAGCGGGTGCTGGCGGAGTTCGGCTGGCCGGCGATCGCCGAGCAGACCGTCGAGGTCTACGAGACGGTGCTCGCCGCCCGCCGCTGACCGGAGGTCCTCAGCCGTCCTCGTGCAGGACGCTGCGGGCGCGCCCGGCCGCCTTCGCGCGGTACAGGGCGCTGTCGGCGCGGCGCATGAACTGGGAGGTCGGTTCGCCCGGCTCGTGCTCGGCGACGCCGATCGACAGCGGCACGCCCGCGCAGGCGAGCCGCAGCCGCTCGACCACCGCCAGCGCGGCCGGGCCGCCGTGGGACGGCAGCAGCAGCGCGAACTCGTCCCCGCCGTGCCGGGCCAGCACCGACCCACGGGGCACCCGGGGCAGCCACTCGTCGGCCACCGTCCGGAGCAGCTCGTCGCCGGCGGCGTGACCGTGCTGGTCGTTGATGGACTTGAAGTGGTCGATGTCGACCAGCGCCACGGACAGGTCGGTGCCGCTGCGCCCGGCGACCCGCACCGTCTCCTCGAGCGCGTCGTCGAAGCCGCGCCGGTTGGCCAGGCCGGTGAGCCCGTCCAGGCTGGCGGCGGAGGCGCGCCGGGCCAGCGTGGCGACCACCAGCCCGATCGCGGCCATGACGACGGCGAGCGCGACGACCGGCCCGGCCGACACCCCGCGGATGGGCAGGACGACGGTGCAGGCGGCGAGCGCGAGCGCCAGGTACACGGCGGCCACCGGGAGGGCGAAGAGGAAGAACGCGGCCACCGCGACGAAGCAGTAGATGCTGGCCAACGCCATGGCCGACGCCGGGTCGGGCGCCGCGTACACGACGGTGCTGATCAGCGCGGCGCCGACGGGCACCATGAGGTGGAACGACGACCGCGGCAGGTGGTGGCCCCAGCGGACCACCGCACCGCCGCTGAGCAGGGCGACCGGGCCGATCACCGCCAGCACCGGGGAGACGCCGGCTCCGCCCAGCAGCACGACGGCGAGGACGGCGAGGCCACCGGCGAGGTACAGCGCCCCGATGACCGGGGCGATGACGCGGGCGGTGGCCACCTCGGGTCCGCTGCGCATCTGCTGCTGCCACCTCCTGGTCCTCGTCCTGGGTCCGCTGCTCACCGGGTCCGCTGTTCGCTGCGTCCGTTGCTCGCTGGGCGCGGTGCCGGCCGGTCCTGGCACACGTGCGAGACCGGGCGGTTCCGTTGTGGGCAACCTAGCTGCTGACTCCCGGTCACCGGCCCGGTTCCCGGCAGGACCTCACCCGGATCGGTCAGGAGGCCGGCCGGCACGGTGGTCGATCTCGGCAGCCAGTGCCGTCAGCGCGCCGACCACCCGCGTCACCACCCGCCGCTCCGCCCGGTCCGGACGCAGCAGGGCCTCCACCCGGCGCCCGGCCGGCACCCCGGTCAGCCGCAGCAGGTGCACCCCCGGGGAGGCCGGCGTGGTGTGCCGGGGCAGCAGCGAGATCCCGTGCCCGGCCGCGACCATCGCCCTGGCGACGGCGAAGTCGTTGATCCGGTGGGCGATCCGCGGGGCGGCCCCGGACCGCGCCGCCACCGCGGCGAGCACCGGCGCGACGGGGAACCCGTCCCGCACGGTGATCCACGCCTCGCCGGCCAGCTCCTCGGGGCTGATCTCGACCCGGCCGGCGAGCGGGTGGTGCGGGCTCACCGCGACGTCCAGCGGTTCCCGGAACAGGGGCACGACGCGCACGCCGGCGGGCCAGTCCGCGGCGCCGTCCGGCCGGTGGGCGACCACCACGTCGAAGCGGTCGGTGAGGTCGGGGAAGTCGGCGAGCGCGACGTCCTCGTCGCTGCACTCCAGGGTCACGCCGCCCCACCCGGCCACCGCGCCGAGCAGCCGGGGGAAGACCAGCTGTGCCGCGCTCTGGAAGGCCGAGACGCGCACCGTGCCGACGGGTGAGTCCCGGTGCCCCTGGCAGGCGGCACGGGCCCGCTCGACGGCGACGGCGACGTCGACGGCGGCATCGGCCAGCGCCGCACCCGCCGGGGTGAGCCGCAGCCCGCGCCCCACCCGCTCGGTGAGCGCCACCCCCATCTCCGCGGCGAGCCCGGCCAGTTGCTGGGAGACCGCCGACGGCGTGAGGTGCAGCACGGCGGCCGCCGCGGTCACCCCGCCCTGGCTGCGGACGGCGCGCAGCGTCTCGAGGGTGCGCAGGTCCATGTAGCCAGTCTGCAAGGACGGTCAACATCTCTTCACTGGAGTTGGACGACGGCGGGCGGCACGCTCACCCCTGTGCCCCCTCGTGACCGCCTGCTCGCCTGCCTCGTCGCCGTGCTCTGGGGGCTGAACTTCACCGCCATCCACCTGTCGCTGGAGCAGTTCCCGCCCTTCGCCCTGGTGGCGCTGCGCTTCGCCGTCCTCGCCGTCCCGACGCTGTTGTTCGTGCCGCGCCCCGACGTCCCGCTCCGCTGGCTGATCGGCTACGGCACCGGGTTCGGCGTCCTGCAGTTCTTCTTCCTCTACCTGGCGATGGACACCGGCATGCCGACCGGGCTGGCCTCGCTGGTGCTGCAGTCCTCGGCACCGTTCACCGTGCTGCTGGCCGGGCTGCTGCTGCACGAGCGGCTCACCGCCCGCCAGCTCACCGGCATCGGCATCGCGGTCGCCGGCCTGGGCGGCATCGCCCTCTACCGGGCCGACCTCGGGGGCACCGCGCTGGCGCTGCCCGTGCTGCTCACCCTCTGCGGCGGGCTGGGCTGGGCGCTGGGCAACCTCTGCACCCGGCAGGCGCGGGCGTCCGAGCCGCTCAAGCTCACCCTCTGGATGAGCGTGGTGCCCCCGCTGCCGATGCTCGGGGTCGCCCTGGTCGCCGAGGGCCCGGACGCGATCGCCCGCTCCTTCACCACACTGGGCAGCCAGCAGGGGCTGCTGGCACTGGCGGGGCTGCTCTACACCGTCGTGGTGGCCACCCTGCTCGGGTCCGGCCTCTGGACGGCGCTGATGGCCCGGCACCCGTCGAGCACCGTCGCCCCGTTCTCGATGCTGGTGCCGGTGGTCGGCATCGGCACCTCGTGGCTGGTGCTGGGCGACAGCACGTCAGCCGTGGAGCTCGGCTGCGGCGCCCTCGTCGTCGCCGGGGTGCTGCTGGCGACGACGACCGGACGGACCCGCCGGGAGCCCCGTCAGGGCCAGATGGAGGCGACGATGATCGCCGAGACGGCCAGCGTCGCGCCGGCGGAGACCAGGCTGGCCGGGTGGAAGGCCACCTCGGTGAGGTGCTGGCCCAGCCGCCCGGGGGTGAGCAGGTCCAGCAGCAGGAAGGCCAGCGCCTGCAGCAGCACGCCGAGCAGCCCGAAGACGACGGTGTAGAGCAGCGCCCGGCCGAATCCGCTGGTCGCGTTCGTCCAGATGGTGGTGAACGCGATCGCGCCCTGGCCGAGGAAGCCGGCTGCCAGCGCGATGCCGGCGTTGACCGAGCGTTCCTCGTAGATGTGCTTGGCCAGGTGGCCGGGGGTGAGCAGGTCGAGAGCGAGGGCGCCCACCACGAGCAGCAGGATGCCGACGCCGGTGTAGGCGACGGCGTAGCCGATGCTGGCCAGCACAGAGGACCTCCGAGTTGGGGGACGGCGGAGCGCTGAGCCTAGGGCCCGCACCACACCGCCCGGTGGAACAGCGGTCGGCCCGGCGGCGCTGCACCCGGTGTGACGGACGCACTGACCCTGTTCGACGACGTCCTCCCGCCCGAGACCCCGGTGTCGAACCGGCTGCTGCAGGTGCGGACGGTCTACGCCGAACCCGCGGCCGCCGCCTCGCCGCGCGGCCGGCAGGTGCTGGCCCGGTTCCCCGACGCGGAGCTGGTCGAGGTGCCCTCGCACTGGCAGATCCCCGACCTGCACGGCAACGAGGGCAACGTCGAGCGCTGGGTGCGGGTGAAGACCGAGACGCTGGTGCTCGGGGTCAAGAAGTCGGTCACGGTGCGCCCCAACGGCCGGTCGGCGGACTTCATCGCGCCGTCGACCGCGAACGGCTGCGCGATGGCCTGCGCCTACTGCTACGTGCCGCGGCGCAAGGGTTACGCCAACCCGATCACGGTCTTCACCAACATCGACCAGATCACCCGGGCGGTGCGCCGCCACGTCGACCGGCAGGGCGTGAAGCCCGAGCCCAACGAGTGCGACCCGTTCGACTGGGTCTACGACCTGGGCGAGAACAGCGACTGCTCGGTCGACGCGATGGTCAGCGACAACATCGCCGACCTGGTCGCCACCTTCCGCACGCTGCCCACCGCCAAGGCCTCCTTCGCCACCAAGTTCGTCAACCGGCAGCTGCTGGACCTCGACCCGCAGGGCCGCACCCGGGTGCGCTTCTCCCTGATGCCCGATGCCGACGCGCACTCACTCGACGTCCGCACCAGCCGGATCGACGAGCGGATCGCGGCGATCGACGACTTCGTCGAGGCCGGCTACGAGGTGCACCTCAACTTCTCCCCCGTCGTCCTCCGCGACGGGTGGGAGGCGGACTGGACGACGCTGCTGCAGCAGCTGGACGACGAGCTGTCCGACGCCACCAAGGCGCAGGCGGCCACCGAGATCATCATGCTGACCCACAACGAGCAGCTGCACGAGGTCAACCTGGGCTGGCACCCGCAGGCCGAGGAGCTGCTGTGGCGCCCGGAGCTGCAGCAGCCCAAGGTCAGCCAGAACGGCATGCTCAACGTCCGCTACCGCAACGACGTCAAGCGCGCCGGCGTCGACCGGCTGCAGCAGCTCATCCGGCAGCACGCCCCGTGGCTGCGCGTCCGCTACGCGTTCTGATGCTGCTGTCCCTGCTGGACCGCGCACGCACCCGCGTGGGCGAACCGGACGCCGCCGCGCTGACCGGCACCGTCGAGCGGGCGGTCGCCGCCGAGCGGCTGGGCCTCCACCGGTTCTGGGTCGCCGAGCACCACGGCGTCCCGGGCATCGCCGGCGCGACCCCTGCGGTGCTGCTGGCCGTGATCGCGGGCCGGACGACGACCGTCCGGCTCGGCTCCGCGGGCGTGATGCTGCCGCACCACCAGCCGCTGGTCGTCGCCGAGCAGTTCGCCACGCTGAGCGCGTTCGCCCCCGGCCGGGTCGACCTCGGGCTGGGCCGCTCCCCCGGCTTCACCGCGCCGGTGCGGCAGGCGCTGCGCTCCACCGGCGAGCCGGACTTCGCCGGCGACCTGACCGAGCTCCGGGCCTTCCTCGCCGGCTCCGCGCCGATCACCGCGCACCCGCGCCCGGCCGCCGCCGTCCCGATGTACGTGCTGGCGACCGGCTCGGGGCTCACGGTCGCGGCCGAGCTGGGGCTGCCGGTGATCGTGGGCGGCCCGCTGCTGGGCGTGGCCGGGGACCCGGAGCCCGGCCTGGCCGCGCTGGCGGGGTACCGGCGCAGCTACCGGCCGAGCGAGGAGGCACCGGAGCCGCGGGTGGCGATCAGCCTCGACGTGCTGGTCGCCGACACCGCCGCCGAGGCCGCCGACCTGCTGCTGCCCGAGGCCTGGGCGATGGCCCAGGCCCGCACCACCGGCGCCTTCCCGCCCCTGGAACCGGTGGACGCGATCCGGGCCCGCACGTGGACCTCGCGCCAGCGGTCCCACGTCGAGCAGACCACCGCCGCGGCGATCGCGGGCAGCCCCACCCAGGTGGCGAGCCGGCTGACCGAGCTGTGCGAGCGGACCGGCGCCGCGGAGCTGGTCGCCTCCAGCAGCACCTCCGACCGCGCGGCGCTGGCCGCCTCCGACGCCGCCCTGGCCGGGCTCCTCGGGTCGCCGCGCGCCGCCTCCTGACCACCGGCGTCCGGACCCGTTCCGGACACGCACGCCAGGTGGTGTCGCCCGGCCCTGCGCTGTGCCACGGTGCTCCCGCCCAGCCCCGTCCCCCGACAGGAGGCACTCGTGCCGGCCGTGGAGATGCACGCGGTGTCCAAGAGCTACGCCCGGCGCGGCCGTCCGCCGCAGCGGGCCCTGGACTCCCTGGACCTGGTGGTCGAGTCCGGCGGCGTGCACGGGTTCCTCGGCCCGAACGGCTCGGGGAAGACGACCACCATCCGGGTGCTGCTGGGCCTGATCCGGCCCGACGCCGGGGACGTGCGGCTGCTGGACCGGCCGGTGCCCGACGGGCTCCCGCAGGTCATCGGCAGCGTGGGCGCCCTGGTCGAGACCCCGCTGTTCTTCCCCGGCTTCTCCGGCCGCCGCAACCTGCGGCTGCTCGCCGAGACGGCCGGGCTGCCCCGCACCCGGGTCGAGGAGGTGCTGGAGACCGTCGAGCTGCGCGACCGGGCCGACGACAGGTTCAAGGGGTACTCGCTGGGGATGAAGCAGCGGCTGGGCATCGCCGCGGCGCTGCTGAAGTCCCCGCGACTGCTGATCCTGGACGAGCCCAGCAACGGGCTGGACCCGGCCGGCATCCGGGACGTGCGCGAGCTCATCCGCCGGCTGGGCCACGACGGCTCGACGACGGTGCTGCTCAGCTCGCACCTGCTGGCCGAGATCGAGCAGGTCGCCGACCGGGTCTCGATCATGGCGCGTGGCCGCTGCATCGCCTCGGGACCGGTGCACGAGGTGCTCGCCGGCCGTTCCTCCGGCGACGTGCGGGTGCGGGTGCCCGACCGGGCTGCCGCGACCGCGGTGCTCACCGCCGCCGGTTTCAGCGTCACCCCGACCGAGGACGCACTGCTCGTCTCCGCCGTCCCGGCTCCGGGTGAGGTCACCCGGGTGCTCGCGCAGCACGGTCACTACCTGGAGGAGCTGACCCCGGTGGCGGCCGACCTGGAGAGCGCGTTCCTGGCGCTGACGGCGGAGCCGGCATGACCGCCGTCCGCACCGAGGCACCCCCGACCGCACCCGCCGGCCGGTTCGGCGGACTGCTGAGGGCCGAGGCGCACCGCTTCGGCGCCCGCCGGTTCATCCAGGTCCTGCTGCTCCTGGCGGTGCTCGGCTGGGCCGCGTTCACCGCCGTCGGCCTCACGCAGTTCGCCACCCCCACGCCGGAGCGGCTCGCCGCGGCCCAGCAGGAGCTGCAGGCGGAGGTGGAACGGTCGAACGAGTTCCGGGAGCAGTGCCTGGCCTCGGCCGACGTCCCGCCGGACGTCTCCCCCGAGGAGTTCTGCGGCCCACCGGTCACCGCCGCGGACCTCGACCTCGACTGGTACCTGGACCCGGCGCCGTTCTCGTTCTCCGCGGACGGCGTCGCCGGGGCGGTGGCGTTCAGCGCAGCCGGTGCGGTGCTCGCCTTCCTGATCGGCGCCACGTTCGTCGGCGCCGAGTGGTCGTCCCGGTCGATGGTGGCGCTGCTGTTCTGGGAGACCCGGCGGCCGCGGGTGCTCGGCGCGAAGATCGTGGTCGTCGCCGTCGCCTCCGCCGTCCTCGGGGTGGTCGCGCAGGGCGCGTGGCTGGCGATGGCCGGCCTGTGGCGGTCCTTCGCCGGCGACGGCGTCGCCCTCCCCGACGGCTTCTGGTCGGAGCTGCTGGCCACCGGGGGCCGCGGGGTGCTGCTCACCACGCTGACCGGGCTGCTCGGGTTCGGGCTCACGAACCTGGTCCGCAACACCGGCGCGACGCTCGGGATCGGGTTCGTCTACTTCGCGGTGCTCGAGACGGCGGTGCGGGCGGTGCGCCCGGCGTGGCAGCCCTGGCTGCTCACGAACAACGCCTCGGCCCTGGTGGTGCCCGACGGGCTGAGCCTGTTCACCGGCTCGGACCGGGTCACCGGGGAGTCCACCGTGTACGTCCTGGGGAACCTGCAGGCCGGCGTCTACATGACCGTGGTGACGGCCGTCGTCCTGCTCCTGGGCACCGTGCTCTTCGCCCGCCGGGACCTGCACTGAGCGCGCCTGCGCGCTCTCGGCGCCCCGTCCCCTCCTCCGCGGCCACTGGTCCCACCGTGCAGCCGGGGCCGAACCTCACCGGCGGCGGACGGGCAGGGCCGGCGGAGGTCCGCCTCGTGCGCTGAGCCGCCCCGGTGTCTGAAGACCCGATGACAGGCGTTTGGGGCCGGGGAGGGTCGCGGGTAGGCGGAGGGCATGGACACAGACCTCGAGTCCGCCACCCGCACCGAACTGCTCCGCCGCGCGCGTGAGCAGGACGTACCCGGACGTTCGTCGATGACCAAGGAGCAACTGGTCGACGCGCTGACGTCCGGCGACGGCGCCTCGTCCGACGGCGCCTCGTCCGACGGTGCCTCGTCCGACGGCGTCCGCGGCGACGGGTCGCGTCCGGTGCACTCCCGGGTCGACGCCTTCCGGCTGCTGGCCGAGGCGCGGGCCCGCGGCGAGATGGTGCTGATCCCCCGCATGCTCACCGGCAACGACCGCCGGGTGCACGTGCGGGAGACCGTCCGTGAGGACCACGAGACCCGCATCGCGACCGGCGACCTGGAGGCTCGCGAGAAGTTCGACAAGCTCGCCGGCTCGGTCTTCCACTTCTTCCGCGGCACCAACCTGCTCTTCTACCGCGACCTGGTCGGCGAGGACGCCCGGCTGCCCACGGTGCTCGCCCTCGGCGACGTCCACCCCGGCAACTTCGGCGTGATGCCGAGCTCGGACAACGTGCCGATCTTCGGCGTCAACGACTTCGACGACGCCTACTACGCGCCCTTCACCTGGGACCTCAAGCGCGGCGCCGTCGGCTTCATGCTCGGCGCAGCCGAGAAGTCCGGCCACGGCCCGAAGAAGCAGCGGGCCATCGCCCGCCGGTTCCTGCGCGGCTACGTGGCCGGGATCGCCTCCTACGCCGCTGACGGCCAGGAGCAGACCGAGCAGCTGCGGATGGACAACGCCCCGCCGCTGATCGCGGAGCTGATCGCCAGCACGCTGGAGACCAGCCGGGCCGAGTGGCTGGCGGACCTGCTGGAGGACACCCGCCGCGGTTTCCGCACCGACGAGGAGCTCGTGCCGGTCAGCAGCCGCCGCGAGGAGTTCCAGGGCATCGTCGACCGGTACCTGAAGGAGAACGAGGTCGCCGTGCCGGAGCGGGCCGGAAAGATGCGGGTGAAGGACGTCGCCGAGAAGCGCGGCAGCGGTACTGCGTCGCTCGGGCTCACCCGGTTCTACGTGCTCATCGCCGGCGTGCGGGACGACGGCACCGACGACCTGCTCCTGGAGTTCAAGCGCGCCCGCCGGTCGGCGCTGGCCGGGCTGGTGCCGCCCTCGGGGTACGAGGTCGACGCGCAGGGTGACCGGATCCGGCACGCGCAGCGGGTGCACCTGGTCGACGGCGACGTCTTCTACGGCAGCGTCGACATCGACGGCAAGAGCTTCATGGTGCGCGAGCGGGCCCCCTTCCGCGACGACATCAGCCTCGGCTCGCTGTCGACCGACGAGTGGAAGGAGTACGCGGAGATCTGCGGCCGGGTCCTCGCGCACACCCACGCGATGTCCGACGATGCCGGCAACGTCGACTACGACGTCGAGCCCGCGATCCTGGAGGCGATCGGCGGGCGGGACCTGTTCGTCGACGACATCCTGCGCTTCGCCGAGGAGGCCGCCGAGCGGGTCCGCCGGGACCACGAGCACTTCGTCGCTGACCACGCCCTGGGCGCCTTCCGCAGCGTGGACGTCGTCTACCGCTGACCCCGCAGCCGGCGGGGGCGGGGCTGCCGTCCCGTCCCCGCCGGAACTGTCAGACCTCGAACGTATGTTCGATGCGTGACGACGACGCTGCCTTCCGGCCCGCTGGGTGCGGTCGTCGACGTGTTCTTCACCGGCAGCCTGCACGGTGCCCGGAGGGCGTCGGCCGAGCCTGGGTCGCGTGACCGGCAGCTGGCTGCCTGGTTGCGGGCCGTGCAGCGGCGGCGGGCGATGGCCGCCGCTGAGGAGGCCGAGCTGATCCTGGAGCTGGCCGGCCACCGGCCCGCCGCCCTGGACCCCGACGGCCCCGGAGCCCGACGGCCCGGGTGGGCCAATGAGCCCGGCGGTGAGGAGATCAGTGAGTTCTTCCTCGCCGAACTCGCCACCGTCCTCAACCTCGGTCGGGGGACGGCGGCGGTCCGGTTGCGGCGGGCACTGACCTGGTCGAGGAAGCTGCCGGGCACCTTCGCCGCCCTGGCCACCGGGGAACTGGACGAACGCCGCGCCCAGGTACTGGCCGATGTTCTGGAGCACACCCACGCCCAGCTCGCCGGCCAGGTCGAGGCCGCGCTGCTGGACCAGGCGCGGGACCTGTCGGTGGCCCGGCTGGAGAAACGCGCCACCGAGGAACTGCTCCGCCTGGACGCCGCGGCCGCCGAGGAACGCCGGGCCGAAGCCGCGAAGTCCGCCGACGTACGCCTCTACCCCTCAGGGATCGACGGCCGGTCCACGTTGGCCGCGGACCTGCCCACCGACGAGGCCGCCGAGTGCCACGACCTGCTCGACCAACTCGCGCGGATGCTCAAAGCCGACGGCGACCCCCGCCCGATCGGGGCGCTGCGGGCGCACGTGCTCTCGGCGCTGATCCGCCGCCCCGCCGACACCGGCCTGCCCGCGGTGGCCGCCCACCTGACGATCACCGCCGACCTGGCCGCCCTCACCGGTGCCAGCAGCACACCGGGTGAGGTCAACGGGCTGCCGATCACCGCCGCCCACCTGCGCGAACTCCTCGCTCGGGTCGGCGCACTGGGCCTCACCACCCCCGAGGGCGGCACCCTGACCTACGCCCTCACCGGCCCGAACGGGCAGCTGCTGGCCACGCTCACCCCCGCCGAACTCGCCCGCCTGGCCCGCCGCGGCTGCCCCAGTCACCCGAACGATCGCGCCGGCGGCGCTGCCGACCGGCGCGCCAACGGAGAAGGGCGCAATGGAGGCGGCGGCGGAGACGGATGCGACGGGGACGGCGAGGCGGGCAGCCGGCCGTGCGACTGCGCGGTGCCCGGGCCGCCACCACCGACCGACGCCTACCGACCCACCGACCGCCAACGCGCCTTCGTCCTCACCCGCGACCAACGCCGCCGGTTCCCCAACTGCGGCCAACGCGTCGGCTGGACCGACCTCGACCACGTCACCGCCCACGCCTGCGGCGGAGCCACCGACTGCACCAACCTCTGCTGCCTGTGCCGCTCCCACCACCGACTCAAGACCTTCGCCCCCGGCTGGCAGTACCGGCTCGACAGGGACGGGACCCTGCACGTCACCACCCCCAGCGGCGTCACCCGGATCACCCGACCACCCAGCCAACGACCACCCGGCCAACGACCACCCGACTCCTCACCGCCGGAGAGCGCGGCCTCCCAGCCAGGACCCTCAGCGGGACCACCACCCTCCGACCCGACTGACGATCCGCCACCCTTCTGACCCCCGCAGCAGGCGTCGCCCCGGCCTGCCCCTGTGTCGACGACCTCCTGTCGAGTCGCCTCATGTCGACATGCCGCTCCGTCGACATGCCCGCTTGTCGACGAGCGCTGTCGTCGTCAAGCCCACCTGCCGACTTGTCCACCTGCGACCGACCTCTGCCAAGGCCTCCTGTCGTCCCTGCGGCTGCTCGCCTGCCGGCGACACGTCGAGAGGGGTTTGCACCGGCACCCCTCGGTGCGCGACGGTGAGGCCGTGCGCAGACGTGACTTCCTGGCTGCCAGCGGCGCGTTGTTCCTCGCTGGGTGCAGCCGGTCCGACAGCTCCTCGGAAGCTGCATCGAGCACGTCCGCGACGCCCACGAGGTCGGCAGCCGAGTCCTCCAGCGCAGCCCCCAGCCCCACCGAGGAACCCGCGCCCACCCCGGGGACACCGGCGGAGATCCTCGCCCGGTCGACGGTGCCGGTGCTCTGCTTCCACCAGATCCGCGAGTTCCGCCCCGACGACAGCGCCTACGCCCGCACGATCATCACGCCCCCGGCCGTGCTCACCGCCCAGCTCCAGGCCCTGCGCGACGGCGGGTACACCCCGGTCACCGCCCCGGCGCTCGTCGACCACCTGCAGTTCGGCACCGCCCTCCCCGACCGGCCGGTCCTGCTGACGTTCGACGACGGGTCGGTCACCCATGTCACGGCGGCCCTACCGGTGCTCCGCCAGTTCGGCTTCCCGGCGGCGTTCTTCCCGATGACCGTGGTGCTGGACAAGCCCGACTGGCTCAGCAGCGACCAGCTGCGGGAGCTCGAGGCGGCGGGCATGACGATCGGCGCGCACAGCTGGGACCACCAGCGGATGGACCAGCTGACCGGTGACCAGTGGACCGAGCAGCTCGACGCCCCGGCGGCCACCCTCGCCGGCATCTTGGGCCACCCGGTCGACCTGCTCGCCTACCCGCACGGCATGTGGAGCCAGGAGGCGCTGCCGCACGTCGCCGCCGCGGGCTACCGGGCCGCGTTCCAGCTCTCCGAGCCCACCGACCCGGCGCAGCCGCTGCTCACCATCCGGCGGATCATGCCGCCGCCGACCTGGGACGGGCCGACGCTCCTCGGCCACCTCGACAGCGACTTCTGACCCCGGACGGCCGTCCGGCCGGCATCGGCCGGAGTGCGCTCCCTCGTGCGTCGCCGCCCGTGACGCCACCTTCCGGCGACCCGAACAGCTCCAGGGGGACCAGCCCCGGCACGCGGCTGCGCCCGCAGGCGGCCGTCCCGGAGACCGCGGCCGGCGCCCGCTGACTACGGTGGGCGGCGTGGCCCGGGTCGTCGTCGTCGGCGCCGGGCTCGGGGGTCTCGCCGCCGCCGCCCGGCTGGCCGCGACCGGCCACGCGGTGACCGTGCTGGAGCAGGCGCCGCAGGTCGGCGGCAAGCTCGGCTGGTACGGCCGCGACGGCCACGGCTTCGACACCGGGCCCAGCCTGGTCACGCTGCCGCAGGTGCTCGAGGACCTCTTCGCCGCCACCGGCGCCCCGCTGTCGGAGGTCCTGCCGCTGCAGCGGCTGGACCCGGCGGTCGCCTACCGGTTCGCCGACGGGACCACGACGGCGATGCCCGGGCACCTCGAGGACGTCCCGGCCCGGCTGGACGCCGACCTCGGCCCCGGCAGCGGCGCCCAGTGGGCGGGGCTGCTCACCCGCGCCGAGGCGATGTGGCGGGCCACCGAGCAGCCGTTCCTGCGCACCCCGCTCGCCGGTGCGGCCACGCTGGCCCGGCTTGCCCGCGACACCGCCGACGTCCGCACGATCGCACCCGGCCGAACGCTGCGCGGCCTGGGCGCTGCCTACCTGACCGACCCGCGGCTGCGGATGCTGCTGGACCGGTACGCGACCTACTCCGGCTCCGACCCCCGGCGCGCCCCCGCCGCACTGCTCACCGTCCCCTACGCCGAGCAGGCCTTCGGCTCCTGGTACGTCCCCGGCGGGCTGCGCCGGCTGCCCGAGGCGGTGGCCGCGCGGGCGGTCGAGCGGGGAGCGGTCGTGCGCACCGACGCCGCGGTGACCGAGGTGCTGGTGACGGCGGGCCGGGCGGCCGGGGTGCGGCTGGCCGACGGCGAGGTGGTGCCGGCCGACGTCGTCGTGTGCAACGCCGACGCGGCCAGCCTCTACGGCCGGCTGCTCCCCCCGCAGGCACCGGTGCGGCGGGCCCGGACCGCGCTGCGCCGGGTGACACCGTCGTCCTCGGGCTTCGTGCTGCTGCTGGCCCTGCGCGGCCGCACGCCCGGGCTGGCCCACCACACCGTGCTGTTCCCCACCGACTACGACGCCGAGTTCGACGCGCTCTTCGGGGGCCGGGGCAGACGCGGCAGCCCGAAGCGCCCGGTGGCCGACCCGACCGTCTACGTCAGCGCCCCCGACGACCCGGCCACCCGACCGGACGAGGACAGCGAGTCGTGGTTCGTGCTGGTCAACGCGCCCCGTCACGAGCCGGGCGCCGGGGTCGACTGGACCGCGCCCGGGCTGGCCGACCGGTACGCCGACCAACTGCTCGCCACGATGGCCGCCCGCGGGCTCGACGTGCGGGACCGGCTGCGCTGGCGGGTGGTGCGCACCCCGGCCGACCTCGAGCGCGAGACCGCGAGCCCCGGCGGGTCGATCTACGGCACGTCCAGCAACGGCGCCCGCGCCGCCTTCCTGCGGCCGGCCAACGCCTCGCCGCTGCCCGGCCTGTTCCTCGTCGGGGGCTCGTCGCACCCCGGCGGCGGGCTGCCGCTGGTCACGCTCTCCGCGGAGATCGTCGCCGGTCTGGTGGGCCCGGCCTGAGGTCGGCGTCCGGCCCGGGGCGGTCCAGCAGCCGGAGCAGCCACCAGCCGTAGGCGACCAGGCCCACCACCAGCACGACCCGGACGCCGAAGGGCAGGTTGCCGGGGCTGGCCAGCTGGGTGAAGTCGGTGAGCGCGTGCAGCAGCACCAGCGGCCAGATCGTGCCCAGGTGCCAGCGCAGCGCCGCCAGGCAGAAGCCGTAGCAGCCCGCCGCGACCACGACGTAGAGCACGTCGCCCCACGGCCGGTCGAACCAGAACCCGGACAGCGCGTGGCCCAGGCCGAACAGCACCCCCACCCAGACCGCGGCGGCGGCCGGCCCGAGCCCGGCGAGCACCCGCTGCACCAGCCCCCGGCTCAGCACCTCCTCCGACAGCCCGATCGAGAGGGTCATCACCGCGAGGCTGCTCAGCGCGACCGAGGAGCCGGCCAACCCGGGCACCGCGAACACCGCCCCCTCGGCCACCAGCGGCACGGCCAGCCACCAGCGACGGTCCGGCCGCCGCCAGCACAGCCCGGTCTCCCGCCACCAGCCCAGCCACCCGATCAGCGCCACGGTCCCGGCCGCCAGGACCAGGTTCACCACGACCGCGCCCAGCGACGGCGACCAGGCCGGCGACATAGGGGGCAGCAGGTCCTCGACGGCGAACAGCGCGAGGTGCCAGAGCAGTGTCAGTGCAGCGGCGACCGTCAGCGGCCGCCGCCGGGCGAGGTCGAGCACGCGCAGGCGCACGGCCGGCAGCCTCCCGCGAGCGAGGGACCGCCGTCCAGGCACAGGCGTCCAGGCAGCGACGCCACGCAGGCGCGACGAGGCCCCGGTCCCCTCGTGCGGGGGGCCGGGGCTTCGTCGCGTCGTTCGTCAGGCGTCGCGGCGGCGGAGGACGACGTAGCCGGCGACCAGGACGGCGAGCGCCTCGGCGGCGAAGACCGCGAAGCCGGTCCACGGTGCGAGGACCGCGCCGCCGTTGAAGGGCATCACCTGGGCGACCGAGCCGCCGGCGTTGCCGGGCATCAGCTTGGCCACCCACTCCCCCCACGTGCCGGGCAGGGCGTAGGCCAGGTTCCCGACGATCAGCACCAGCGCGATGCCGACGGTCAGTGCCGCGCCGGTGTTCCGGATCAGGAAGCCGGCACCGAGGGCCAGCACGCCCAGCCCGGCGAGGTAGAGCCCGTTGCCGAACAGGGCACGGACCACACCGTCGTCGGACAGCGCCAGCCCGATGCCCTCCCGGTCGAGGAACCAGTTGCCGCCCAGGTAGCCGATGAAGGCGGTGACGACACCGGCGACGAACAGCACCGGAGCCAGCACCAGCGCCTTCGCTGCGACCACCCGGCCGCGGCGCGGGACCGCCGACAGCGTCGCCCGGATCATCCCGGTGCCGTACTCGCTGGTGACCATCAGCGTGCCCAGCGCGATCGCGGTGAGCTGGGAGAACAGGAGGCCCCAGGTGATGAACGACGCCGGGGACTCCCCCGTGTCACCGGCCGCGAGCTCCCCGGCCGCGGCCCAGCAGACCAGCGTGGTGAGTCCGGCGCCGAGCAGGAACAGCAGCCCCAGCGACCAGCGGGTGGAGCGCACGGTCCAGAACTTGACCCACTCCGCGTGCAGCACCTGGGCGAAGCCCGGCTGCCGGACGCCGGGGACGTGCCGGTTCGGGTCGAGCCGGACGACGTCGGCGGCGGAACCGGCGCCGGGTCGGGCGGACACGGTGCTCACGGTCGGCGAGGCGCTCATCGCGCTGCTCCTGCGGTCTCGGTGGGGTGGGTGGCGTACTCGACGCTGTCGGCGGTCAGGGTCATGAAGGCGTCCTCCAGCGAGGACTGGACGAGGGCGAGCTCGTGGATGTGGAGCCCGGCGCCACCGATCAGCTCACCGATCTCGGCGGCGTTCCGGCCGCGCACCCGCAGCTCGTCGCCCGCCGGGTCGACGTCCAGACCGTTGTTGCGCAGCAGCGCCTCGGCGTCGCGCAGCCGCGGGCTGCGGACCCGGACGTAGGAGGACGCGTGCTCGGTGATGAAGTCGGCCATCGAGCAGTCGGCCAGCATCCGGCCGCGGCCGACGACGACCAGGTGGTCGGCGGTGAGCGCCATCTCCGACATCAGGTGGCTGGAGACCAGCACCGTGCGCCCCTGGCCGGCGAGCTCCCGGGCGAGGTTGCGCACCCAGCGGATGCCCTCCGGGTCCAGCCCGTTGACCGGCTCGTCCAGGACGACGACCGGCGGCTCGCCGAGCAGCGCCACCGCGATGCCGAGCCGCTGGCCCATGCCGAGGGAGAAGCGACCCACCCGCTGGTCGGCGACCGCCTCGAGACCGACCAGGTCGAGCACCTCGTCGATCCGGGTGCGCGGGATGCCGTTGCTGGCGGCCAGCCAGCGCAGGTGGTCGCGGGCGCTGCGGCCGGGGTGCAGCGCCCGGGCCTCCAGCAGCGCACCGACCTCGCGCAGCGGCGCCGGGGAGGCGGCGTAGGAGCGGCCGTTCACGGTCACGCTGCCCGACGTGGGGCGGTCCAGGCCGAGGATCATCCGCATCGTCGTGGACTTGCCGGCCCCGTTCGGGCCGAGGAAGCCGGTGACCCGGCCGGGCTCGACGGTGAAGCTCAAGTTGTCGACGGCGGTCTTGGCGCCGTAGGTCTTGGTGAGTCCCCGGGCGACGATCACAGCGTCCCCCCGGGGTGGGCGGGAGAGGTGGTGTCCATGCCGACGAGCCTGTCGGCGCGGCGTCCTCGGCGACATCGGTGAGCGCCCTGAACCGACCCTGAGCCGCCCCGGAGCCAGACCCTGAGGCCCCCGCTCGGGGTCCGGCCCGACCGGCGGCGAGGGGTCAGCCGCCGACCAGTGCGCCGACGACCACCCAGCTGAGCAGGAACGCCCAGCCCCCGGTCAACCGCCGCCCACCGGGACGCGGCGCCGGCAGGCCGGGGAACGGACCGGACAGCAGCAGGAACGCCAGGCTGCCGATCGGGGGCCAGCTCAGCCAGAGCCAGGCCCAGCGCGTGGCCCGGGCCGGGGGTGGACCACCCACCAGCACGAGCACCACCGCCACGGCGTGCCCCAGCAAGACCGTCCCGGTCCAGCCCGGCAGCCACCAGCCGAGCACCTCCGCCGAGGTGGGCGGCTCCACCCACGGGACGACGCGCAGGTCGGGGTCCGCGGCCTGCAGCTGGTCGGCCAGGTCGCGGCGCAGCACCGGCCGGCTGTCCTGCGGGACCGCGACCCCGGGAGCGGCCTCCCACACCTCGGTGCGGTGGGTGACCGGACCGGACCGCCAGACCGCTATCTGCCAGGCGTAGCCGGTCGCGCCCGGCTCCAGCCCCTCGCTGACCCGCACCGTCTCCACCCGACCGGCGTCGACCGCCGCCCGCAGGTCCGCCAGGGACGCCGGACGCTGACCGACGAGGACGGCGACCACGACCATGCCCAGCCCGACCACGACCAGCACCACCCGCAGCGCCGTCCACGGGTCCCGCACGCGCGGCCGCGGCCGGGGCGGGGCCGGGGTGAGGGGTCCGGTGGCCGGCATGGCGGAACCGTAGAGGTGACCGGCCGTCAGCGGAACACGGCCGGCCGGTTCAGCTGCGTGCGGCGCCCAGTCCCAGCACCGCCGCCAGGCCCAGCGCGCTGCGCGGGGCGTACGGGGTGCGCCACAGCCCGCCGTGCGCCGCGGCGTGCGCCTCGTCCTGCCAGGGGTGCTGCTGGGCGGCGCCGCCGTCGGTGTGCAGGTCGTGCACGAGCAGCGCCGCCATCAGCACGTTCGACGTCGACGGCTCGAACACCTCCACCCCGAAGCGGTGCGCACCGGCGTAGGCGGCGGCCAGTGCCCGGTTCTTGACCACCGAGCGGGTGCGGGTGGGCGGGGCGACGTTCATCGACACGGTGCTGCCCGCCTCCCGGGCCACCGCGGCACGCCAGCGCTGCAGCCGCTTGGCCAGGGCGTAGTTCGGCCCCTGCTGCGGCACCAGGCTGTCGGCGATGCCCGGGTCGGCGCCCGGCACGTACGCCCGGCGCAGCAACCGGCCGGCCGAGAGCGTGCGCAGCGGCCGGCCGACCAGCTTCGCCGTCCGTGGCCGGGCGGCGTAGGCGGCGACGGAGAAGTCGACGGCCTCGCCGGGCACCGCGAAGACGTCGGTCGGGGTGGCGAGGAAGGCCAGCGCCAGGTCGGGGCGGGCGCCGGCCAGCCGCAGGGTGAGGGCGTCGACGGCGGTGGAGACCCGGACGTTGGTCGCGCCGTCGGCGTAGACGTAGTTGCCCAGCACCGGCGAGCCGGACAGGGCGGCGAGCCAGTCGGTGACCGCGGGCACCTCGGTGATCAGGTCGGCGCCGGCTGCGTCGTCCTCCCCGACCGGCAGCAGCAGCGTGCCGGCGCCGCGCCGGGCGGTGTCGCGCACCCGCTCCCACAGCGGCGGCCGGGGCAGGTCGACGGCGGCGACGCGGACGCCCCAGCGCAGCAGGGCGGTCAGCGGCCCCATCTCCGCGCCGGCCCCGAGCACCGCGACCGTGCGGTCGGGCAGCGCCAGCCACTCGGGGTGGTCGGCCACGGTGCGCACGGCGTCGGCGCAGCTGGGCTCGATGACCCCGGCGTCGACCCAGGCGACCAGCCGGCGGTGCAGCTCGTCGCCGCGCAGCCGGGCACCGCGGTAGGGCAGGGACAGCTCGCGCTCGGGCTCGGCGTCCCCGGTCAGCTCGACGGTGCGCAGCCGGCGCGCGGCCGGCGCGGTCTGCAGCGCGCCGAGGTCGGTCTCGCCGTCCGGGCCGGCCACCCGCATGCGGGCGTGCAGCGAGTCCAGTCCCGCACCGGCGATCTGCAGCGCCGCAGCGCGGGAGCTCAGCCCCGCCTCCACCGCGCGGCGCAGGTGGGGCAGGTAGCCGGCCCGCCAGTTGGTCTCCTGCTCGGCCGCCCGCGCACCGGTCGGGTCGACCGGCCGCAGCGCGTCGGCGACCACCGCCCGGCCGAGCGTGGCGGTGCTGCGCCGGCCGTCAGGCCCGGCCGGGAAGACGACTCCGCGCTGTTCGTCGGTCACGGGCCGATCCTGCCCGACGCGGCCGGGGCACTGGGCCCCAGCCGCGGGCACGGTCGGTTACTGGTTGCCGATCTTGCCGTCGGCGGCGTCCCGCCCCTTGTCGATCTGGGCGTCGTGCGTGCCACCGGTCTTCTTGTCGGCGAACTGCTCGCCCTTGTCCAGCGCGGAGTCGCTGACCTTCTCGCCCTTGTCGCTGTTCAGTGCGCCCTTGGCCTTGTCCATCATGCTCACGGGTGGTCCCCCTGTGATCCGGTCGCGCCGACGGCGCGGCTCGAGCCCGGACATGCCCGCCGACCGGCGCCGGCAACCACTCAGTCGCGGACGACCGGTTCCGGCAGCTCGGCCGGCGCGCCGGCCTCCAGCCAGCGCAGCAGCGTGCGGACGCCGAACCCCGTGCCGCCCTTGACCACCTCGGCGTCGTCGCTGCCGGCGCGTGCGGGGCCGGCGATGTCCAGGTGCGCCCACGGCAGGCCCCCGGCGAAGGGCTGCAGGAACAGCGCCGCCGTGGTCGACCCCGGGTTGCCCGGGGCGTTGTTAGCGTCGGCCACCTCGGAGTCGAGCTGCGCGCGCAGGTGCCCGACGTGCTCCTCGGTCAGCGGCATCCGCCAGCACGCCTCACCGGCGTGACCGGCTGCGGTGAGCAGGGCGTCGGCCAGCCCGTCGGCGGTCGCGTACAGCCCGGCGGTGCGCGCCCCCAGCGCCGTCCGCATCGCCCCGGTCAGGGTGGCGACGTCGACGAGCACGGTGGCCCCCAGCGCCAGCCGGGCGTGCGCCAGCGCGTCGGCGAGCACCAGCCGGCCCTCGGCGTCGGTGTTGCGCACCTCGGTGGTGCGCCCGCCCACGTGCCGCACGACGTCGGCCGGGCGGTAGGCGGCACCGGAGACGGCGTTCTCGCACAGCGCGACGACGGCGGTGACGGCGCCGGGCAGCTGCAACCGGGCCGCGGCGTCGACGGCGGCGAGGACCGCGGCGGCACCGGCCATGTCGGTCTTCATCTCGCGCATGCCCGCGTTGGTCTTGATCGATATGCCGCCGGTGTCGAAGGTGATGCCCTTGCCGACCAGCACCGGGTGGGCCGGTCCGGCGCCCCGCGGCCGGTAGGTGGCGACCACCACCCGCGGTGGGGACGCCGATCCCCCGCCGACGGCGAGGACCCCGCCGAACCCACCGGCGCGCAGCTCGTCGGCGCCGAGCACGGTGACCGTCACGCCGGCGACCGCAGCCAGCCGCCCACGGGCCTGCTCGGCGAGCCAGTCCGGGGTCTTGGTGCTGCTGGGGGTGTTCACCAGGTCGCGGGCCCACGCCACGGACTCCGCGGCGACCCGGCCGGCGAGCTCACCGGCGGCCACCGCCGGGTCGTCGGCAGCAGCAGCCACCACGAGCACCTCGGCGAGCCGGGTCGGGTGCGGGGTCGAGGTGTCCCGGAAGCGGTAGCCGGCCAGCAGCGCGGTCTCGACCGCCGTGCGCACCTCGTCCGCCCCGGCCGGGGCCACGCCGGTGTCCAGCGGCAGCACGAGCCGGCGGGCGCCGGACTCGGCGAGCGTCTGCGCCCGCCGGACGGCGACCGCCACGTAGGAGCGCAGGTGCGGCAGGGTGGCATCGCCCACCCCGACCGCCAGCACGCTGCGCGGGCGCCGGCTCTGCAGCGGCACGTTGGTGATCCCGCCGGGCTTGCCGCCGTTGCCGGTGTCGGCCAGGGCCGCGGCGAGGAACCCCGGGTCGACCGGCGGCTGGTCGGCCGCGGTCAGCCAGTCCGGCAGCGCGCCCTGGGCACCCACCGGCACGGCCAGGACGTCGTCGGCACCCATGACCGGCAGCGCCGGGACGACCTCGACCCGCGGCGACGGCAGGGCACCCTGGCGGGCTCCACCCTGAGGAGCCGCCTGGGACGACGGCACGGCCCCGGTCGCCGGCGTGCTGCCGGCGGCCGGGGCCGCGTCGTCGGTCGCGGGGCTGCCCGGGGGCAGACTCGCGTCGGTGTTCAGCTGATCGCGCCCTTCAGGGCCTCGGAGAGGGCGCTCGCCTCGTCGGGGGACAGCTCGACGACCAGCCGGCCACCACCCTCCAGCGGGACGCGCATGACCAGGCCGCGGCCCTCCTTGGTGACCTCGAGGGGACCTTCACCCGTACGCGGCTTCATGGCCGCCATGCGTGCCTCCTTCACCGGCCACCCACAGCCCGGTTGGACCGTGGTGTGGCAACTGTTCGTGCAGAGCTGTGCGGTCCATGATCCCGTATCCCCGGCCATCGACCAACCCGGACCCCTCAGTCCGGGTACGTGCCGGCCGCCCGGAAGCACGTCGCGACGTGGTCGTCGACCATCCCGGTGGCCTGCATCAGGGCGTAGGAGGTGGTCGGTCCGACGAAGGAGAACCCCCGCCGTTTCAGCTCCTTGGCCAGCGCAACGGACTCCGTGCTGGTCGCCGGGACGTCGGCGAGGGTCTCCGGCCGTGGCCGTCCCGCGGGCGGCGCGAAGGACCACAACAGCGCCGACAGACCCTCCGGCAGGTCGAGTGCCGCCCGGGCGTTTCGCACCGCAGCCGTCACCTTGGCGCGGTTGCGGACGATCGCCGCATCGGCCATCAGCCGCTCGACGTCGTCGTCGGTGAAGGCGGCCACCGCCGGGATCGAGAAGCCGGCGAACGCGGCCCGGAAGGCGGGGCGCTTGCGCAGGATGGTGATCCAGGACAGGCCCGACTGGAAGGCCTCCAGGGTGACCCGCTCGAACAGCGCGTCGTCGCCGTGCAGCGGCACCCCCCACTCCTCGTCGTGGTAGCGGACGTACTCGGGCGCGCTCGTCGCCCACCCGCACCGTTCCACCGACGCCGGCGTCTCCCCGGTCACGGGACGGCCGTGTCGAGGTCGTCGAACTCCGACCGCGCGGTGCGGACCGGGCTGCGCCGGGTGGCCAGCACGCAGCCGACCAGCACCAGCGGGAGCCCCAGGGCCAGGCCCAGGGTGAACGGCTCGTCGAGCACCAGGACGCCCAGCAGCACGGCGACCGCCGGGTTGACGAAGGTGATCACCAGCGCCCGCTGCGGGCCGGCCTCCCGGATCAGCGCGAAGAACAGCGCCAGGGCCAGCGCGGTGCAGACCGTGCCCAGCGCGAGCAGCGCCAGCCAGGCCTGCGGCGGCGCCTCGACGGCCTCGCCGAGCCGGGGCAGGGCGAACGGCGCGTAGACCAGGGCGGTGAACAGCAGCGCGAAGGACGCCGCCGTCACGCCCGGCACGTCGGGCAGCCGGTGGCTGATCACGATCGGGGCCACCGCGTAGCCCACCACCACCAGCGCGACCGCCCCGATCGCGCTGAGCTGCGCCCCGCCGACGTCCAGCCCCAGCAGGGCCACGATGCCGACCACCCCGATGAGCATCCCGACCACCCGCAGCGGGGAGAGCCGGTCCTCGTCGCCGGCGAGCAGGGCCGCCACCGCCGCCACGAACGGCACCGCCGCGACGAGCAGGCCGGTCAGCGAGCTGGACAGCGACTGCTCGGCCCACGGCAGCAGCAGCCAGGGCCCGGTCATCTCCAGCACGGTGAACAGCAGCAGCGCCCGCCAGTGCCGGCGCAGCGCGGTGCCCAGGTGCCCGCGGGCCAGGGTCCACGGCACGAGCAGCGCCGCGCCGATCGCGCAGCGCAGGAAGACCACGACGACCGGGGAGACGTCCTCGACCGCCACCTTGATCAGCAGGTACGGCAGTCCCCAGATCAGCGACATCGCCACGAACAGCGCCCAGCCCCGCCGGCTCACCCTCGTCCTCCCGCCACCACGCCCACCGGCACATCATGGCCGCCCGGTCCGACGGTCCCGGCGGGCCGCCGTCAGCTGCGTCCCACCGACCCGCGGTCCCGCCGTGGTGGCCGGCGTTTCCCCGGCGGGTCCGGCGGGCAGCGAGCGGGCACATGCCCGGAGACGACGGAGGCCCCGTGACCGCAGCCGACCCCGCGCGGACCGACCGTCGCCGGCTGCTCGTCTCCGGCCTGCTGCTCGGCATCGGCGCGATGGGCGCGCTCGACGAGATCGTCTTCCACCAGCTGCTGCACTGGCACCACTTCTACGACCGCGCCGGCGGGGACGCCGCGCTGGTCTCCGACGGCCTGCTGCACGCCGTCACCTGGTCGGCGACCGTGGCCGGCCTGGCGCTGCTCGCCGACGTGCGCCGCCGAGGCTCGTTCACCCCGCGCACGTGGTGGGGGGCGGTGCTGGTGGGCGCCGGGGCGTTCCAGACCTTCGACGGGGTCGTCGACCACAAGGTGCTGCGGGTGCACCAGGTCCGCTACGGCGTCGACCTGCTGCCCTACGACGTCGCCTGGATCGGTGCGGGCGTCGTCCTGCTGGCCGCCGGTCTCGCGCTGCTGGCGCGGGCCCGGACCCCGGCGGCCGACCGGTGAGCGCCCGCCCGTGACCGGCGTCGTCCTCGCCGTCCTGGCCCTGCTGGCGCTGGGCTACGTGCTGGCGGCCGTCGACCTGCGCTGGTCACCGCTGCGGACGGCGAGCTGGCTGGCCGGGCTGGCCGTGGCGGCGGCGGGGCTGACCGGCCCGCTGGCGCAGGCGCACGGCGACCTGCGGGCGCACCTGGCCGCCCACCTGCTCACCGGGATGGTGGCGCCGGTGCTGCTGGTGCTGGCCGCACCGGTCACGGTGCTGCTGCGGGCGCTCCCGCTCGGCCGCGCCCGCTCGGTGAGCCGGCTGCTGCGCTCGGCACCGGCCCGGGTGCTCGGCGACCCGTTCGTCGCGGTCGCGCTCAACGTCGGTGGGCTGTGGGTGCTGCACGGCAGCGGGCTGCTCGGCACCGTCGCGCACTCGCCCGGCAGCCACCTGCTGGTCTCGGTGCACGTGCTGCTGACCGGCTGGCTGGCCACCGCCGCCGTCCTGGCGGTCGACCCGGCGCCGCACCGGCGGGGCGTGGTGGCCCGCGCCGTCGCCCTGGGCGCCGGCATGGCCGGGCACGACGTGCTGGCGAAGTGGCTGTACGCCCACCCACCGGCCGGGGTGACGCACGCCGAGGCGGGCGCGCGGCTGCTGTACGACGGCGGCACCGTCGTGCACGTGGTCGTCGCCGCGCTGCTGTGGCGGCAGTGGTACTGCAGCCGGGCGGCGGTCCGGGACGCCGAGCAGGCGGCCGGTCAGCGCCCGTGGGCGCGGGCGTAGGCGGCGAACCGGCGCAGCGACAACCGCACGCCGGCGGCCATCACCGGGCGCACCAGCGGCCAGCCGGCCCGGCCCAGCGCGCCGAGCGGGAGGTCGAGCCCCTCGGTCCAGACGAACGTCGACCCGCCGCCCTCCCGGGGCCGCACCTCGAAGGTGCCGGTGCCGCGCACCACCCGGCCGGTGTGCCGCACGTCGACCCGGCGGGGCGGCTCCCAGCCGGTGATCAGCATGGTGTCGAGCACCCCCACCCGCCGGCCGAGCACCGGCAGCCGCACCCCGGTCGTCGCGGCCAGCTCACCGCCCACGCCCTGGCCGTCCTTCGCGCCGGCGCGGACGTCGGTGAGCAGCATCCACTCCCCCTGCCGGTCCCAGTCGACCAGCGCCGCCCACACCTGCTCGGGTGGTGCGTCCACGTCCACCTGTTCCACCAGCTCAGGCATCGGCCCGCCTCTCCTCGTCACTCCCGCGGCCGTCGCCCACGACGGGGACGCCTCCGGGGTCGGTGTCCTGCTGATCGGCTCCCCGGTGTCCCGCGGGGAGCTGCGCGCGCAGGGCCGCGATCTCCGCGTCCCGGTCGTCCAGCACCGAGGCCAGCTGGTCCAGCAGCCAGTCGACCTCGGTCATCCGGTACCCGCGCACGGCCACCGAGAGGCGCAGCGCCCGGACGTCGTCGGCGACCACCGCGCGGCCCTCGGGCAGCTGCACCGAGGAGCGCCCGGGCTCGGCCGGCGGCTGGGTCTCCCCCCGCCCGAGCAGCAGCGAGGCGCCGAGGAACAGCAGCCCGCCGACCAGCAGCAGGCTGATGACGAAGACGAGTCCGGTCATGCTCAGTCGTCGACCGGGGCGGGGTCGGGCACCGCCTGCCCGCCGGGGGGCTCCGACTCGTGCTGCGCCCGGGTGGCGTCGGCGGCCTGGATGATCGCGACCGCCTCGGCGACGTCGTCGGTGACGTGCAGCAGGTCGAGGTCACCCGGGCTCACCGTGCCCTGCGCCACCATCGTCTGCCGGATCCAGTCGACCAGCCCGGCCCAGTACTCGCTGCCGAACAGGATCACCGGGAAGCGGGTCACCTTGCGGGTCTGCACCAGGGTGAGCGCCTCGAACAGCTCGTCGAGGGTGCCGAAGCCGCCGGGGAGGATGACGAACGCCTGCGCGTACTTCACGAACATCGTCTTGCGCACGAAGAAGTAGCGGAACAGCACGCCGACGTCGACCCACTCGTTGAGCTCCTGCTCGAACGGCAGCTCGATGCCCAGCCCGACCGAGGTGCCCCCCGCGTCGCAGGCGCCCTTGTTCGCCGCCTCCATCGCGCCCGGGCCGCCGCCGGTGATCACCGCGTAGCCGGCGTCGGCCAGCGCGGCGCCCAGCTGCTCGCCGGTGGCGTAGTAGGCGGAGTCCCGGGGCGTGCGGGCGCTGCCGAAGACGCTGACCGCCCGCGGGAGGTCGGCGAGCAGCCCGAAGCCCTCGACGAACTCGGCCTGGATTCTCAAGACGCGCCACGGGTCGGTGTGCACCCAGTCGCTGCTGCCGCGCCGGTCCAGCAGGCGCTGGTCGGTCGTCGTCCCGGCCATCTGCGGGTCGGGCTCACCGCCGCGCAGGGTGATCGGGCCGCGGTGCCGGATCGGCCGCCGCCGCGCACCGTCGTCGGTCTGGCTCATGCGTCACTCCCGCTCAGGTAGGCGATCAGGGCGTCCTCGGCCGGCTGCAGCCGGTCGACCCGGACGTGCTCGTCGACCGTGTGGGCCAGGGTCGGGTCACCCGGGCCGTAGTTCACCGCGGGGATGCTGAACGCGGCGAAGCGGGCCACGTCGGTCCAGCCCAGCTTGGCCCGCGGCGGCTGCCCGACGGCGGCCACGAACGCCGCCGCGGCCGGCTCGGCCAGCCCCGGCAGCGCACCGCCGGAGGAGTCGGTGAGCTCGAGGGCGACCCCGGCGGCCAGCGCGTCGGCGAACACCTCGCGCACGTACGCCAGGGCCTGGTCCTCGTCCCGGTCCGGGGCGAACCGGAAGTTCACGGTCACCCGGCACTCGTCGGGGACGACGTTGCCGGCGACCCCGCCCTCGATCCGCACCGCGTTGAGCCCCTCGCGGTAGAGCAGCCCGTCGATCTCGACCTCCCGCGCCTGGTGGGCGGTCAGCGTGGCGAGGATGCCGGCGGCGCCGTGCACGGCGTTGACCCCCAGCCAGGAACGGGCGCTGTGCGCACGGGTGCCGGGCACGGTGAGGACGACGCGCAGCGTGCCCTGGCAGCCGCCCTCGACCACCCCGTCGGTGGGCTCCAGCAGCACCGCCAGGTCGCCGTAGAGCCAGCCGCGGCGCTCGCGGGCCACCCGGCCCAGCCCGTTGCGGACCGCCTCGACCTCCTCGTTGTCGTAGAAGACGAACGTGAGGTCGCGGGCCGGCTGCGCGCCGCGGACGCCGAACACCCCGGCCAGCCGCAGCATCACCGCGTCGCCGGCCTTCATGTCGCTGGTGCCGCAGCCGTAGAGCCGCTCCTCGCCGTCGACGACCTCGAGCCGGCTGGGCAGGTCGCCGGCGAGCGGCACGGTGTCCAGGTGGCCGGCGAGCACGATCCGGGTGGGCCGGTCGAGGTTCGTGCGGGCGAGCACGGTGTCGCCGACCCGCTCGACCTCCAGGCCGCCCAGCCCGCGCAGCGCGGCCTCGACGGCGTCGGCCAGGGGCCCCTCGGTGCCGGAGACCGACGGGGCGTCGACCAGCGCCCGGGTCAGGGTGAGGACGTCGGCGGACAGGTCCAGCGGGGGCAACGGCTCGTCGGCGGGGCTCACGACTGCCGAGGGTAGTGAAGGGGACGCGGCGCGCTGGGTAGCCTCGACGCCCGTGACGACCGCTGCAGAGACCACCGGCGCGAACGGCGTCGGCATCGCCACCCTCACCGCCGACGGGACGGTGCTCGACACCTGGTTCCCCTCCCCCACGCTCAGCGGGGCCGACCAGGGCGAGAGCGGCACCCAGCAGATCGGGGTGCTGGAGCTGGAGGGGCTGCTCGGCCCCGACTTCTCCGGGCTGGTGCGCAGCGACGAGGCCCGTGGCGTGCGGTCGGTCGCCGTCTCCACCACCATCGCCGACCTCTCGGCCCCGCCGGTCGACGCCCACGACGTCTACCTGCGCCTGCACCTGCTCTCCGCCCGGCTGGTCCGGCCGCACGGCATCAACATGGACGGCGTCTTCGGGCTGCTGGCCAACGTCGCCTGGACCAGCGCCGGACCGGTGCTCGCCACCGAGCTCGACGCGGCGCGCGCCCGGCTCCGTTCCGCCGCCGGGCACCTGACCGTCTTCGGGGTCGACAAGTTCCCGCGGATGGTCGACTACGTCGTCCCCTCGGGGGTGCGGATCGCCGACGCCGACCGAGTGCGGCTGGGCGCCCACCTCGCCGAGGGCACCACGGTCATGCACGAGGGCTTCGTCAACTTCAACGCCGGCACGCTGGGCCCCTCGATGGTGGAGGGCCGGATCAGCGCCGGGGTCGTCGTGGGCGCCGACTCCGACGTCGGCGGTGGGGCGTCGATCATGGGCACCCTCTCCGGGGGTGGCAAGCAGGTCATCTCGATCGGCAAGGGCTGCCTGCTGGGCGCCAACGCCGGCATCGGGATCTCCCTCGGCGACGGCTGCGTGGTCGAGGCCGGCTGCTACGTGACCGCCGGGTCGAAGGTGCAGCTCCCCGACGGGACGTCGATCAAGGCCGGCGAGCTCTCCGGGCGCGACGGTCTGCTGTTCCGCCGCAACTCCCTGAGCGGCGCGCTCGAGGCGCTCCCTCGCGACGGCGACTGGGGCGCGCTGAACGCGGCACTGCACGCCAACTGATCGAGGACCCCCTGCCGGGGACCGGGCGCCGCGCGGGCCCGCGTCTTCCAGGTTCCTGACAGCTCGGCGACCTACGATCGGCGCGATGGTGAGCACCCCGGTCGCGGGCCGACGGCCCCCGCCGCGGGCCAACCGCCCCGCCGCGCGCCCGGCACGCCGTCCCCCGGCCCGGCCCACACCCCGGCGCCCCGCGCGCCGGACGAGCCGTGGCCGGGCCCTGGGGCCATTGGTGCTCGTGGCCGTCCTCCTGGCCGCGGTCGCCCCGTTCTGGCGCGAGGAGGAGGGCACGCCGTCGGTGCTCGCCGGGTGCACGGTGCCCGGCACGGACGTCGCCGTCACCACGGAGCAGGCCGCCAACGCGGCGACCATCGCGGCGGTCGCGCGGTCGCGTGGCCTGCCGCCGCGGGCCACCGTCATCGCGCTGGCGACCGCGCAGCAGGAGTCCCGGCTGCGCAACCTGGACTACGGCGACCGCGACTCCCTCGGGCTGTTCCAGCAACGGCCCTCGCAGGGCTGGGGCAGCGAGGCGCAGGTGCAGGACCCGGTCTACTCGGCCGGCAAGTTCTTCGACGGCCTGGTCGAGGTGCCCGGCTGGGAGACCGGACGGCTCACCGAGGTGGCCCAGGCGGTCCAGCGCAGCGGCTACCCGGAGGCGTACCAGCAGTGGGAGCCGATGGCGAGCGCGCTGAGCGGCGCCCTGCTCGCCACCTCGCCCTCGGCCCTGGCCTGCGGCGCCGAGCCGGGCGCCGGGCCCGCCACCGTGGCCGACCGGACGGCCGTGGTCACCGAGGCCGCCCGGCGGGAGGCCGGTGCGCCCACGGTCGAGGCCGACGGCACCGTCTCCATCGCCGGTGCCGGCTGGCCGGAGGCCACCTGGGCGGTGGCGCACGCCGAGCGCTTCGGCCTCACCGGGATCGAGATGGACGGCTGGCGCTGGACGCCCGCGGCCGGCTGGGAGAGCACCCCGAGCACGTTCGAGCTCCCGCTCCGGCTCCGCCTGGCCTGACCCCGGTCAGTCGGCCGTCACCAGCACGAGGGCCGTCGCCGCCCCCGTGGCGGCGAGCGAGCGCACGGTGTTCCACCGGGTCCAGCGGCCGGCGTTCGCCCGCCACTCCTCCGCCGCACCCGGTGCCGCGGCGTCCAGCCGGGCCAGCGCGTCGTTGAGCGGGACGTTCGCCAGCACGGTGACCCCGACGACGCCGAACAGGTACAGCGCGACCCCGGTCAGCAAGGCCGGCCGGCGCTGCCCCGCGAGCTCGACCCCACCCAGCACCAGGCAGACCAGCGCCGTGCCGAAGAGCAGCGTCATGAACCCCGGACGGATCGCCGCCCGGTTGACCGACTGCATGGCCGTCGCCCCGGCCGCCCCGGGCAGGGCGGTCAGCGCGGGAACCACCATCAGGCTGAAGACGGCGAAGGCCCCGGCCACCAGCCCCGACCCGATCGTCGCGACCACCACCAGCGGCCGCTCCCCGCTCACACCCAGCTCCCGACGCTGCGGCGGACGGCGGAGGCGAGGTCGGTGGCCGGCCGGCCGAGCGCCTGCTGCACCCCGTCGGCGGGAGCGGCGTTCCGCCCGTCGAGCACCTCGGTGAACAGGTGATTCAGCAACCCGATCACGTCGTCGGGCACCCCGGCGGCGGCCAGCTCCGCGGCGTAGGCCGGGAACGGCACCGTGCGGAAGCACGCCGGCCGGCCGGTCGCCGCCGCGACCCCGGCGACCGCCTCGGCGAAGGTGAGCGCCCGGGGGCCGGTCAGCTCGTGGGTCCGCCCGGCGTGGCCGTCGTCCAGCAGGGCGGCGACGGCCACCTCGGCGATGTCCTCGGCGTCCACGAACGGCTCGACGACGTCGGCCACGGGCAGCGCGAGCTCACCGGCGCGCACGGCGTCGGCGAACTGGCCCTCGGTGAAGTTCTGCACGAACCAGCTGCAGCGCAGCACCGTCCAGCTCAGCCCGGCAGCGTCGGCGGCGGCCCGCACCGCCAGCTCGGCCTGCTGGGCGGCCGGCTCGCCGCGCCCGGACAGCAGCACAACCCGGCGCACCCCGGCCGCGGCGGCGGTCCGGGTGAACGCGGCGAGCACCTGGTCCGAGCCGGGCACGGCGAGGTCGGGGGCGTAGGCGAGGTAGACCGCCCCGGCGCCGGCCAGGGCCGGTGCCCAGGTACCGGGCTCGGCCCAGTCCAGGCGGCAGGCGCTGCTGCGGGAGGCCACCCGGGCGTCGACGCCCCGGGCACGGAGGCGGGCGGTGATGCGGCTGCCGGTGGTGCCGGTGCCGCCGGTCACGAGGATCGTCTGTGCGGTCATGTCGTCAGTACAGCCACCGCCGGCGAGACGATCCATGGCGCAGGAGCGCATATGCATACGTCGGCGTCTACGCTGCCCGATATGGACCCGGTCGCCGCGCTGCTGGGCGGGCCGCACGCCCGCGGCGCCTTCCTGTTGCGCTCGGTGCTGCGGCCACCCTGGTCGATGCGGATCGCCGACGAGGCCCCGCTGACCGTGCTCACCGTGCTGCGGGGGTCCGCCTGCGTCGTCCTCGCCGGCGACCGGACCGTGCCGGTGCCGGCCGGGGACGTGGTCCTGCTGCGCGGTCCGGAGCCGTACACGGTGGCCGACGACCCGGCGACGCCGCCGCAGGTGCGGGTCGGCCCCGGCCAGGTGTGCACGCCCGTCGACGGGGCCCCCGGCGACCGGATGGCCGGTCTGGGCGGGCGGTCGTGGGGCAACGACGCGGCCGGCTCGACGGTGCTGCTCACCGGCACCTACCCCGCACCGGGTGCGGTGGGCGAGCGGCTGGTGCGCGCCCTGCCCGAGCTGGTCGTGGTCCCCGCCGACGCGGGCACCCGGGCGGTGACCGAGCTGCTCGCCACCGAGATCGACCGGGACGCCGCCGGGCAGTCCGCGGTGCTCGACCGGCTCCTCGACGTCCTGCTGGTGTCGGCGCTGCGCACCTGGGCGGCCCGACCGGACGCCGGCGCCCCGGGCTGGTACCTGGCCGCCGGCGACCCGGTGGTGGGACCCGCGCTGGCCCTGCTCCACGACCGGCCGGCCGAGCCGTGGACGGTCGCCGCGCTGGCGACCGCGGTCGGGGTCGCCCGGGCGACCCTCGCCCGCCGGTTCACCGACCTGGTCGGCGAGCCGCCGATGAGCTACCTGACCGGCTGGCGGATCGCGCTGGCCACCGACCTGCTCCGCGACCCCGGCCTCACCCTCACCACCATCGCCCGGCGGGTCGGTTACGCCAGCCCCTTCGCGCTGAGCGCCGCGTACAAGCGGGCGACCGGCGTCAGCCCGGCCGTCCACCGGTCCACCCTGGTGGGCTGAGCAGGCGTTCGGGCCCTCCCGGCGGCCACGCTGTTGGCCTGAGCACCGGTCAGGCGGTCAGGCGCTCCACGGCGGCGTCGATCCGCTCGTCGGTGGCGGTGAGCGCCAGCCGGACGTGCCGGCTCCCGGCCGGACCGTAGAAGCTGCCAGGTGCGGCGACGATGCCCAGCCCGGCGAGCCAGTCGATCGTCGCCCAGCAGTCCTCGTCGCGGGTGACCCACAGGTACAGCCCCGCCTCGGAGTGGTCGATCCGCGCGCCGGCGGCCCGCACGGCCGGCGCCAGCCGGTCCCGGCGGGACCGGTAGCGCTCCCGCTGGGCGTCCACGTGCGCGTCGTCGGCCAGCGCCGCGGCCATCGCCGCCTGCACCGGGGTGGGCACCAGCAGGCCGAGGTGCCGGCGGACCTCCCACACCCGGCGGACCAGCGCCGGGTCACCCGACAGCAGGCCGGCGCGGTAGCCCGCGGCGGTCGACTGCTTGGACAGCGAGTGGACGGCCAGCAGACCGGCGTGGTCCGGTCCGGCGACGTCCGGGTGCAGCACGGACCGCGGCCGGACGCCCTCCCAGCCCAGCTCGACGTAGCACTCGTCGGCCACGACCGGCACGCCGTGCGCCCGGCCCCAGGCCACCCAGGCCCGGAGCTCGTCGTCGGTGAGCACCCGGCCGTGCGGGTTGCCCGGCGAGTTCAGCCAGACCAGGACGGCGTCCCCCGGCTCGGCCGGCGGGCTGTCGGTGCGCTGCACCGAGAGCCCGGCCACGACGGCACCCACCTCGTAGGTCGGGTAGGCGACCTCGGGGATCAGCACCGTCCCGGTGCCCGACAGCCCCAGCAGGGTCGGCAGGAGCGCGACGAGCTCCTTGGAGCCCACCGTCGGGACCACCGACGGCACGGCCCCCAGCGGGTCGGCCAGCCGGACGCCGAGCCGGCGCGAGAGCCAGCCGGCCGCCGCCTGCCGCACGTCCACGGTGCCCAGCGCCGTCGGGTACCCCGGGGCGTCCCCGGCTGCCGCCAGGGCCTCCCCCAGCAGGGTCGGCGTCGGGTCGACCGGCGTGCCGATCGACAGGTCGACGGCACCACCGGGGTGCTCAGCGGCGCGAGCGCGCGCAGGACCCAGCGAGTCCCAGGGGAAGTCCGGCAGCCGGACCGCGCTCAGCTTCCCTCGCCCTGCGGCGGGAGGGCGGCCACCAGCGGGTGGTCCTTGTCGATCTTCCCGGTCTTGGCGGCGCCGCCGGGGCTGCCCAGGTCGGAGAAGAACTCCACGTTGGCGTTGTAGAAGTCCTTCCACTTGTCCGGGACGTCGTCCTCGTAGTAGATGGCCTCGACCGGGCAGACCGGCTCGCAGGCGCCGCAGTCCACGCACTCGTCGGGGTGGATGTAGAGCATCCGGTCGCCCTCGTAGATGCAGTCCACCGGACACTCGTCGATGCACGCCTTGTCGAGGACGTCGACACAGGCCTGGGTGATGACGTAGGTCACGGGGTTCCTCCGGGACGTGCGGGGCGGTGAGCTCCCTGGCCGGCCAGGGAGTGCGGTCGATCATGTCCAGTATCACCCGAGGCCTCCCCGCTCAGCGCGATGGGTGGGCCACCGATCTGCCACCGGGGCGCGCCACCCGATCGGGGGGTGACCTGCTGCACACCCTCCAGGACCGCGCCGTCCCGCCGATGGAGTGGTGTGTCAGAGGTCGGGACGTCCGGGGACGGAGCGCAGGGCCGCGGCGGCCCGCCCTCGCCGTACGACGCCGTCGCAGCCCTCGAGCAGCTCCTGCTCCGGTTGCAGCGCAGCTCCGGCGCCAGCCGGGTGGCCGTCTGGGTGCACGAGGCCAGCACCGGCGTCGCCGTCCCGTTCCGCCAGGTCCGCGCCGGCGAGCCGGTCGGCCAGGTGCCGGCCGCCGACCGGGTGCCGCTGTCCCTGGACCGCTCACCCGTGCTCTCCGCCGTGATCGGCGAGCGCCGCACGCTGAACATGACCCTCGACGACGCCCCGCAGTCCCTCGCCGACGAGGCCGGCAGCTACGGCGTGCGCTCCGCCCACGGCGAGCCGCTCCTGGTGGGCGACGAGGTCGTCGGCGCCCTCATCATCGAACCGGCCGCGGCGGCCTCGGCGTCCCAGCTCCGGCACGCGACGCCGCGACTGGCCCTGGCCCTGCGGGCGGCCTGGACGCGACGGTCGGAGCAGCGCCGGCTCGCCCAGGCCGAGGTGCTGCTCGGGCTCATCGAGCGGGCCGCCCTCGCCCGGTCGATGGACCAGCTGCTCAGCTCCGCCTGCGAGCAGCTCGCCGCGCTGGGCGAGGTGCACCGCGCCTGCGTGTTCCTGCTGGAGGACGGCGTCCTGGTGCCGCGGATGGCCAGCTACGCCGACGGCCGGCGCGGCCCGGACGACTGGACGCCGCTCTGCCAGGCGCCCGAGCCGCTGCGGCTGGCCGACGAGGTGCTGCGCACCGGTCGCCCGCTGTCCGCCGACCGGGACTCCTCCCTGCTGACCGGCTGGTGGGTCGACGCCTTCGGCATGGCCTCCGCCCTCGCCGTGCCCCTGGGCCGCAGCCCCCAGCTGTCCGGGGTGCTGACCCTGGACAGCCCCTCGATCCAGCCCTTCTCCGAGGACGTCCGCCGGCTCGCCGCGGCCGCCGGCGCCCACCTGGGCGGGGTCATCGAGCAGGCGCGCGCCACCGAGTCCCGCGCCGCCTCGCTCCGCACCGCCCGCGCCGTCCGCCAGCTGCTCGTGGACGGGGCGTCGGTGACCGGGGTGGCCGAGGCGGCCGAGGTGCTCGCCACCGTGCTGCGCGGGCTGGCCGGCACCGAGCGGAGCGCCGCCTTCCTGCTCGACGACGCCGGCCGGCTCGCCGAGGTGCGCCACGTCGGCTGGTCCGCGGAGAACGTCGGGGTGGTCCGCGACCGGCTGGTCGGCCGGGACGTCGCCGACGTCCGGCTGTGGCGGCTGACCGCCCGTGACCGGCGGCCGGTCTTCGTCCCCGACGCGGTCGCCAGCGACCTGCTCGACGCCGACCTCGTGCAGGCACTGGCGCTCAGCTCCTACGTCAGCGTGCCGCTGCTGTCCGGCGACCGGTTGCACGGGATCGTGGTCACCGGCTCCTCCAGCGGGACGGGTGAGTGGTCACCGGCGCTGCGCCAGGCCGTCGAGCAGGTGGTGCTCGAGGGCGCCCTGGTCGTGCAGAACGCCGAGCTGCGGGCCGTGGAGCAGCTGCGCGTCCAGCAGCTGGCGCTCGAGGCGCACAACGACCCGCTCACCGGCCTGGCCAACCGACGGCGCTTCACCGAGGAGCTGGAGCGCACCGTCTACGCGACGCCGGCCCGGTCCTGCGCGGTGCTGATGATCGACCTGGACCGCTTCAAGGAGGTCAACGACAGCTTCGGGCACAGCGTCGGCGACGAGCTGCTGCGCCTCGTCGGCCCCCGGCTCGAGGAGCCCCTGGGACCGGCGGACCTGCTGGCCCGGATGGGGGGCGACGAGTTCGCCGTCCTGCTGCCCGACGCCGACGCGGAGCGGGCCCAGCAGGTGGCCGACCGGCTCGGCGCCGCGCTGCGGGCGGCCTTCGTGCTCGACGGCATGTCGCTGCACGTCGACGCCAGCATCGGCATCGCGGTGTGCCCCGACCACGGCCGGGACCGCTCGCTGCTGCTGGCCCGCGCCGACACCGCGATGTACTCGGCGAAGCGGGCCCGGGACGGCTCCCAGGTGTGGACCCCGGACGGCGCCACGGACCCCCGCGACCGGCTGCAGACCCTCGAGGAGCTCCGCGGCGCACTCGACTCCGACCAGCTCGTGCCGCACTACCAGCCGCAGCTGGACCTGCGCAGCGGCCAGGTCACCGGGGTGGAGGCGCTGGTGCGGTGGGCGCACCCCGAGCGGGGCCTGCTCGCCCCGGACACCTTCCTCGGCCTCGCCGAGCAAGCGGGCCTGATGCGCCGGCTCGCGCTGCGGGTGCTGGAGCGCTCCCTCCGCGACCTGCAGGGCTGGCGCGCCGCCGGCCACGACCTGTCGGTCGCGGTGAACCTGTCGGTGTCCAACCTCGCCGACGTCGCCCTGCCCGACCAGGTCGCCATGCTGCTGGAGGCGACCGGCGTGCCCGCCGCCGCGCTCACCCTGGAGATCACCGAGGACGTGCTGATGGCCGACGCGGCACGCAGCTCCCAGGTGCTCGCCGGGCTCCGGGCCCTCGGCGTCCGGCTCTCCATCGACGACTACGGCACCGGCTACTCGTCCCTGACCTACCTGCGCGCCCTGCCGGTGCACGAGCTGAAGCTGGACCGGAGCTTCGTCGGCCAGCTCACCTCCGACGTCCGGTCCGCGGCCATCGTGCGCAGCACGCTGCAGCTGGGCCGGGACCTGGGGATGACGATCGTGGTGGAGGGCGTCGAGGACGCCGCCGCGCTGGCGGTGCTGCGGGAGTGGCGGTGCGACGTGGCGCAGGGCTACCACGTCGCCCGGCCGATGGCGGCCGAGGACGTCCTGGACTGGCTCGCCGCCCGGCTGCCGACCCCGGCCGCACCCCTGCCCGGCTGACACCGCAGGATCGACGCCATGGGACAGCGGCGCTCACCCCTGGGGGTACCGGAGCTGGAACTGCTGGCCGCCCGCGGCTGGCAGGCCCTGGAGGAGGAGCGGCTGGGCGACTGGCTGCTGCGCGCCGGCGGCGGCTTCACCGGCCGGGCCAACTCGGCCCTGGTCGTCGGTGACCCCGGGGTGCCGCTGCCCGAGGCGGTGGCCGCCGTCGCCCGCTGGTACGACGAGCGGGGGCTCCGGCCGGCCGCCCAGCTGCCCGGCGTGCAGTCCCGGCGTGCCGACGCGGCCTTCGACGCCGCCGGGTGGACCCGGGACGAGGACGTGCTGGTGCTCACCGCCCCGCTCGGCCGGCCGGCCGAGCCGGCCGTCCCGGTCGACCTCTCCCCCACCCCGGACGACGCCTGGCTGGCCGGCTACCGGCACCAGGGGGCGGCGCTGCCGCCGGTCGCCCGCCGGGTGCTCACCTCCGCCCCGGACGTCGTCTTCGCCTCCGTGCGGCTCGCCCCGGAGCCCGCGCCCCTGGCGGCGGTCGCCCGGGGGGCGCTGACCGACGGCTGGCTGGGGGTCACCGCGGTCACCGTGGCCGAGGAGCACCGGCGCCGCGGGCTGGCCACCGCCGTGATGGCCGCGCTGGGACGGTGGGCGGCCGAACGGGGCGCGCACTCGGTGTACCTGCAGGTCACCGCGGGCAACGCCCCGGCCCGGGCGCTCTACCGGCAGGCGGGGTTCATCGAGCACCACCGCTACCACTACCGGCGCGGGCCGGCCTGACCTGCCTGACCGGCTCGGCGCCCAGCGCCCGGCCGACGGCGAAGGCCGCGGCGACCACGCCGAACAGCAGGAACCCGAGCGTGACCGCCTGCGTTGCGGCGTCGCCGCCGGGCAGCAGCAGGTCGCCCTCCGGACGGCGCATCGTGCCGGCGATCGCGATGACCAGCCAGACGACCGCCGGGAGGACGGCCACCAGCCGGGAGCCGGACAGCCGGCGGGCCGCGTCGACCAGCATCAGGTTGCCGACCACGGCCACCAGCAGGGACACCGGCACCGGGACGCCACCGACCCGCCAGGGCAACCAGAACACCTCGACCAGCGCCAGCCAGGCGGCGACGGCCACCGCCAGGACCGACCAGCCCAGCAGGCGCAGCACCCTCACCCGGGCAGCCCGGCGAACAGGTCGTCCTCCCAGCCCTGCGGGCCGGGCCCGGCCGGGCCCCGCTCGCCGCGCACCAGCCGGTAGTGCTCGGTGGCCAGCACCTCCTGGCCCAGGTCGTTCGACAGCGCGAAGAACGGGCCGTCCACGGTCAGCTGCGTCCGGTGGGCGCGCATCGCGGCCTCCTTGCGTGCGGCGTGGTCCCGGGCGTCGACCTCGGTGGTGACGACGTCGTCGGCGACCGCGAACGGGACCTCGTCCAGGCCGGCCGGGACCGCGAAGGGCGAGGCCTCCCCCAGGGCGGTCAGCGCGTCGATGCCCCGTTGCACGACCGAACGCGGCATGGCGTTCCAGTAGATCTTCGCCACCTGCCAGGCCGGTCCGAGGTCGGCCCGGTAGCCGGGGTCGGCGGCCGCCTGCACCGCACCCATCGCGACCCGGTGCGCCTGGATGTGGTCGGGGTGCCCGTAGCCGCCGTTCTCGTCGTAGGTGACCAGCACCTGCGGGCGCACCTCACGGACGACGGCGACCGCGTGCGCCACCGCCTCGTCCAGGTCGGCTCGCCAGAAGGAGCGCGGGGCGTCGTTCGGCGGGGTCCCCATCATCCCGGAGTCCCGGTACCGGCCCGCCCCACCGAGGAACCGCCAGTCGGTGACGCCGAGCGCGGCCATCGCCGCGGCCAGCTCACCGATCCGGTACCCGCCGAGCTGGTCGGCCTGGTCGGCGGCCAGCTGGGCGAGCTCGGGCACGAGCACCTCGCCCTCCTCGCCCAGCGTGCAGGTGAGCAGCGTGACCTGCGCCCCCTCGGCGACGTACCGGGCCATCGTGGCGCCGTTGTTGATCGTCTCGTCGTCAGGATGGGCGTGCACGAGCAGAAGCCGCCGCGGAGCAGTCACCGCCCCATCCTCCCGGAGCCGGTCACCCGAGCCCGGACGACCCACCCCCACGCCCCGCGAGCGCAGCGAGCTGTCGGCGGCAGGCACGGACCCGGAGGGTCCTGCCTGCCACCGACGTACGCGCGTCCCGGCAGCCGGCCCGCGACCCAGCCGCGATGCGGTACGCGAGCAGAGCGAGCTGTCGGATCCGAGCACGGACCCGGAGGGTCCTGCTCGGATCCGACGAAACGGCTCAACGCAGCCCGGGCACGCCCCCTGGCCGCGGTGCGATCCGCCAGGATCGCCATGTCACAGCCGCCATGTCACAACACCGACTTGGCCTCCGCGTAGTGGCAGGCGTTGAGGTGACCGGCGCCGCGGTCCTCGAGCTTGGGGTCGACGGTCAGGCACATCTCGCGCTGGCCGTCGGTCAGCTCGTTGGCGAACTTCTGGCACCGGGTGCGGAAGCGGCACCCCGACGGCGGGTTGGCCGGGCTGGGGACGTCGCCGGTGATGATGATCCGCTGCCGGGCGCGCTCGCGGCGCGGGTCGGGCAGCGGGATCGCCGACAGCAGCGCTTGCGTGTACGGGTGCGCCGGTCGGCTGAACAGCGTCTCCTGGTCGGCGATCTCGATGATCCGCCCCAGGTACATGACCGCGACCCGGTCGGAGATGTGCCGGACCACCGACAGGTCGTGGGCGATGAACAGGTAGCTCAGCCCCAGGCTGGCCTTGAGGTCCTCGAGCAGGTTGATGACGCCGGCCTGGATGGAGACGTCCAGCGCCGACACCGGCTCGTCGAGGACGAGCACCTTGGGCTGCAGGGCCAGCGCCCGGGCGATCCCGATGCGCTGCCGCTGCCCCCCGGAGAACTCGGCGGGGTAGCGGTTGGTGTGCTCGGGGTTCAGCCCGACGGTCTCCACCAGCTCCCGCACCCGCGAGCGGAGCTCGTCCTCGTCCTTGGTCAGCCCGTGGATGATCATGGGCTCGGCGACGATGTCGAAGACCGGCAGCCGCGGGTTCAGCGAGGCGTACGGGTCCTGGAAGACCAGCTGGATGTCCCGGCGCAGCGGGCGCATCTGCTTGCGGTCGAGGCCGACGAGCTCCCGCCCCTGGAACACGACCGAGCCGCCGGTCGCCGGCTGGAGGTTGAGGATGGCGCGCCCGGTGGTGGACTTGCCGCACCCGGACTCGCCGACCAGGCCGAGCACCTCACCGGGGTAGAGGTCCAGGTCGATGCCGTCGACGGCACGGACCGCGCCGACGGTCCGCTTGATCAGGCCGCCGCCCTTGATCGGGAAGTGCTTCTCCAGACCACGGACCGACAAGATCGGCTCACCGCGCTCGGGCGTGCCGTCGGCGGGCCGCTGGGTGGTGGGGGCGGTCATGCCCGGTCTCCGTTCGTGGGGCGTGGCGGGGCGCTGACGACGCTCTGGGTGCCGGCGTCCTCCGCGCCGGCCCGGGGCGCGGTCTGGTCACCCGGTGGGACGGCCGGACCGTCGCCGTCGAGGTCGTCCGCGGCGAGGGCCACGCCGGCCGGGGCCGGGGTGGTCCCCAGGTCCCGGTCGTCGGCGGACTCGCTGAAGATGTCCGCGGCGTGCCCGTGGGCCGCCGCGACCTCTGCCGTGCGGATGCAGGCGGCGGTGTGGCCGGGGCCGACCTGGAAGCGCTCGGGCTCGGCCTCGTCGCACTCGTCGATGTGCAGCGGGCAGCGCGGGGCGAACGGGCAGCCGGGCGGCATGTTGACCACCGAGGGCGGTGCGCCCTTGATCGGGGTGAGCCGCTCGCGGGTCGCGGAGTCCAGCCGGGGCAGGGAGCCCAGCAGACCGAGCGTGTAGGGCATCCGGGGCTCGTAGTAGATGTCCTCGACGCTGCCGATCTCCACCGGCCGGCCGGCGTACATGACCAGGACGCGGTCGGCGATGCCGGCCACGACCCCCAGGTCGTGGGTGATCATGACCATCGCCGCGCCGGTCTCGTGGAGGGCGGTCTGCAGCACCTCGAGGATCTGGGCCTGGACGGTGACGTCGAGCGCCGTCGTCGGCTCGTCGGCGATGATCACCTCGGGCTGGTTGGCCATCGCGATCGCGATGACCACCCGCTGGCGCATGCCGCCGGAGAACTCGTGCGGGTAGGAGTGCACGCGGTCGACGGCGTTCGGGATGCCGACCAGCTCCAGCAGCTCGACCGCCCGTGCCTCGGCCGCCTTCGACGACAGCTGCTTGTCGTGGATGCGCAGCGTCTCCTCGATCTGCGCGCCGACCTTGTAGACCGGGTCCAGCGACGTCATCGGGTCCTGGAAGATCATCGAGACGCCCTTGCCGCGGACTCGCGACATGCTGCGGTCGCTCTGCCCCAGCAGTTCCTGGCCGCGGTACTTGATCGAGCCGGTGACGCGCGCGGAGCCGGGCAGCAGCCCCATCACCGCCAGCGACGTCACCGACTTGCCGGAGCCGGACTCCCCGACGATGCCGAGCACCTCACCGGAGCGCAGCGAGTAGTCGACGCCGCGGACGGCGTGCACCAGGCCGTCCTCGGTGGGGAACCGGACGTTGAGGTCGCTCACCTCCAGCAGCGGCGCGCTCGGGTCGAACCCGGGCAGGCTGGTGGTGCGGCCCTGGTGCATGGTGCCCGTGGAGGTGGCACCGGACATGCTGGGGCCCGTGGTCCCGGTCGTGGACATGGAGCTCCTCGTCAGGCCCGCACGCGGCGGTTGCTCGGGTCGAAGGCATCCCGGATCCCGTCGCCGATCAGGTTGATCGACAGCACGATGATCAGCAGGGCGATGCCGGGGAAGTAGAAGAGCCAGGGGCGGGTGCTCGCGGCCTGCACCCCGTCGGACACCAGCCGCCCCAGGGAGGTCTGGTTGGCGCCGTTGACGCCGAAGCCCAGGTAGGTCAGGGCGGCCTCGAGGGTGATCGCGGTGGCGGCGGCCAGCGTCGTCCAGACGATCAGCGACCCCAGCGAGTTGGGGATCAGGTGCTTGAAGATGATCCGCACGTTGGAGGCGCCCATCGCGTGTGCCGCCTCGACGTACTCCTTCTCCCGCAGGGAGAGGAACTGGCTGCGCACGATCCGGGCGAGGTCCAGCCAGCCGAACAGCCCCAGGATGATGCCCACGCCCAGCGGGGTGCGGGAGCCCGGGAAGTTGCTGGCCACGACGATCAGCACGACCAGCAGCGGCACGGTGAGGATGAGGTCGACCAGCCGCATGAGCACGCTGTCGACCCACCGGCCGAAGTAGCCGGCCAGCGCCCCGACCAGCAGGCCCATCGGGAACGCGATGGCGACGAAGAGCAGAACGATGAACAGCGAGCGCTGGACCCCGGTCATGATCCCGGCCATCAGGTCACGGCCGATGGCGTCGCTGCCCATCAGGTAGCCGGCGGTGCCCGGGGGGACGGACTGGAAACCGCTGTCCTGATCGGCGTAGTCGACCCCGGTGACCAGCGGGCCGAGGAACCCGAAGGCGAGCAGCAGCACGAAGATGACCGCGCCGGTCATCCCCACCTTGTTGTGCAGGAAGCGGCCGACGATCTGCTGGCGCTGGCTGCGCGCCTTGACGGTGAACTCGCGCTCGACCGGGCCGCCCTCGGGCGTGCCCGGTGTCGCAGGGACGACGGGTCCGGTGGTGGTCTGGGTGGTGGCCATGTGTCCGTTCCTTCTCGCGAGTCCGGGTCAGGACAGCCGGATGCGCGGGTCGAGCACCGCGTAGAGGAGGTCCGCGACCAGGTTGAAGACGACCACGAACACGGCGCTGACCAGCAGCCAGCCGAGCACCACGTTGATGTCGTTCTGATCGATGCCGTTGCTCAGCAGGTACTCGCCCATGCCGTGCCAGACGAACACCGTCTCGGTGATGACCGCGCCGCCGAACAACGTGCCCACGCCCAGCGCGACCACCGTGGTGAGCGGGATCAGCGCGTTCCGCAGCCCGTGCTTGAGCACGGTGCGACGGTAGGTGAGGCCCTTGGCCCGGGCCAGGCGCATGTAGTCCGAGCCCAGCACGTCGAGCATGGCGGCCCGCTGGAACCGGCTCCAGGCCGCGAAGGACAGCGCGGCCAGGCTGATCGTGGGCAGCACCAGGTGGCCGAGCCGGTCGGACCACAGTTCCCACCCGGAGGCGTACAGCGACAGGCCCGGTGTCTCCTCGCCGATCGTGTAGAGCAGTTGCTGCCCGAACAGGTCGTTGACCCCGCCGGCGACGTACTCCTTGAGCAGCGCGGCGAACCAGAAGGTCGGCAGGGCGATGAGGATGTAGGCGATGAACGTGAAGGTGTAGTCCGAGGCCTTGTACTGCCGCACGGCGCCGATGACGCCCACGATGATCGCCAGCAGGATGGCGATCACGATCGCACCGATGATCATCCGGCCGGTCACCATGAGCCGCGGCCAGAGCTGCTCGGTCACCGGGGTGCCGTTGACGGTCTCGCCGAAGTCCCCGGTGACGACCCCAGAGAGCCAGTTCCAGTACCGGACGAAGAAGTTGTCGTTCAGGCCCAGGGTCTCGCGGAGGTTGTTGAAGAACGACTCCGGCGGCCGGGGGTTCTGTGTGTAGTACTTCTCCAGCGGGTCGAAGCTGGCCGCGCACAGTGCGAACACCAGGAACGAGCTGACCAGCAACACGAGGACCGACGCGAGCAGACGCCGGATCGTGAAGAAGAACATGTGGTGACCTTACGCCGAGAGCGGAAGCCGTCCGGCCGATCGGCCGGTCCGGCGTGCCTTCGCCGGACCCGTCGCAGGTCGTGCCGGGTCCGGAGGGAGCGGTGTGCCGGGCCCCGACACACCGCGGCCCCCGGGGATGGTCTCCCGGGGGCCGCGGGTGCCGGTGGCCCGGTGGTGTTCAGCCGTGCTGGGTGGTGCTCAGCCGTGCTGGGTGGAGCTCAGGGGGTCACTCGACCGTCCAGGTCTCCGAGTTCCACAGCGGACCGGCCTCGGTCGGGTTGTCCTGCACACCCTCGATGTTGGCCTGGTGCGCGACGAAGGTCGGCTTCTGGTAGAGCGGGATGGTGGCCATCTGCTCCCAGAGCAGACCGTCGATCTGGTTGCCCAGCTCGGCCTGACGCTCGCGGTCCGGCTCGGTGGCCAGCTCGGCGAAGAGCGCGTCGATCTCGGGGTTGCCGATCCGGCTGTAGTTCTGCTGGATGTTGTCACCCTGCGGCGACTGGTAGATCGACTGGGAGGAGGTGATGAACGGGTTGCCCACCCAGGCGAAGAGCGCCGCCTGGAAGCCGCCGCCCTCCAGCGAGGTCGGCGACTCGGCACCGGCGAAGATGTCCGGGTTGGCGTTGAAGGACGCGTTGATCCCGGCCTCGGCCAGCTGCGGGATCATGACCTCGATCGTGGTCTGCCGCAGCGGGTTGTTCTCCGTGGTGTCGATCTGGATGTTCAGCGGGCCACGCTCCGGGTGGGTGTAGAACCCGTCCGGACCGGCGGTGTAGCCGGCCTGCTCCAGCAGCGCGCGGGCCTCCTCGACGTTCTGGGTCTTGACCTGCTCCGGCGCGGTGTCCTCGTACTCGGGCTGGGTGTTCAGCCAGATCCGGTTGTTCAGCACCTGCGCGTCGGAGGAGAACTGCCCGACGGTCTGGTCCACGATCTCCTGGCGGTCCAGGGCGTAGGCGAGGGCCTGGCGCACCAGCGGGTCCGCGAGGTGCGGGTCCTGGGTGTTCAGGTCGAGGTGCTCGAAGGTGAGACCGAAGTTGATCTCGCTCTCGACGTTCGGCTCGAGGGCCTGGACCTGCTCGACCAGGTCGAGCTGGGGCTGCGGGTAGATGACGCCCAGCTCACCGGACTGCAGACCCTGGACGGCGGTCGTCGGGTCGTTGCCGATGTTCTGGATGATCAGCTGCTCGAGCTCCGGCCCGTCGCCCCACCACTCGGGGTTCGGGGTCAGCACGATGACCTGCTGGCCGGCGTCGATGTTCGACACCTGCCACGGGCCACCGGAGATGCCCTCCGGCAGACCCTCGGCGATCGGCCAGCCCTCGGTGATCGTCTCGCAGACCGCGGCCGGGTCGTCGGCGTCCATCAGGTGGGCCGGCAGCAGGTTCTCGAAGTTGCCCTGCCAGTCGGCGAAGGGCGTCTCGTACGTGACGACGACGGTCTTGTCGTCCTCGCCCGGCTCGACCGACGCGATCTGCTCGTAGCCGGTGGTCGACAGGACCGCGGGGCAGCCGCCGTCGGCCGGGTCACCGCTGCGGTTGGCCCGCCAGGTGAACTCGAAGTCCGCCGCGCTGATCGGGGTGCCGTCGCTCCACACCGCGTCCGGGTTGATCTCGTAGGTGTTCACCTGCTGGCCGTCGACCTCCTCGAGGGTCGGCTCGCCGGTGAAGAGGTCCTCGTTGAACTCGACGGTGAAGTCGGGCTGGATGTGGTACGCGGAGGGCAGCACCTTGATGAGGACGTTGGCCACCGAGGTGGCGTTGCCGGCCGCGATGTTCGGGTAGAGGTTCTCCGGGAAGTCGGTCGACTCGCCGAAGACCACGCGACCCGAGCCGCCACTGGCCTCGCCGCCGCCTTCGTCCTCGCTGCCGCCCCCACACGCCGAGAGCGCCATCGCACCGGTGAGCCCGGTCGCGATGAGCATGGAAGTGCGCTTGCTCAACTTCACGTTCGCTTGCCTCCTCGACCCGCAGGAGCGGGGGGAACGATCAGGTCTGACCGACCCGGGATCGCCGGGCGGACTGGGCTCCTACATGAACACGCGCTGTCATCCAGCTGTCGGGACGCTTTCGGACGAGCGCAACGGCCAGACCCTAGGCAGAGCCGGAAGAGGCCGTCCACGGCCGTCATCATTTTGTGACCTGTGCAAACGAACGGCGGGGAACACCTGAAACATCGCCGCAATAAGCGGCCTCCGACCGCACGGTTTTCGGTTGTCCGCATCACATCCCGGAGAACGTGATCTTGGCCTGTGAACCGCCTGCTCACGGTCCGTGTGCACCGCCCCCGCCCGGGTACCGCCGCACCGACGCCGGTCCATCGGCGTCCCCGACGGAGGAGTCCCATGAGCGGCATCGACAAGATGAAGAACAAGGCCCAGGAGCTGTCCGGCAAGGGCAAGGAGGCGCTCGGCGACGCCACCGACGACCCGGACCTCAAGGCCGAGGGTCAGAACGACCAGGCCGCGGGCAACGTCAAGCAGGCCGGCGAGAAGGTCAAGGACGTCTTCAGGTGACCCACCGCCGCTGCTGAGCCGTGACGGGGACGCCGTCCCCGGTCCGCCGGGGGCGGCGTCCGCGCAGCAGAGGGGTCAGCGGTCGACGAGGAGGGCGCGGACGGCAGGGAGGAGCGGGCGGTCGGCCGGGATCCAGTCCAGGTCCTCCAGCTCCTCGGGCCCCAGCCAGCGCAGTTCGCTGTGCTCGTGGGCGACCAGCTCACCGGCGGTGATCCGGCCCCACCACAGGCGCAGGGTCGAGGCCCCCGGCACGCCGCCGGCGACCACGCCGTCCAGCGGAACCTCCCCCAGGAAGGCCCGGGGCGTGATCCCGACGCCGAGCTCCTCGCGGCACTCCCGCACCAGTGCCGCCACCTCGGGCTCCCCCGGCTCGACCTTCCCGCCGGGGAACTCCCACAGCCCGGCCAGCGGCCCCGAACCCCGCTGCGCGACCAGCACCCGCTGCCGGTCGTCGACCAGCGCGGCGCCGACCACCTGGGTGACCTCCTGCGCGCGCCGGGCGGCCGCCGCCGCGTACGCGTCCAGGTGCGCCTGCATCGCCCGCACGAGCCGGCGGCGGAGCGTGGGCCCACCCAGCCACCCCGGCAGCGCGGCCTCCACGTCGACCTGCTCCTCGACCAGCGTGCCGGCCGCGGTGGCCGTGAAGGAGCGGGTGTGCACCAGGGTCCGCCAGCCGTTGCCGGGTGGGGCCACGTGCACGTCGCGCCAGGGCCGCTCGGAGACGACCTCCTGCAACGGGTGCGGCCACGGCCGCCCCAGGGCACGGGCGACGTCGAAGGCGACGGTGAGGGGCGCCTCCACCAGGGTGGTGAACCGCAGCTGGAACACGGGGAGCAGGGTCGCAGACACGGCAGGATGGACCGCGTGCGCATCTCCGCCCGGGTCGACTACGCCGTCCGCGCCGCCGTCGAGCTCGCCGCGGTGGCACCCGATTCACTGACCTCCGAGCGGATCGCCCAGGCGCAGGGCATCCCGGCCCGCTTCCTGCAGGCCATCCTCGGGGACCTGCAGCACGCCCGGCTGGTGACCAGCCAGCGGGGCCGGGAGGGCGGCTACCGGCTGGCGATGCCGCCGTCGGAGATCTCCGTCGCCCGGGTCATGCGGGTGGAGCAGGGCTTCCTCGCCGAGGTCCACGGCCAGCGCCCCGAGGACGTCGAGTACCCCGGCGCCGCCGGGCCGCTGGCCTCGGTGTGGGTGGCGGCCCGGGAGTCCTACCGCCGCGTGCTGGAGAACGTGACGCTGGCCGACGTCGTCGCCGGCACGATGCCGCCGCACGTGGCCGAGATGATCGAGCTGGAGAGTGCGTGGCGCTCCTTCGGGGTCCCCGCTGCGGACTGACCGCGGACCGCCGCGGCCGCGGTCGGGAACACGAGTCGGCCCGGTGTGGCACGATCGAGGCGTGACGGACTGCGGCGCCCTCCTCGTGGAGCGCCTGCACGTCGACTTGGCGCGGGTCTCCAGCGCCGCCTGTCGCGCCGCGCGCTGACCACGGCCCCGCTCCCCCGCAGCCTCCCTGCTGCACCCACACCCGGCCGCGTTGCGCACGCTCGGCGTGCCGGCGCAGAGGAGAACGACTGACGTGTCGACCCCCACCCGCAGCAGCAACCGCCCCGTCCGCGGACAGGGCCAGTGGGCGCTGGGCTACCGCGAGCCGCTGAACCCCAACGAGCGGATGAAGAAGGACTCCGACGGGCTGGACGTGCGCCAGCGGATCCTGGACATCTACGCGCACACCGGCTTCGACGGCATCGACCCCGGCGACCTGCGTGGCCGGATGCGCTGGATGGGCCTCTACACCCAGCGGGCGCAGGGCATCCCCGGCGGCAAGACCGCCGTGCTGGAGGCCGAGGAGCTCGAGGACTCCTACTTCATGATGCGGGCCCGGATCGACGGCGGGCAGCTGACCAGCGAGGCACTCCGGGTCCTCGGTGGGATCAGCACCGAGTTCGGCCGGGACGTCGCCGACGTCACCGACCGGCAGAACGTCCAGTACCACTGGATCCGGATCGAGGACGTGCCGGAGATCTGGCGGCGGCTGGAGTCGGTCGGCCTGAGCACCATGGAGGCCTGCGGCGACGTGCCGCGCGTCATGCTCGGCTGCCCGCTCGCCGGGATCCTCGAGGACGAGGTGCTCGACGCCTCCGACGTGCTGGCCCAGACGGTGGCGAAGTACCTGGGCGACCCGCAGTTCAGCAACCTGCCGCGCAAGTGGAAGACGTCGATGTCCGGCTGCGTCGACCACTGCACCGAGCCCGAGATCGACGACGTCTCCTTCGTCGGCGTGGTGAACGCCGAGGGCGAGGCCGGCTACGACCTGTGGGTCGGCGGCGGCCTGTCGACCAACCCGATGTTCGCCAAGCGCATCGGCGTCTTCGTCCGCCCGGACCAGGTCAGCGACGTCTGGGCCGGCTGCACCGCGATCTTCCGCGACTACGGCTACCGCCGGTCGCGCAACCACGCCCGGATCAAGTTCCTCATGGCCGACTGGGGCCCGGAGAAGTTCCGCCAGGTGCTGCAGGACGAGTACCTGCACGCCGCGCTGCCCGACGGCCCGGCCCCGGCGCCGGCGCAGCACGACCAGCGCGACCACGTGGGGGTCAGCAAGCAGAAGGACGGGAACAACGCCCTCGGGTTCGCGCTGCGCACCGGCCGGATCAGCGGCAGCCTGCTCACCCGGATCGCCGACCTGGCCGAGGAGTACGGGACCCAGGGCGGGCGGATCCGGACGACGACCCAGCAGAAGCTGGTCATCCTGGACGTCCCCGACGCCCGCGTCGAGGACCTGGTCGACGCGCTGGCCGAGCACGACCTGCTCGTGCGCCCCAGCGCCTTCCGCCGCGGCACGATGGCCTGCACCGGGCTGGAGTTCTGCAAGCTGGCGATCGTCGAGACCAAGCAGCACGCCCAGGAGCTCTACGCCGAGCTCGAGCGCCGGCTGCCGGACTTCGACGAGCCCATCGGGATCAACGTCAACGGCTGCCCGAACAGCTGCGCCCGGTTCCAGACCGCCGACATCGGCTTCAAGGGCATGATCGTCCGCAACGCCGAGGGCGAGAGCGTCGAGGGCTTCCAGGTCCACCTGGGCGGCCACCTCGGCGTCGACGCCTCGTTCGGCCGCAAGTTCCGCGGTCACAAGATCACCAAGGACGAGACGGCGGACTACTGCGAGCGGGTGCTCCGCGGCTACCTCGACCGCCGCGAGCCCGGCGAGCGCTTCGCCGCCTACGTGGCGCGGGCCGACGACGAGTGGCTCGTGTGACCCCGAGCGATGCGTCCGAGCCGGACCCGGGCGGTGTGACCCCGCCGGACCCGGGCGGTGTGACAGAGCGCACGTCCGGAAGGACGCGACAGCTGCCGCCGTTCCACTGTCCGTACTGCGGCGAAGAGGACCTGACCCCGCACGGTGACGAAGCGACCGGCTGGCACTGCGGTGCCTGCCTGCGGACCTTCACCCTGCGGCTGACCGGAACGGGGGTGCAGCACCCATGACGATCGCGATCACCACGCCGACGCCGGAGCTGGCGGCCGAGGCCGATGCGCGCTTCGAGGGGATCACCGACCCGGTCGAGCAGGCGCTGGCCGTGCTCACCTGGGCCGGGGACACCTTCGGGGAGTCCTTCGCCATCACCTCGAGCATGGCCGACGGGCTGCTCGCCCACCTGGCCAGCCGCGCCGTCCCCGGCGTCAACGTCGTCTTCCTGAACACCGGGTACCACTTCGCCGAGACGATCGGCACCCGCGACTGGATCACCAGCGTCCTGCCGATCACGCTGCACGACGTCCAGCCGCCGCTCACCGTCGCCGAGCAGGACCTGGAGCACGGGCCGCGGCTGTACGAGCGCGACCCGGACCTCTGCTGCTCGATGCGCAAGGTGCAGCCGCTGGCGCAGGCACTGGCCGGCTTCACCGCGTGGGGGTCGGGCGTCCGCCGGGACGAGTCGGCCACCCGGACGGGCACCAGGGTCGTCGACTGGGACGCCAAGCGCGGCATGGTGAAGGTCAACCCGCTCGCTGCCTGGACCCAGGACGACGTGGACGCCTACGTCGCCGAGCACCAGGTGCCGGTCAACCCGCTGTCGGAGATCGGCTACGCCTCGATCGGCTGCGAGCCCTGCACCCGTCCGGTCGCCCCGGGCGAGGACCCGCGCGCCGGCCGCTGGGCCGGCAAGAACAAGGTCGAGTGCGGGCTGCACACCTGACGCAGCACCTCCTCGCACGGCACGATGGGCCGATGCCCCGCCCCTCGCGCTTCTCCCCCGACGACGCCGCCGCCGCACTGCGCGACCTGCCGCTGTGGTCCGGTGGGGTCGAGGGCATCGAACGCACCCTGCAGCTGCCGACCTTCCGGGCGGCCGTCGAGGCGGTCAGCGCGATCGCCGACGTCGCGGAACTGCTGGACCACCACCCGGACATGGACCTGCGCTGGACCAGCGTGCGCGTCGCGGTCGTCACGCACTCGGCCGGCGGGCTCACCGAGCTGGACCTGGAGCTCGCCCGCCGGGTCGACACCCTCTTCCCCGGCTGACCCCGGCCATCGACCCTCGGTCACGGCGCGCGGACGGCGACCCGCGCCGTCGAGACCGGACCGTCACCCCCGCGTGTCGCGAGTAGCTTCCGGGCGGTGAGCACCAGCACCGTCGACACCGCCGTCGACAGCTGCGCACGCGCCCGGCTGGAGACCGACGCGACGGCGCGCCGGGCCCTGCTCGACCGGTGCTGGGCCGAGGACGGCGTCCACTGCGACCCGATCGGCCGGGCGGCCGGGCGGGACGGACTGCCCCACCACATCGGCGGCTTCCAGGCCGAGCAGTCCGGCGCCCGCCTCGAGGTGGTCAGCGGCGTCGACGAGCACGACGGCCACCTCCGCTCCGCCTGGCAGCTGCGGGCAGCGGACGGGTCGGTGGCGCTGGAGGGCACGGACTTCGGGGAAATGGACGGCGACGGGATGGTGCGCCGGGTCATCGGCTTCTTCGGCCCCCTCCCCCCGGGTGGGTCGACGGGCTGACACCGACGCCGCCTCTGGAGAGGGAGGACGGCATGGCTGCGATCGTGGTGCTCGGCGGTGGCGTGTGCGGGCTGGCCACCGGCATGGTGCTCGCCCGGGACGGGAACGACGTCCTGGTGCTGGAGCGGGACAGCGAGCCGGTGCCGACCTCCCCCACCGAGGCCTGGGACGGCTGGCGCCGGGCCGGGGTGGCCCAGTTCCACCAGGCGCACTACCTGCACCCCCGGTCGACCCGGGTGCTCGACGCGGAGCTGCCCGACGTCCGCGACGCGTTGCTCGCCGCCGGCGCGTTGCGCCACGACCCGCTGCGGAACGCCCCGCCCACCGTCGGGGTGCTGGACCGCCGGCCGGACGACGACCGGTTCGTCAGCGTCACCGCACGGCGCCCCACCCTCGAGCAGGTGGTCGCCCGGTCGGCCGAGGCGGAACCGCGCCTGCGGGTCGAGCGGGGCGTGCAGGTGGAGGGCCTGGCGACCCGGCAGGTGGACGGCGCCGCGCACGTGACGGGCGTGCACACCACCACCGGCCGGCGGGTGGACGCCGACCTGGTCGTGGACGCGACCGGACGGAGGTCGCCGCTGCCGGCGTGGCTGCAGGCAGCCGGTGCCCGCCCGCCGCAGACGGAGGCGACGGACTCCGGGTTCACCTACTACACCCGGTTCTTCCGGTCGCGGTCCGGTGGTCTGCCCCCGATGCGGGCGAGCATGCAGACCCACGTCGGCACGTTCTCCCTGCTCACCCTGCCGGGCGACTGCGGCACCTGGTCGATCACGCTGGTCGTCGACTCGCACGACCGGCCGCTCAAGGAGCTGCGGCACGAGGACGCCTGGACCGCGGTCGTGGCCGCCTGTCCCCGGCACGCCCACTGGCTGGACGGTGAACCGATCACCGGGGTGCTGTCGATGTCCGGCGTCCTGGACCGCTGGACCCGGGCGGTGGTCGACGGTGCGCCGGTGGTCACCGGGCTGGTCGCCGTGGGCGACGCCTGGTCCTGCACGAACCCCTCGCTGGGCCGCGGGATCAGCATGGGGCTGATGCAGGTCGCGTGCCTGCGGGACGTCCTGCGGGACGGCGTGGACGACGGCCCGCAGGAGTTCGCCGAACGCTGGGACGACCGCGTGGAGAGCGCCCTGACCCCGTGGTACCGGGCGACGCTGGCGGTCGACCGGGCACGGCTGGCCGAGGTGCGCGCACTCCGGGAGGGGCAGACGCCCGCGCCACCAGAGGGACGGGCCGCCCTGGGGCCGGCGCTGGGCCGGGCCGCGGCGCACGACGCCGAGCTGTTCCGCGCGATGCTGGAGATCGCCGGCTGCCTGGCCCTGCCCCCGGAGGTGTTCAGCCGCCCGGGTCTGGCCGAGCGGGTGATGCGGGTCGCCGGGGAGCACCCGCCGGACGCTCCCCCCGGGCCGGACCGGGACCAGCTGCTGCGGCTGGTGGCCGGCGCAACCGCGAGCTGACCACCGCGGCCGGAGCAGCAGCCCACACCGGGCGTCCGGGGTGCGCCGCTGCTCCGGCCCGTGCGGTCAGCTGCCGACCCGACCGCCGTCCTCGCGGAAGACGACCGCCACGCTGGGCCGCGGGTAGGCCTTGTCGGCGAGCTTGTCCGGCCAGGTGCTCGACGGGGACTCACGGGTGGAGCCGGCCGTCTCCCCGGGGTGCTGCACCGAGACGAACACCGAGCGGGCGTCCGGGGTGATCAGCGGCCCGCTGCACTCGGCACCGAACGGCACCGTGAGGAACGCCTTGAGGTGCCCGCGCTCGGGCCCGGCGGTCGGCACGGCGAAGAGCCCGTCGTTGGTGCCGGCGAAGGTGCCCTCCTCCCGGTTGCGGGTGGAGAGCACGTTCCCGTCGGTGGAGATCCACAGGTTGCCGGCCGGGTCGAACTCCAGGTTGTCCGGGCAGGACAGGGCGCTGACCTGGCTCTTGTCGTAGCCGGCGAAGTAGGTCCCCGGCGTCTCGGGGTCACCGGCCACGATGAAGACCCGCCAGTAGAAGTCGTCCCCGGCGATCCCGTCGGTCTCCTGCCACTCCAGGACGTGCCCGTTCCGGTTGCCGGACCGCTCCTCGTAGGTGCCGTCCTCGATGTCGAAGGCGAAGGACCGGGAGACCGGGTTGGGCTCGTCGGCGACCTCGCGCTGCGAGTTGTTGGTCAGCGCGGCATAGACCCGGCCGTTGACCGGGTTGACCTGGATGTCCTCGGGCCGGTCCATCCGGGTGGGCAGCAGCGCCGGCTCGACGACCACCGGGGCGGCCGGGTCGGGGAAGTCGCCGTTGGCGTCCAGCTGCTTGCCCAGCCGGTCGGCGGCCAGCCGGGTGAAGGTCAACACCCAGGGCACCGACTTGCCGGGGATCATCGACTGCCCGTCCTTGACCAGCGGGAGCCACTGGCCAGTGCCGTCGAACTCACCGTCGGCCGGCACCGTGGCCAGGCCGTCGATCTGCTCCGCCGGGGAGTCGCCGGTGAACCGGGCGACGTAGAGGTCCCCCTCGTCCAGCAACGTCATGTTGTGCGCGCGGGACGCGCGGTCGATGCCGGGGCGGTAACGGGCCTTGGAGACGAACTTGTAGATGTAGTCGAACCGCTCGTCGTCCCCGGAGTAGGCGACCACCCGGCCGTCCTCGGCGATCTGGACGTTGGCCCCCTCGTGCTTGAAGCGCCCGAGCGCGGTGCGCTTCTTCGGGGCGGAGGTGCGGTCGTAGGGGTCCAGCTCGACGACCCAGCCGAAGCGGTTCACCTCGTTGGGCTCGAGGGCGAGGTCGAACCGCGGGTCGATCTCGTCCCACCGGCGGCCGGGCAGCTCCTCGGTGGAGATGCCGTACCGGGACAGGCGGGGCTCCCGCGGGTCCTCGGTGATCACCGTCGAGGTGCCGAAGTACTGGTTGAAGTTCTCCTCGCCGTGCAGGGTCGTCCCCCACGGCGTCGTCCCGCCGGCGCAGTTGTTCAGCGTCCCGAGGACGGACCGCCCCTCGGGGTCGGCCGAGGTCCGCACGTACTCCGACCCGGCCACCGGGCCGGTGAGCTCGAAGGTGGTGACCGGGGTGATCCGCCGGTTGCGGGTGCCCTTCCGGTCCGGCCGCCAGTTGCCCGTGCGGCCGTCCCGGCGCAGCTCGACCACCGAGATGCCGTGCGCCATCAGCGCGATCCGCTTCTGCTCCACGGTGGTCGGCGCCTCCTCGTCGGCCACGCCGGCGAACATCAGCTGCTCGTCGGTGTACTCGTGGTTGACGATCATCAGCGCCCGGTTCCCGCTCCGGTCCAGGGGCAGCAGGCCGATGTAGTCGCAGTTGTAACCGAACTGCTTGGCCTGGGCCTCGGGGGTCTGGGCGTCGACGTCGAAGTCCGGCGCGTCCGGCTCCACCGGGTCGCCCCAGCGCATCACCACGCCGTAGGAGTAGCCGGTGGCCGTGACCAGCTCGTCGAGGAGGTTCTGCTCGACCGGCTCGAAGGTCAGCGGCTCGTCCAGGCCCGGCCGCCAGTCCTGGAAGGGCAGCTCCGCGGCCCGCGCGTTCGGGGTCTGCAGCTGACCCGCCGTGACGACGAGTGCACCGACGCCGGCCGCCTTGAGCGCGGTCCGCCGGCTGAACGCACCCTCGACGACCTCGCCGATGGTGGGGTTCGTGGTGGCGTTCGGCACCGGGTGGTCGCAGGCGTTGCCGCACTTGTAGTAGCACGTCACGTTGCTGCGGCTGCCGTGCCGGACGGTGTTCAGCAGCGGGAGGAGCAGGCGACGGCGGGCAGGGACGATGTCCGTCATGAGAGGGGTCCTCTGGTCGGGTGGGGCTGTTCCGACCCGTGACGCTAGGAAGGCCTGACCACCCATCCGGTGAACGGCGGCCGAAACCGGAGTGACCTGTGGGCTTCCTGGGGACGATCGGGCGTGTCGCGCCGAGGCACTGGCGCAGCAGGAGCCCGGCCGCAGGTGTGGCCGGGCTCCTGCGTCACCGGGTCAGCTGCCGATCCGACCGCCGTCGGCCCGGAAGACGACCGCAACGCTGGGCCGCGGGAACGGCCGCTCGGCCAGCCGGTCCGGCCAGGTGCTGGACGGCGCCTCCCGGGTCGACCCGGGCGTCTCCCCGGGGTGCTGGACGGAGACGAAGACCGAGCGGACGTCCGGGGTGATCAGCGGACCGCTGCACTCCGCACCGATCGGCACCGTCAGGAACGCCTTGAGGTGACCACGCTCCGGCCCCGCCGTGGGCACGGCGAAGAGCCCGTCGTTGGTCCCGGCGTAGGTGCCGACCTCCCGGTTGCGGGTGGAGAGCACGGTCCCGTCGGTGGAGATCCACAGGTTGCCACCGCGGTCGAACTCCAGGTTGTCCGGACAGGAGAGGGCACTGACCTGCGTCTTGTCGTAGCCGGCGAAGTAGGTCCCCGGCGTCTCCGGGTCACCGGCCACGATGAACACCCGCCAGTAGAAGTCGTCGCCGGCGATCCCGTCGGTCTCCAGCCACTCCAGGACGTGCCCGTTCCGGTTCCCGTCCCGCAACTCGTAGGTGCCGTCCTCGAGGTCGAAGGCGAAGGACCGGGACACCGGGTTCGCCTCGTCGGCCACCTCCCGCTGCGAGTTGTTGGTCAGCGCCGCGTAGACCCGGCCGTTGACCGGGTTCACCTGGATGTCCTCGGGCCGGTCCATCCGGGTCGGCAGCTGGGACGGGTCGACGACCACGGGTGCGGCCGGGTCGGGGAAGTCGCCGTTGGCGTCCAGCTCCTTGCCCAGCCGGTCGGCGGCCAGCCGGGTGAAGGTGAGCACCCAGGGCACCGACTTGCCCGGGATCATCGACTGCCCGTCCTTGACCAGCGGGAGCCAGTGTCCGGTGCCGTCGAACTCACCGTCGGCCGGCAGCGTCGCGAGCCCGTCGATCTGCTCGGGCGGCGAGTCGCCGGTGAAGCGCCCGACGTAGAGGTCGCCCTCCTCGAGCAGGGTCATGTTGTGCGCCCGCGACGCGCGGTCGAAGCCGGGCCGGTAGGACTTCTTCGACACGAACTTGTAGATGTAGTCGAACCGCTCGTCGTCGCCGGAGTAGGCGACCACCCGCCCGTCCTCGGCGATCTGGACGTTGGCCCCCTCGTGCTTGAAGCGCCCGAGCGCCGTCCGCTTCTTCGGCGTGGAGGTGGGGTCGTACGGGTCGAGCTCGACGATGTACCCGAAGCGGTTGGCCTCGTTGGGCTCCTGGGTGACGTCGAAGCGGGGATCGACCTGGTCCCACCGGCGGCCGCTGGGCTCCTCCGTGGAGATGCCGTAGCGGGACCACCGCGGCTCCCTCGGGTCCTCCGCGAACGGCGTCGACGGCCCGAAGTACTGGTTGAAGTTCTCCTCCCCGTGCAGGGTGGTGCCCCAGGGCGTCGTGCCGCCGGCACAGTTGTTCAGCGTCCCGAGGACGTGGCGGCCTGCCGGGTCGGCGTTCGTCTGCACGTACTCCGAGCCGGCCGCCGGTCCGGTGAGCTCGAAGGTCGTCGCCGGCGTCAGCCGACGGTTGCGCTTTCCCCTCGGGTCCGGTCGCCAGTTGCCCGAGTCCCCCTCCCGGTGCAGCTCCACCACGGAGAGCCCGTGGGCCATCATCGCGATGCGCTTCTGCTGGTCGGTGGTGGGCGCCTCCTCGTCCGCCACGCCCGCGAACATGAGCTGCTCGTTGGTGTACTCGTGGTTGACCACGATCAGCGCCCGGTGCCCGCTCCGGTCCAGGGGCAGGACCCCGATGTAGTCGCAGTTGTAGCCGAACTGCTTCGCCTGGGCCTCCGGCGTCTGGTTGTCGACGTCGAACTCCGGTGCACCCGGTTCCACCGGATCGCCCCAGCGCAGGACGACGGCGTACTGGTAGCCGGTGGCGGTCACGAGTTCGTCCAGGAGGTTCTGCTCGACCGGCTCGAAGGTGAGGGGCGCCTCCGGGTGCGGCTGCCAGCCTCCGCCCGGCCCGCTGGCCAGCGCGGGTGTGGAGCGCACGGAGCCCACCGCCACGACCAGCGCCCCGGCGCCGGCGGCCTTGAACAGGGACCGCCGGCTGAAGGCGCTCTCGACGACCTCGCCGATGGTCGGGTTGTCCGACTTGTTCGGCACGGGGACGTCACAGGCGTTGCCGCACTTGTAGTGGCACGTCGTGTGCGTCCGACTGCCATGGCGGAAGGAGTCCAGGAGAGGGAGAAGCAGACGACGGCGGGTGGGCGCGATGTCCGTCATGGGAGGTCCTCTGGTCGGGTGGGCCGCTGAGGACGGGGACGCTAGGTGACCTGCATCACTCTCCGGAGGAGGAGGGAGGAATGCTGGGTCGCCTGCGGGAGCCCGGCGGGGCGTCTGAGCGCATCGTGTACAGCCGTAGACGGTGAGTAGTCACCGACCGGAACGGGAGCGGCGGCGGGGGAGCGCGGACACGCCACGAGAGGGGCCGGGACCGCGGTCCTCGGACCCGGAGGTCAGGCCTGGACGGGGAGGACGAGCAGCTCCAGCAGCCGGTCGGCCTCGGCGTCCGGGTCGGCGGTGAGCCCGGTGTGCACCGCGCCGGGCTGGACGACGGTGCTGCGCGGCGCGGTCAGCCAGCGGAACCGCGACCCCAGCGCCTCCCGCCCGGCGGCACCGGCCCCGACCGCGGCGGAGCAGACGTCCGCGGCCGCCTGCAGGGCGGCGGCGATCGCGACCGGGTCCGCGGTCGGGTCGAGCGCGCGCAGCCTCTCGGCGTCCAGGTGCACGCGTGAGCCCAGGTAGTCCCGCTGGCGGCAGTAGACGAGCACCCCGGCGTTGAGCGACTCCCCACGCTCGACGCGGGGCACCACCCGGAGCACCGCGTACTCGAAGGTGTCCCGGCCGGTCATCGCTGGGTGACCCCCTCGGGCGGCGGCGGCCCGAGCCACGTCGGCCGGTTCTGCCCCCGCGGCGCGGTGCGTCGTCCCGCGCCACCGGCCGCGGCCGCCGCGACGACGCCGGGGAGCCAGGCCTCGCGGGCGGCCAGCCGCTGCAGCAGCTGGCCGACGTAGCGGGCCCGGACCTCCTCGGCGGGCTCCTCGGCCGTCGGGCCCTCCAGCCAGGCGTCGGGCACCTGGGCCAGCACCTCGGTGAGCAGCCGACCGGTGACCTGCGGGGCCAGCGCCGCATCGGCGGCTCCGACGTCGGGGTCGCACTCCACCAGGGCGTGCTGGGTCGCGTCGTAGGCCCGGGTGACGGCGGCGGGCGTGCCGGGCCAGTTGTGGTGGAACGTGAGCGCCGCGCCGTGGTCGATGAGGTGCAGACGCCCGTGCCAGAAGAGCATGTTGGGGTTCCGCCACGAGCGGTCGACGTTGCCGGTCAGCGCGTCGAACCACAGCACCCGCCCGGCCAGCTCCGGGTCGACCTGGGCGGCGCCGGCCTCGAAGTCCAGCGCGCCGGGGAGGTAGTCCATCCCCAGGTTGGTCCCGGCGGAGTTGCGCAGCAGCTCCTGGACCTCCTGGTCCGGCTCCCCCACCGCGAGCTCGGGGACGACGTCCACCGTCACCAGCGCGGGCACCGGGAGGGACAGCCGGCGGGCCAGCTCCCCGCAGACCACCTCGGCGGCGAGCACCTTGACGCCCTGCCCGGCGGCCCGCCACTTGACCACGTAGGTGCCGAGGTCGTCGGCCTCCATGAGCCCCGGCAGCGAGCCACCCTCGCGCAGCGGGGTGACGTAGCGGGTGGCGGAGACGGCGGGGAGCACAGTGCTGGGCACCCTACCGGCGGGCCGGGGCGCGGCCGGGGAGACTGACGGCGTGGGACTCCTCCGGCGCACGACGCTGGCGCAGCTGGCCGACGCGCCGTTCACCTACCCCGAGGTCGGGGCCACGCAGGAGGCGACCCTGCCGGCCGGCTACGACCACGTCGAGCGGTCCGCCGTCGTCGGCGCGGGCCGGGCGGAGTTCGACCGGGCCGGGGCCGCGGTGTTCCGCTGGGCCGCCCAGCGTGGCGCCGGGCTGCGGGTCCGGGCCGACGGCCCGGCCAGCACCCCCGGCACGGTCGTGCTGATGACCGCCGGGCTGCACCGGCTCGGGCTGGAGATCCCGTGCCGGGTGGTGTGGGCCGTCGACGAGCCCGGACGACGCGGGTTCGGCTACGGCACGCTGCCCGGGCACCCCGAGAGCGGTGAGGAGTCCTTCGTCGTCACGCTGGGCCCCGGCGGCGAGGTGGTCTACACGCTGCGGGCGTTCTCCCGGCTGGCGACGCCGCTGGCCCGCCTCGGCGCACCGGTCAGCCGGCGGGTGCAGCGACTGGCCCTGGACCGCTACGTCGGAGCGATCCAGCGGGCCGCGCGGACCGGCTGACCTCACCGGCCGGCCGACGCCCGCTCCTCCTTGATCATGTCCTTGCTGCGGACCAGGCGCAGCGCGGTGACCACGAACAGCCCGCCGACCATGTTGAGCAGGGCGGTGTACCAGAACCACGACAGCCAGTCGACGTAGCCGAACGGCGCCCCGGCGTGCAGCGCGGTGAAGATGATCAGCGAGTCCAGGATGGAGTGGAAGAGCACCAGCCCGGCCAGCACGAAGGCGCCGGCGACGGCGGCGACGATCTTCGCCCCCTCCGAGTCCGTCCCCTGCTGCATCCGGGTCATCAGCGTGATGGCGATGCCGGCGAGGACCGCCAGGGAGGCGGCGCGCAGGTCCAGCGGGGAGTCGACGAACTCGACGGCGCTCTCGATCGCGGTGGCCCGCAGCTCGGGGAACCCGTGGGCGACCAGCCAGGTGACCACCCAGCCCCCCACGAGGTTGGCGACCAGGGTGCCGCCCCAGAGCTTCCCCAGCTGGGCGACGCTCGCCCGGCCGGCGAACACCGCGGTCACCGGGACCAGGAAGCCCTCGGTGAACAGCTCGCTGCGGGCGAGCAGGAGCGCGATGAACCCGACGGAGAAGGCCAGGCCGGCGAGCAGGTGACTGCCCGTCTCGTGGTAGACGGCCAGCAGCAGGAGCACGCCGGTCGCCACCTCCAGGCCGCCGGCGAAGCCGGTGGTGAGCACCTCGCGCCAGCTGCGGTGCAGCCGCTGGGCCCCCTCGCTGACGATCCGGTCGAACGCCTCCTGGAGCTCGTCCTCCGTCGGCCCGGCGGTCTCGCCCAGCTCTTCCCGGGCCTCGTCGTTGCCCGGCGCCCGTTCGGTGTCCTCGTGGATCGCCACGGCTGCTCCTCCTGCTCCTGCGGCCGGGGCGGCGCCGCGCGGTCTCCGGCGCGGCCTACCCGCTGCCGACCGGGCCACACCCGTCTCCGACAGCGTCACAGGGCGGGGCGCGACCGTTTCCCGGCGCGACCCGCTCGGGTAGGCCACGCCGACCCCTTCTCCGAGCACAGGAGCTCCCGCATGCCCCCGAAGCGCCAGCCCGACCAGTCCGCTCCCGCCACCGTCAGCGCCACCGGGGTGGCCTATGAGGGCCCGGAGCGGGGCCGGGACCCCCGCGCCCAGGCCGGGGAGTTCCTCACCACGCCCAACGGCGTGCGCATCCCCGACACCGACCACTCGCTGAAGGCGGGCCGTCGCGGCCCCGTGCTGCTGGAGGACTTCCACCTCCGCGAGAAGATCATGCACTTCGACCACGAGCGGATCCCCGAGCGCGTGGTGCACGCCCGCGGCGCCGGTGCCCACGGCGTCTTCACCGCCTACGGCAACGCGGCCGGGGTGACCCGGGCCGCGGTGCTGGCGGAGGAGGGCCTGGAGACGCCGGTGTTCGTCCGGTTCTCCACGGTGCTGGGCTCGCGCGGCTCGGCCGACACCGTGCGCGACACCCGCGGGTTCGCGACGAAGTTCTACACGAAGGAGGGCACCTGGGACCTGGTCGGCAACAACATGCCGGTCTTCTTCATCCAGGACGCCATCAAGTTCCCGGACATCATCCACGCCGGGAAGCCGCACCCGGACCGGGAGATCCCGCAGGCGCAGTCGGCGCACGACACGTTCTGGGACTTCGTCACGCTGCACACCGAGGCCACCCACCACACGATCTGGAACATGAGCGACCGGGGCATCCCGCGCTCCTACCGGACGATGGAGGGCTTCGGCATCCACACCTTCCGGCTGGTGAACGCCGACGGGGAGACCTCACTGGTCAAGTTCCACTGGAAGCCGAAGCTCGGCGTGCACTCCCTGATCTGGGAGGAGGCGCAGATCGCCGCCGGCGTCGACCCCGACTTCCACCGCCGCGACCTGGCCGACGCCATCGAGGCCGGCGCGTACCCGGAGTGGGAGCTCGGCATCCAGGTGATGCCGGACAACGCCGAGGAGACGTTCGAGGGGATCGACCTGCTCGACCCCACCAAGATCGTCCCCGAGGAGCTGTGCCCGGTGCAGCGGATCGGGAAGCTGGTGCTCACCGGCAACCCGACCAACTACTTCGCCGAGACCGAGCAGGTCGCCTTCCACACCGGGCACCTGGTCCCCGGCATCGAGGGCACCAACGACCCGCTGCTGCAGGGCCGCAACTTCTCCTACCTGGACACCCAGCTGAGCCGGCTCGGCGGGCCGAACTTCACCCAGATCCCGATCAACCGCCCGCACGCCCCGGTGAACGACAACTCCCGGGACGGCTTCCACCAGCACGGGATCCACGAGGGCGTGGTGGCCTACAAGCCGAACGGCATCGACGGCGACGCCCCCGCCGTGGCCGATGCCGCCCACGGTGGCTACGTGAACGTGCCCCGCGAGGTCGAGGGCGAGGTCGTCCGGGGTGCCCCGGCGTCCTTCGACGACCACTTCTCGCACGCCGCACTGTTCTACGCGAGCCTCTCGGCCGACGAGCAGAAGCACGTCGCGGAGGCGTACACGTTCGAGCTCGGCAAGGTCTACGAGCAGGCGATCAAGGAGCGCGCGCTCACCGTGCTGGCCAAGATCGACACCGGGCTGTGCCGGGCGGTGGCCGAGGGCCTCGGCCTCCCCGCCCCGGAGGGGACGCCGGTGGAGCACCTGGCGCCCAGCCCGGCGCTGGCCCAGGTGACCGGGGAGTCCTACCCGATCGAGGGCCGGCTGGTGGGTGTCGTCGCCGGCCCCGGCGCCGACATCGCCGGCGTCACCGCGCTGCGCGAGGCGCTGGAGGCGGAGGGGGCGATGACCAAGCTGATCGCCCCGACCGGCGGGGAGCTCAGCCGGGACGGCGCCACCGAGGTCGTCGAGCGCACCTTCGTGACGGCCCGGTCGATCGAGTTCGACGCCGTCGTCGTCGCCGGTGGAGCGCCCCAGGACAAGGACGTGAAGTCCGTCGTCCTGCTGCTGGAGAGCTACCGCCAGCTCAAGGCGATCGGCGCCTGGGGCGACGGCGCCGACGTGCTGACCGCGACCGGCATCGACGTCGACGGTCCCGGTGTGCTCACCGCCGACAGCGCCGGCGCCCTGGCCGGTGACCTGATCGCGGCCATGGGCCGCCACCGGGTCTGGGAGCGGGCGCCGCTGGTCACCGCCTCGCAGGTGCCGCCCGCCGCCTGACCCGCACCGGGTGCCGGGACGCAGACAGCTGCGTCCCGGCACCAGCGGTCAGCGCTTCGGCAGCTCCAGCGCCGAGGGTCCGAACCGTTCCACCCGCACCGACGCAGGCGGGAGGCCCAGCCCGACCAGCAGCTGGGATGCCGACTCGGCGAAGCCCGCCGACCCGCAGACGTAGGCGGTCTGCCCCGGCTCCCACAGGGGCAGCAGGTCCATGTCGGTCAGCCGGGCCGCCGGGCGGATGCCGTGCGCCTCCCGGGTGAGCGCGATCAACGCGCCCGCCTCGACCAGCTCGTCGGCGTAGGGCAGCTCGGCGAGCGTCCGGGCCGAGACGGCGACCCGGAGCAGGTCCAGCCGCCCCAGCGCCCGGGCGTGCCGGACCATCGCGACCAGCGGGACGACGCCGCTGCCCCCGCCCACCAGCAGTGCCGGGGTGGCGCCGTCCCAGACGAACCAGCCGCCGATCGGGCCGCGGACCTCCAGTTCGTCACCGGGCTCCACGACGTCGGCGAGGTAGGTGGAGACCTCTCCGTCGTCCAGTCGCTCGACGAACAGCTCGACCAGCGGGTCGCCCGGCGCCGACGCCACCGAGTAGGAGCGCTGGGCGGTGTACCCGTCCTCGGCGGTCAGCCGGACGACGTAGTGCTGGCCGGGCAGGTGGTCGACCCGGTCGTGGACGTCCAGCCGGAGTTCCACCGAGCGCGCGATCGGCCGGCGGAGCCCGGCGACGGTCGCCGTCCGCCAGCCGCCGGCGGGCGCGGTCACGCCTCCACCCCGCGGTTCGTGCGGCCCCGCTGCAGGGTCCCGCCGCGAGCTCGCGAGTGGTGGGGGGCAGTGGGGTCCTCCATCAGTCGCCCTGGTACCGCTGCTGCTTCCACGGGTCGCCGCGGTCGTGGTAGCCGTTCTGCTCCCAGAAACCGGGCTGGTCCCGCTTCAGCACGGTGATCCGGCTGATCCACTTGGCGCTCTTCCAGAAGTAGAGGTGCGGCACGAGCATCCGCACCGGGCCGCCGTGCTCCGCGGTCAGCGGCTTGCCGTCGAACTCCCACACCAGCCACGCCTTGCCGCCGGTGACGTCCTCGATCGGCAGGTTGGTCGTGTAGCCGGTCTTGGACGTCGCCATCACGAACCGGCCCTCGGCCGTCGGCCGGGCGAGCTCCAGCAGCGAGTCGACGCTGATCCCGCCGAACCGGGTGTCGAACTTCGACCAGGTGGTGACGCAGTGGATGTCGCCGCGGTACTCGGACGACGGCAGCGCGTGCGCCTCGTCCCAGGTCCAGGTGGTCGGGGTCTCCACCTCGCCGTCGACGGTGATCGTCCAGGTCTCCGGCGCGATCCGGGGCGTGGGCTCGGCGGTCAGCACCGGCCAGTCGCTGCCGGCGTCGTACTGGCCGGGTGGGAGGCGGGGGTCTCCGGCCGCGCGGCGGCGGCCGAGGAAGCCGCGGGTGGGTCCTGGCACGTCGTCGTCCTCTCGGGGCACCGGACTGGGTCGCTGCCGATCTTCCTCCACCCCGGGGGCGGTCGTCTCCCTGGGTGGCCGCCGCCGACCGGCGGCGCCGTCCGGGCCCCGGACCGGTCAGGGTCGCCTTACATGAGCTGTGTCACGGTGCGTTCACCTGGGTGTCATGTGGGCACTGGGCTTACCTTGGGCCCTGTGGCGACAGTGACGACGCAGCCGGCCCAGCGCAGGGCCCCCAAGACCGGCCGGTTCGACAACTCGGTCGTGAAGAAGACCGTGATGGCGGTCAGCGGGATCATCATGATCCTGTACTTGCTCGCCCACATGGTCGGCAACCTGAAGGCCTTCTCCGGCCCCGAGTCGTTCAACAGCTACTCCGGGTGGATCCGCACCATCGGTGAGCCGGCGCTGCCGGCCCAGACGGCGCTCTGGATCATCCGGATCGTGCTGCTGGTCGCCGTGGTGGCGCACTTCTGGGCGGCCATCTCGCTGTGGCGCCAGGCCCGGCGGGCCCGCCCGGTGCCCTACGTGACCAAGAAGCGCGTGCAGCAGAGCTTCGCCTCGCGCACCGTCCGCTGGGGCGGCCTGATCCTGGCGCTGTTCATCATCTGGCACATCCTGGACCTCACGCTCGGCGCGGTGAACCCGGTCGGCCACGACTCCACGCCCTACGACCGCCTGGTCGCCAGCTTCTCCAACATCCCGATCACGCTCTTCTACGTGGTCTCGATGGTGCTGCTCGGCCTGCACCTGCGGCACGGCATCTTCGCCGCCACGCAGACCCTCGGCCAGACGAACAAGCGCCGCGAGCGCGCCGTCAACGGCCTGGCCTACCTCGTCGCAGGGGTCATCACCGTGGGCTTCCTGCTCGTCCCGCTGTCCGTCGCCTTCGGCTTGATCGACTGAGAGAGAAGGACACCGTCATGCCTCTCGAGCTCTTCACCGTGGGCGAGCCCATCGCCGACACCACGGCACCCCGCGACGTCCCGCTCCCCGACCGCTGGAACGAGCGCAAGTTCCGCGCCCGGCTGGTCAACCCGGCCAACCGCCGGCGGCTCTCGGTCATCGTCGTCGGCACCGGTCTGGCCGGTGGCTCGGCGGCGGCCACGCTGGCCGAGATGGGCTACCGGGTCAAGAACTTCTGGTTCCAGGACAGCCCCCGGCGGGCGCACAGCGTCGCGGCGCAGGGCGGCATCAACGCCGCCAAGAACTACCGCAACGACGGCGACAGCGTGCACCGGCTGTTCTACGACACCGTCAAGGGCGGTGACTTCCGCTCCCGCGAGGACAACTCCTACCGGCTGGCCGAGGTCAGCGCCGCGATCATCGACCAGGCCGTGGCCCAGGGCGTGCCCTTCGCCCGCGAGTACGGCGGCCTGCTGGACAACCGCTCCTTCGGTGGCGCCCAGGTGTCGCGCACCTTCTACGCCCGCGGCCAGACCGGCCAGCAGCTCCTCTACGGCGCCTACCAGGCGCTGGAGCGGCAGATCGGGCTGGGCAACGTCGAGCAGCACCCGCGCACCGAGATGCTCGACCTGATCGTCGTCGACGGGAAGGCCCGGGGCATCGTCGTCCGGCATCTGATCACCGGCGAGATCACCAGCCACTTCGCCGACGCCGTGGTGCTGGCCTCCGGTGGCTACAGCAACGTCTTCTACCTCTCCACCAACGCCAAGGGCTCCAACGTCACGGCGGCCTGGCGGGCGCACAAGCGGGGCGCGCTGTTCGCCAACCCCTGCTACACGCAGATTCACCCGACCTGCATCCCGGTCAGCGGCGACTACCAGTCGAAGCTGACGCTGATGAGCGAGTCGCTGCGCAACGACGGGCGGGTGTGGGTGCCCAAGGAGCGCGGGGACACGCGCAACCCCAAGGACATCCCCGAGGACGAGCGCGACTACTACCTCGAGCGCAAGTACCCGGCGTTCGGCAACCTGGTGCCCCGCGACATCGCCTCGCGCCAGGCCAAGAACGTCTGCGACGAGGGCCGTGGCGTCGGGCCGAACGGCCTGGGCGTGTACCTGGACTTCAGCGACGCCATCGCCCGGCTGGGCCAGCCGGCGATCGAGGCCAAGTACGGCAACCTCTTCGACATGTACAACCGGATCACCGGCGAGAACGCGTACGAGACCGGGATGCGGATCTACCCGGCCGTGCACTACACGATGGGCGGACTGTGGGTCGACTACGACCTGTCGTCCAACATCCCGGGCCTGTTCGTCATCGGTGAGGCCAACTTCTCCGACCAGGGCGCCAACCGGCTCGGCGCCAGCGCGCTGATGCAGGGCCTGGCCGACGGCTACTTCGTGCTCCCGGCCACGATCAGCAACTACCTCGCCGACGGCCCGTTCCCCAAGGTCGACGCCACCCACCCGGCGGCGGTCGAGGCCGAGCAGTCCGTCCGCGCCCAGACCGAGCGGCTGCTGTCGATCAACGGCACCCGCACGGTGGCCTCCTTCCACCGCGAGCTGGGCCGGCTGATGTGGGACCTGTGCGGCATGGAGCGCTCGGAGGAGGGCCTGCGCAAGGCCCTGGACCGGATCCCGGAGATCCGGCACGAGTTCTGGACCAACGTCAAGGTCTCCGGCGAGCAGGGCATCTTCAACCAGAACCTCGAGCACGCCGGCCGGGTCGCCGACTTCATCGAGCTCGCCGAGCTCATGTGCGTCGACGCGCTGCACCGCAACGAGAGCTGCGGTGGGCACTTCCGGGTCGAGAGCCAGACGCCGGAGGGTGAGGCGCTGCGCGACGACGAGAACTACGCCTACGTCGCCGCGTGGGAGTACACCCCGGAGGGCGAGCCGCCGGTGCTGCACCGCGAGGCCCTCGAGTACGAGTACGTCCACCTTGCCCAGCGGAGCTACAAGTGACAGCACAGCGGAGCTACAAGTGACCAGCACAGAGACACCGATGATGAGCCTGACGCTGCGCATCTGGCGTCAGCGTGACCGGACCAAGAAGGGCAAGATGGTGACGTACCACGTCACCGACGTCTCGCCCGACATGTCCTTCCTCGAGATGCTCGACGTGCTCAACGAGAAGCTCATCCTGGACGGCGACGACCCGGTGGCCTTCGACCACGACTGCCGCGAGGGCATCTGCGGCTCGTGCGGCCTGATGATCAACGGCATCGCGCACGGCCCCGAGCAGGCCACCGTCTGCCAGCTGCACATGCGGTCGTTCGCCGACGGCGACGTGCTGGACATCGAGCCCTGGCGCGCCGGCGGGTTCCCGGTGGTCAAGGACCTCGCGGTCGACCGGTCGGCCTTCGACCGGATCATCTCCGCCGGCGGGTTCATCAGCGCCCCGACCGGCACGGCTCCCGAGGCGCACTCCACCCCGGTGCCGAAGAAGAACTCCGACGCCGCCTTCGACGCCGCGACCTGCATCGGCTGCGGTGCCTGCGTGGCCGCCTGCCCCAACGGCTCGGCCATGCTGTTCACCGCGGCCAAGGTCTCCCACCTCGGGCTCATGCCGCAGGGCCAGCCCGAGCGCGACGCCCGGGTGCTGAAGATGGTCGCCCAGCAGGACGCCGAGGACTTCGGTGGCTGCAGCAACATCGGCGAGTGCTCCGCGGTGTGCCCCAAGGGCATCTCGATGGAGACCATCTCCCGGCTGAACCACGACCTGCTCGGCGCGCTGCGGGCCGGCGGCGTCCCGACCAGCTGACAAGGCCCCGTCCAGAGGCTCACCCCGAGCTCGCGAGGGGTGAGGAGGACGGGGTCCTTCATGGGCCGGTACCCCTCGGGGTGCCGGCCCGTCCGTCGTCCGGGAGGAGGGGCGGAGGATGACACCCGCGACCGGGCCCGCGCTCGTCTTCGACGGCGACTGCGCCTTCTGCACCCGCTGCGCCGACGTCGCCCGGCGGTTGCTGCCGGCCGACGTGCGGGTCGTGCCGTGGCAGTCCACCGACCTGGCGTCCGCCGGGGTGAGCCCGGCGCGGGCGCAGACCGAGGTGCTGTGGTTCGGCCGGGGCGGCGACGTCTCCGGGGGCGCGCCCGCGGTGGCGGCGGCGCTGCGGGCGGCCGGCCGGCCGTGGTCGCTGCTCGGCGTCCTGCTGTCCGTCCCGCCGGTGCGCTGGGTCGCCCCGATCGGCTACCGGCTGGTGGCGGCCAACCGGCACCGGCTCCCGGGCGGGACGGCGGCCTGCCGGGTGCCCCCGCCCGACGCCGGCTGAGTCGACCGGTCGGCTGGGTCAGGCGGTCGCCTGGGTCAGGCGGTCGCCTGGGTCAGGCGGCGGCGTCGGTGCTCGCGGCGGCCAGCCGGAGCAGGGTCGGGGCCAGGGCCTCGGCGACCAGCGCGTAACCGGCCGAGGACGGGTGGAACCGGTCGGCGGAGAACAAGGCCGGGTCTGCCGCGAACCGCCGGGACAGCTCGGGGGCGACCGGGGCGACGACGGCACCGGCCCGCTCCGCGGCGAGGGTCTGCCGGGCGCGCAGCTGGTCGCAGATGCCCGCGACGACCGCACGGAAGGCCGGCGGCACCCAGGCCACCGAGGACAGGTCCGGCGTGGGGACCACCAGCACGGCCGCACCGGTCCCGCGGAGGTCCTGCACGGCCGAGCCCAGCGCGGTGGCCGCCCGGGCCGGCGGCACCTGCCGGGTCAGGTCGTTGGCGCCCACCACCAGCAGCGCGACGTCGACGGGCCCGGTCACCCGGCGGACCTGGACGGCGAGGTCGAGGGAGGTGGCACCGGGCACCGCGACCAGCTGCAGCTCGACCTCGTGCCCGGCCGCCTGCAGCGAGCGGGTCAGCCGTGCGCCGAGGGTGTCCCGCGCCGTCGCGGCGCCGGTGCCGAACGCGAGGGAGTCACCGAGGACGAGGAAGCGGAGGGTCACGTCCTGTGCAACGGCCCGGCGTCGCCCGCTGTGCCGTGATCCGGGCCTCGCCACCGTTGCTCAGCAGCTACGGGATCCGGCACCGGGAGATGCGCCGGCCCGTGGTGGTCGCGCTCCTCAGCCGCCCTGGGCGAAGAGCGCGGCGGCCTGCGCGTCGTCCACGAACGGGTACTTGACCTTGAACTGGGCGAGCGCGTCGGGCACCGAGAGCACGTGCGTCTCCCGCTCCCCGGCGGCGTCGATGGTCTGCACGGTGACCATGTCGCCGTTGATCGGGACCCAGTGGGTCTCGGCGTAGTCGGTGAAGACGTTCATGCCCCCATGGTCGCCTGCCCGGGCCCGACGTCCGCACCGGGCGCGTGTCGCTCCCGGCAGCTCATGGTCACCAGGTGCTCAAGCACCGTCCGTGACCGTCCGACCTCTCTGTCAGGTCACCCGATCGGGCGCACGAGAGCAGTGGAGGGACGCGAGGACATGGGCACCGAGGCAACGACCCAGCGCCGGACCGGCCGCCGCCCGGCGCACCGCATCGCCGGGGTGGTCGTGGCGGCGGCCCTCTGCCTGGGAGCGGCCCCCGGCGTCGCCGGGGCGACCCCGACCAACCCCTCCGACGAGCAGATCGGCGCCGCCCGGGCGCAGCAGGACGCCGCCGCGCAGCAGGTCGGCGCCCTCTCCGCCGAGCTCGCCACCGCCCAGGCCGAGGTGGACGCCGCCCGGGCCCGGTCGGCGATCGCGCTGGACACCTTCCAGGCACAACAGGCCGAGTACGAGGTCGCCCAGGCCACCGCCGACGCCGCCGCGGCCACCGCCGACCGGAGCGCGGCCGAGCTGGCCACCGCCCGCGCGGCCATCGCCGCCTTCGCCCGGCAGAGCTACCAGCAGGGCAGCACCTCCCCGACGCTGGAGGCGCTGACCACCGCCGACGGGCCGGCCCAGATGCTGGAGCGCGCCGCCCTCCTCGAGGCCGCCGGCGCCCACCAGGGCGACGTCGTCACCGAGGTGACGGCCGCCGAGGCTCGGGCCCGCGCCGACGAGACCGCTGCGCAGGCCACCCTGGCCGAGGCTGCGTCGCTGAAGCAGCAGGCCGAGGACGCGCTGGCCGCCGCCGCGGAGCTGGAGGCCGGCGCCCGGGCGCAGGCGTCCGGCCTGGCGGCCCGGCAGGCGACCCTCGAGCAGGACCTCGCCCGGGCCCAGCAGACCCTCCTCGGCCTGGAGGGCGCCCGCGCCGCCGCCGAGCAGCACGCCGCCCAGCAGGCGGCCGCCGAGCGGGCCGCCGCGGAGCGCGCCGCCGCCGCCGAGCGGGCCGCCGCCGCCGAGCGGGCCGCCGCCGAGCGGACCTCGACCCCCGGCCGGTCCCTCGTCTCCGCACCGCAGCGCGGCACCTCAGCCGGGGACGGCGACGCCTCCGCGGTCGAGACGGCGATCTCCGCCGCCCGGCGCCACCTGGGCACCATCTACTCGTGGGGCGGCGGTTCGCTCACCGGGCCCAGCATGGGGTGGGGCGTGGACGCCGGCATCGTCGGCTTCGACTGCTCCGGCCTCACCCGCTACGCCTACGCCCAGGCTGGCATCTCCATCCCGCGCAACAGCCGCGCCCAGTACGCGGCCCTGCCCTCGGTGTCCCGGTCGGACCTGCAGCGAGGTGACCTGGTCTTCTGGGCCACCGACACCGGCCGCCCGGCCACCATCCACCACGTGGCCCTCTACCTCGGTGACGGGCAGATCCTGGAGGCGCCGCAGAGCGGCTCGGTCATCCGGTTCACGTCGATGCGGTGGAGCGGCTTCATCGGCGCCGTCCGCCCCACCGCCTGACGGTCCCTACACGCTGACGGAGTCGAGGGCCTCGGCGGTCAGGGTCACCGAGCGCAGCCGGCCCTCGGTGGTGGGGGCCTGGTGGGCGACGATCAGCTCGTCGGCGTCCGCCTGCTTGCGGAAGCCCTCGAGGTAGTCGCCGATCTCGCGCGGCGTGCCGACCGCGGCGTAGGTGAACATCGAGCTGACGTGCTGCCCGGCCCCCTGCTCGAGCAGCAGGTCGGCCTCCTCGTCGGTGAAGCTGCGGCCCCGGCCGAACAGGCCGACCGCCATGGTCCGGCGGACCGCCTGCAGGTTCTCCTCCGCCTGGCGCACGGTGTCGGCGGCGATGACGTTGACCCCGGCGATCACGTAGGGGGCGTCGAGCTGGGCGGAGGGCTGGAACTCGCGCCGGTAGGTGGCGACGGCGGCCTCCAGGGCCTGCGGCGCGAAGTGGCTGGCGAAGGCGTACGGCAGGCCGAGCGCGGCGGCCAGGTGGGCGCCGAACAGCGACGAGCCCAGCACGTACAGCGGGACGTCGGAGCCCTTGCCGGGGATCGCGTCGACGCCGGGCACCCGGGACCGGCCGGCCAGGTACGCCTGCAGCTCCAGCACGTCCTGCGGGAAGGTGTCGGCGGAGTTCGGGTCCCGGCGCAGCGCGTACATCGTGTTCTGGTCCGACCCGGGCGCGCGGCCCAGGCCGAGGTCGATCCGGCCGGGGTACATCGCGTCGAGGGTGCCGAACTGCTCGGCGATGGTCAGCGGCGCGTGGTTGGGCAGCATCACGCCACCGGCGCCGAGCCGGATGCGGCTGGTCTGGGCGCCGACGTGCGCGATGAGCACGCTGGTCGCCGAGGACGCGATCGTCGGCATGTTGTGGTGCTCGGCGTACCAGACCCGCTGGTAGCCGTGCTCCTCCGCGCGCTGCGCCAGGGCGACGCTGGCCGCGATGCTGCTGCTGACGGTCTCGCCGCGGGGGATCGGGGCGAGGTCGAGGACGGACAGCGGGATGCGCATGGGAACGGGCCTTTCGCGTTGGTTGACCGGGACAACGCGCGGCGGCCCGGGCCACTTCCCGACCGGCGGACGACCCACGCGCGCCTGCCACTGCGTGATCGTCTGCACACTTAGAGTCGCTGCGTGCCGGAGATGACACCGCTGCTGGGCGAGCCGCTGCCGGTCGAGTTCCTGCTCGACGGCGACTGGCACCCCGCCGCGCTGCTCGGCTGGTGGCACGAGCCCGACGGCACCTGCTGGGTGCGCGTCCAGACCGTCGTCGGCGGGCTGCCCCGGGGCAGCTGGATGCGCCTCGCCGACCTGCGCCTCGCCGAGCCGCGCCCTGCCGACCTGCGCCTGCCCCAGCCCGACCCGGCGGCGCCCGCGCCGGAGCCCCGGACCCGGCCGGACCTGCAGCTCCCCGGCGGAGGGCGGTCCCGGCGGACGTCGACCCCGCTCCCCCCGCTACCGGTCCCGCGCAGCCTGCAGCCCGACCCCAGCCCGGCCTGACCCGCGGGTGCGGCACCCGGACCGGTTCCGGATCGCCGCACGGAGTGCGACCCTGGAGGCCCAGCCCGAGCGCAGCGTCGCGATCGGTGAGGAGCAGCCGTGTTGTGTCAGAGCACCTACGCACTGGACTACATCGACGGACGGCGCGCGGCGGTCGACGTCCGCCTCGCCGCCTACCGGGGCCTGGCCGCCGGCGCCGAGCCGACCGCCCTGCGCGAGTTCGAGCCGGTCTTCTTCAACGACCTGGTCGTGGTGCTGGAGAACTGGTTCGTGCACCGCGGCCGCGGCATCGAGGGCGTGGACGGCAACGCGCTCAACGAGGTGCGGTTGATCGCCGGGTCGCTGGTGCACGGCAGCACGATGATCGCCGACAAGCACATCCGGCTGGACCCGGCCCGCACGGTGCTCCACTACCGGGTCGGCGACGAGATCGCCGTCCGTGAGGCCGACTTCACCGCGCTCGCCAAGGCCTTCTTCGCGGAGCTGGAGAGCCGGTACCTGTAGCGCCCGCCCGGGTCAGCGGCTCTGCAGCGCGTCCAGGGCGACGGCCATCGCGGCGGCGACCCGGAAGTCCAGCCGGGGGTCCGGCACGGTGACGGTGTAGCGGTCCCGGACGGACTTCTGCCGCTCGCTGACCAGCACCGGCGTACCGGTCGCGGTGTCGACGAAGTCGAAGTGGAAGACGAAGGGCACCGGCACGTCGCCGACGACGGGCAGCGCCGTCCACACCCGGCGCACCACCGCGAGGGCCGGCCGACGTTCCTGCCCGCGGGCGGACAGCCCCGGCGCCTCCAGGTGCCAGGTGGAGCGGAGCAGGCTGGCGCCGAAGGCCTTGCTGAACGTGCCCAGCGGCCGGCCCTGCTCGTCGAACACGTCGTGCTCGGCGGACACGTCGAGGCGCTGCCGGGCCTTGAAGGAGAACACCCGGCGGCCCTTGGACTCGTCGGCGTAGAAGACCACCTCCTCCTTCAGCTTCATCCGCTTCTGCTCGGCCAGCGCCAGCAGCTGCCCCTCGGAGCCGTCCGGCTGCACCGCCCGGACCTCGTAGCGGTTGACCATCATCGTGATCCGCTGGGTGACGAAGAAGGCCGGGACTCTCATCGCGGGCTGGTGCGGGGGCGGCACGGTCACGCAGGGCTCCTCGGTCAGGCGGGTGCTCAGGGTGCGCCCATCCTGGCGCACCCCGGCCGCGCGGTGCCCGGCTCCTCCCCCGCCCCACTACGGTGGCCCCGTGCACGGCGGGACGGGCAGGACGATCGGCAGCAGCCGGTCACCCCGGGGCAACCCCGGGGCATCGTGAGCAGCTCGGGCATCGCGTCATGAGCCGTGCAGTGCGCTCCGCGCACCTGACGGCGCCTCCGGCGAGGAGCGGCTGGCCGCCCCGCCGTGCACCCGCGGGGCTGCACTGACCACCGAGCGGCAGGCCGCCGCGACGGCGTCGGCGATCGCGACCGCGCTGCTGGCGGGTCCCTGGCGACGGCGGGAGATGGTGCGCCGGGTGGCGGTGGCCCTGGGGCAGGCCCGGGCGCACACCTGGGTGGGCACGCTGGTCGGTGAGGTGCAGACCCACCACCCCACGGCCCCCGTCGACCGGCCGCGGGAACTGGCCCGCGTCGTCCGGACGACGCGGGGGTGGGAGCGCGGGCAGTCCGAGTCCCCGCTCCCCCGGCCCGTGCGGTGGCAGCCGACGCCGACCGCGGTGGCCTGGCGGCGGTGGCCGGTCGCCGACCTGCCGGACCAGGCGGCGGTGGCCCGGCTGCTCGACGTCGACGCCGGCGAGCTGGCGTGGTTCGCCGACGCCCGCCGGCTGGAGCGCACGGCCGGGGAGGCGCTGCGGCACTACCGGTGGCGGGTGGTCCAGCGGCCGGCCGGGGTCCGGCTGCTCGCGGCACCCAAGCCGCGGCTCAAGGAGGCGCAGCGGCGGGTGCTGCGGCACGTGCTCGACCGCGTCCCGGTGCACGAGGCCGCGCACGGCTGCGTGCCCGGCCGCTCGGTGCGCACCGCGGTCGCCCCGCACGCCGGGTCCGCGGTGGTGCTGCGGATGGACCTGGAGTCCTTCTTCGCCGGCATCGCCGCCGGGCGCGTGCACGGGCTGCTGCTGGGCGTCGCCGGCCTGCCCGAGCCGGTGGCCCACGTGCTCACCGGGCTGGTGACGACGGTGCTGCCGGCGGAGGTGGAGCGGGGCATCCCGCTCCCGGACGGGATCGAGGCGCGGGAACGGCACCGGCGCCTGGTGCAGCGGCTGGCGGTGCCGCACCTGCCGGAGGGGGCGCCGACGTCCCCGGCGCTGGCCAACCTGGTCTGCCACCGGCTGGACCGCCGGCTGGCCGGTCTGGCTGCCTCCTGCGGTGGCCGCTACACCCGCTACGTCGACGACCTGACCTTCAGCGGGGACCGCCGGATCGCCCGGGACCGGTTCGCCGAGCTGGTCACCGCGGTGGTCGAGGAGGAGGGCTTCCGGGTCAACGCGGCGAAGACCTCGGCGACCAGCGCGGCCCGCCGGCAGTCGGTGCTGGGCACCGTGGTCAACGACCACCCGGCGCTGCCGAGACCGGAGCGGGACGCGCTGCGGGCGCTGCTGCACAACTGCGCCGTCCACGGCTGGACGACGCAGACCCGGGGCCGCGACCCGGCCGGCTTCCGCGACCACGTGCTGGGCCGGGTCGCCTGGGCGGCCTCGATCGACCCGGGGTTCGGCGCCCGACTGCACGCCCTGGCCGACCGCATCGACTGGACGACACCCCCTCCCCCGTGGGTCCCGCCGGTGAGCTGACCCGGACGAGTGCCCGGTCCGCGGAGCACGACCGGGCCGCAGTGACCGCCGTCAGTCCCGGAGCGGGGCGAGGCAGCAGCCGTCGCAGGGGTGCACGCCGGAGACGCCGCCCACCGACTGCAGGTGCACGACGTCGTCGGGGTCCGGGTGCCCCACGCCGTGCGGGCAGGTGCGTGTGTAGTGGCCGCGCTCGGGGTGCCACACCAGCGGCCACTCCCGCATGTGGTGACGGCTGGCCTCGGGGAACGGGAAGTCCCGCCGTGGCGGGAGCGCACCGTCGTGCATGTCCGGCGTCCTCCCGACTGGTGCGCTCGCATCGGTGCCGGGTGAGGAGTGCAGACGCATGCCGACACGATCACCGGGCTCGTCGGCACGCCACTGTGCTCGAGGTGTGCCCGGCCTGTGGATCCCGGGCGGGCGCGGCCGGCCGTGCGGACGCCGCGCTGCCAGTCTCCCGGATCAGCCGGTCGGTGCGACAGGGCCGGGAGACGTCGGCACCGGCTCTGCCGGCGGGGCCCCGGGCGGGGTGCCGGTCGGCGTCCCGGTGGGCGTCCCGGACGGCGTGCCGGACGGCGTGGCCGGTGCGACCTCGCTGACGACCTGGCAGCCGGCGATGTCGCCGGCCAGCCGTCCCTGCAGGGGCTGCAGCCGCCGGACCACCTCGTCGAGCCGGGCGGCGTTGAACTCGCTGACCGCCTCACCCAGGTCGTCGATGACGGCGACGACGTCCTGGGCGCCGTTGACCGCCCGCAGGCAGGCCGCGTTGACGACGACCTCGGCGGTCTCCCCGGTGGGCGGGGCGGCCGGCAACGGGACGGCGCCATCGGTCGCCGGCGCGGCCGGGGCGGCCTGCGGGACCGGCGCCGACCCCTCGCTCAGCAACCCGACGAGGAGCCCGCCGCCGAAGACCCCGAGCACGAAGGCGGCCGCGGCCAGCCACCACCGCACCGCGCGTCCGGACCGCTCGTCGCGGACGGGCGACCTGCTCTCGGCATCGGTCTCGGGCTCGGCTTCGGACTCGGCCATGGTCGTCCTCTCACCGTCGAGCGCAGGCGCACAACCGCCGGTAGCCTACGGCTGCTGAGCCCATCCGGTAGGACCGCGAGGCTGGAGGCCCCGGTGCCAGCCACGGCCGTCAGGCGTTGGTCCGCCGGGCTGGCGGCTGCGTCCCGGCGGGTCACCCGGCCGGCCCGGTCCGCGACCCGGCGGGCCGCCCGCGCCTACCGGGACGCCGTCGTCAAGGCCCGCTGGTTCGTGGTGGCCGGCTGGTTGCTGCTCACCGTGCTGGTGTCGGTGATGCTGCCCACGGCCGGCGGGGGCGGCGGGGCCGACATCGGCAACCTGCTGCCGGAGGACAGCACGGCGGCCGCCGTCCAGGACCGGTCCCTGGAGCTGTTCGACGTGCCGGTGCTGTCCCAGGTGTCCGTGGTGGTGCACGACCCCAACGGCCTCAGCGTCCTCACCCGCGCCGACGTGGCGCTCTGGGCGGCCACCCACACCCAGGCGTACCTGGACGGCAACGTGCCGCCCGGGCGGGGGCAGATCGTCGCCGCCGTCCCGCTGCCCACCTCGACGCCGGAGACCGCGGTCACCTACCTGTACGTCTCCAACTACACGTCACTGGAGCGGACCAGAGACCTGGCCCGCGAGTACGCGTCGCACTTCCACAACCAGAGCTCGGTGCAGACCTACGTCACCGGTGTGGTCCCGGCCCAGGTCGCCCAGGCCGACTACCTCGAGTCCCGGCTGCACCTGTTCGAGGTGGCGACCCTGGTGCTGATCGCGGTCGTCGTCGGGCTCACCTTCCGCTCGGTCGTCGCACCGTTCGTCGTGCTCATCGCGGCCGGGCTGGGGTACCTGGTCGCCATCCGCAGCCTCGGGGTGCTCGCCGCAGCACTGGGCTTCGCGCTGCCCGACCAGCTGCAGCCGCTGATCGCCGCGCTGCTGATCGGGGTGATCACCGACTACTGCGTGCTGTTCTTCGCCGGCCTCCGGCAGCAGCTGGACCGCGGGCTCCCGCGGCTGGACGCCACCCGGCGGGCGGTGAGCACCAACGCGCCGATCATCGCTGTCGCCGGGATCACCGTCGCGGCCGGCACCGCGGCGCTGCTGGCCGCGGACTTCCAGCTGTTCCAGGCCTTCGGGCCGGCGCTGTCGCTGACCGTCGTCATCGGGGTGCTCGTGTCGCTGACCCTGGTGCCGGCGCTGATGGCGATCCTGGGCGAGCGGCTCTTCGGGCTGGGCACCCTGCGCGCCTCGCCCCGCCGCCCGACCCGGCGCGGCAACGGCCGGCTGCTCCGCATCGTCGTGGACCGGCGGGGCGCGACGGTGGCGACGCTGCTCGCCACCGGCGTGCTGCTCCTGGCCGCGGCGCCGCTGCTGCAGATGCGCCTGGACCTGTCCTTCACCTCCGGTCTGCCGCCCGAGGACCCGGTGAGCCGGGGCGCGGCGGTGCTCGAGGACTCCGGGATCCGCGGCGTCATCGCCCCCACGGAGGTCATCGTCGAGGGCGACGCGGTCATCGAGCAGCGGCCGGCGCTGGAGCGCCTGCAGGCGGCCATCGAGGCCCAGCCCGGGGTGGCCGAGGTGCTCGGCCCGGCCCAGAACCCGCTCCCCGACGGCTTCGGCGTCGTCTTCTCCCCCGAGGGCGACGCCGCCCGCTACGTGGTGATCCTGGACAGCGACCCGCTGGCCGCGCCGGCGATCAGCGACCTGCGCCAGCTCAGCGACCAGCTGGACACCCTGGCCGCGGAGGCGGGGCTGGAGGACGCCGAGGTGGCGGTGACCGGGCAGACCGCGATCGCCGCCGAGCTCGCCGCGATCACCCGGGACAACCTCCGGATCACGTTGACGGCCGCGGTGCTGGTGGAGCTGCTGATCCTGATCGTCTACCTGCGGGCGCTGTGTGCCCCGGTGGTGCTGATGGCGTGCAGCGCGCTGGGCGTCGCGGCGGCGCTCGGCCTCAGCGTCCTGGTCTTCCAGGTGCTGCTCGGCGACCCCGGGCTGGCCTTCTACGTCCCGTTCGCGACCGCCGTGCTGCTGCTGGCGCTGGGGTCGGACTACAACGTGTTCGCCGTCGGCTCGATCTGGGAGGCGGCCGCGCGACATCCGCTGAGCAAGGCGATCATGCTGGCGATGCCGAGCACGGCCCGGGCGATCAGTGCCGCGGGGCTGATCCTCGCCGCGACCTTCGGGATGGTGGCCCTCATCCCGCTGCAGACCTTCCGGCAGGTGGCGTTCACCATGGCCGCCGGGCTGCTCATCGACACGTTCCTGATCCGTCCGGTCCTCACCCCCGCGGTGCTCACCCTGCTGGGACGGGCGGCCAGCTGGCCCAGCCGGCGGGTGCGCACCGAGTCGGTGCCGGTCGACGAGCTGCGCCGCACCGCGGCCGCGGGGGCCCGGAGCGGGGGCCCGGAGGTGCTGCGGGACGAGGCACGGGAGGAGGAGGCACGGGAGGAGGAGGCACGGGAGGAGGAGGGACGGGAGGACCCGGCACGAGAGTGCCAGCCGGCCGGTGCGGAGGTGGGCCACCGGTGACCGGCGACCGCGAGCCGCAGGCTGGAGCCGACCCGGACGTCGGCGGACCCACCGCCCCAGGGGCGACCGCCCCGCGCTCTCGGCCCGCACCGCGGACCGTCGTCCTGGGCGTGTCCGTGGTGGTGGGCACCCTGCTGCTGCTGTGGGGGGCCGACCGGCTGGCCCGGTGGGCGGCCGAGTCCCTGCTGGCGCGGGACGTCCAGCAGGCGACCGGCGTCGCCGAACGGCCGTCGGTGCAGGTGCGCGGCCTGGTCTTCCTCCTCCAGGCGGTGCAGGGCCGCTACGACGACGTCGAGGTCACCCTCAGCGAGGTGTCGTCGGGGCCGATGTCGGTCGACCGGGTGGAGGCCCGGCTCAGCGGCGTGCACGTCTCCTTCCACGACCTGCTGGTGCAGGAGCCGGGGCCGGTGTGGATCGAGCGGTCGGTCGGGGAGGCGTTCCTCGGCTACGACGACCTCAACCGCTACCTCCAGGTCACCGGGCGCCCGGTGGAGATCGGCGCGGCACCCGGGGAGGAGGTCCGGCTGACCGGGACGGTGGACCTCCTCGGCCAGTCCGTGTCGGCCTCCGCCCTGGCGCAGCTGTCCCCCGAGAGCGGTGCGCTGTCGATCGCCCCCACCGCGCTGGACACCGAGACCGAGCTCGCCCCGGCCAGCCGGCTCCTGCTCGGGCAGCGGTTCTCGCTGCGGGTGCCACTGGACCCGCTCCCCTTCGGCCAGGAGCTCACCGCGATCGAGGGCGCAGAGGACGGCCTGGTGGTGCGCGCCGAGGGCACGGACGTCGTCCTCCGCCCCTGAGCCGGGTCGCCGGTCAGTCCCCCTCCCCCGACCAGAGGACCCGCTGGGGGAACGGGATGGTCATGCCGGCCCCGTCCAGCGCGGACTTCAGCGAGATCGCGACGCCGCTGCGCACCCGCCAGCGGCTGGCGATGTCCGCGGGGTGCCAGTACCGCACCGCGAGGTTGATCGAGGAGTCGCCGAACTCCTCCACCCACACCTCGGGGCCCGGGGTGTCCGCGACGCCGTCCGCGGCCGCGCACGCCGCGAGCAGCACCTCCCGGGCCCGGACCAGGTCGGTGTCGTAGGCCAGCCCGACCGTGAGCGACGTGCGGCTCAGCGGGGTGCGGGTGTAGTTGATGATCGGGTTCTTCAGCACCTCGGCGTTGGGCAGGTAGACGATCAGGCCGTCGTAGGTCTGCAGCACCGTCGTCCGGAGGTTGACGTCGGTGACGACGCCCTCGAAGTCGCCGCTGGCGACCTGGTCACCCAGCCGCAGCGGACGGCGGATCTGCAGCATCACGCCGGCGATCAGGTTCTGCAGCATGTCCTGCGCGGCGAACGCGATGGCGATGCCGCCCACGCCGAGGGCACCGAGCAGCGGGCCGATCTGGACCCCGAGCAGGTCCAGGGCGTAGACGACGCCGACGGCGACCGCGACCAGGCCGAGGAACCGGCCGGCGACGAGCCCGACGTGCCGGTTCGCGTCGCGGTCGAGGGCCCGGACCAGCAGCCGCCGCAGCAGCACCGCGAGCAGGATCGAGGCGACGAAGACCGCCAGCGCCTGGGCGACCTCGGAGACCGCGATGTCGTCCTCGACGACGACGTCGACGTCCTCGACGGCGGCCAGGACGTCGTGGAGCTGCAGAGCGACCGGCATGCCGGGATGATGCTCCAGGGGGCCGGGGACGGGTCGGGCGGACCGCGGGTGGCCCTCGACCGGGGCCGGCAGGTGGCCGTCAGGTCACGCTGACGTGACACTTTCCCGACACCGGGCGCGGTGTGACCTAGGTCACATTACGCTCCGGGTATGGCCACTAATCCGACACGTACCCGCCGCCTGGCGTCCGGCCTCGCCGCCGCCGGCCTGCTGCTCGTCCCGCTCTCCGCGTGCTCCGACGAGCCCGTGGACGACGCCACGAGCGCAGTGGACACCGCGATCGAGACCGACACCGAGATGACCGAGTCGACGATGGCGGAGGAGACCGAGACCGAGACCACCACCGACACCGCCACCCCGTCGGAGACGGGCGCCGCCGCCACGAGCACCGAGTCCGGCGTGGAGTGCTCCGGGACCTCCTGCGTGGTCACGCTCTCCGGCGACGGGACCGAGGTGGAGGTGCTCGGGCAGACCGTCACCCTCGGCCAGGTCCAGGACGGCCGGGCAACCGTCGGCATCGCCGGCCAGGAGGTCTCCTGCAGCGAGGGCGAGAGCGTGTCCGCCGGGCCGCTGAACCTCGAGTGCACGACCGTGACGCCCGAGAACGTCGTCATGACGGCGTCCCTGGGCTGACCGCGCCGTCCCGCAGCGGTGCGACCGTCGGAGGCGCGCGGGGGCCGACCCCAGGCCGGCCCCCGTCCGACGCCCGCGCTTCGGTGATCCGTCAGCGCGCGGCCTGCGGGTCGCGCGGGATCACACGTTGAAGCGGAACTCCACGACGTCGCCGTCGGCCATGACGTAGTCCTTGCCCTCGATCCGCACCCAGCCCTTGGACTTGGCCTCGGCCATCGAGCCGGCCTCCATGAGCTGGTCGAAACCGACGATCTCGGCCTTGATGAAGCCGCGCTGGAAGTCGGTGTGGATGACCCCGGCCGCCTCGGGGGCGGTGGCGCCGACCGGGATCGTCCAGGCCCGCGACTCCTTGGGCCCGGCGGTCAGGTAGGTCTGCAGGCCGAGCGTGCGGAAGCCGACGGAGGCCAGCTGGTCCAGCCCCGGCTCGTCCTGGCCGATGGAGGCCAGCAGCTCGGCGGCCTCGTCGTCGGGGAGCTCGATCAGCTCGGACTCGGTCTGCGCGTCGAGGAAGATCGCCTCCGCCGGGGCGACCAGTGCCCGCAGCTCGTCGAGCACCTCGGTGTTGGCCAGCTCGTCGGCGTCGACGTTGAAGACGTACAGGAACGGCTTGGTCGTCAGCAGGGTCAGCTCGCGCAGCGGCTCGGCGTCGACACCGGCGGCGAAGAGCGTCTTCCCGCTGTTGAGCACCTCCTGGGCGGCGACGGCGGCGTCGTGCAGGACCTTGCGGTCCTTCTCCTTGCGCGACTCCTTCTCCAGCCGCGGGATCGCCTTCTCCAGCGTCTGCATGTCGGCGAGGATCAGCTCGGTGTTGATCGTCTCGATGTCGTCGGCCGGGGAGACCTTGCCCTCGACGTGCACCACGTCGGGGTCGGTGAACACCCGGATCACCTGGCAGATCGCGTCGCTCTCGCGGATGTTGGCCAGGAACTTGTTGCCCAGGCCCTGCCCCTCGCTGGCGCCGCGCACGATGCCGGCGATGTCCACGAAGGACACGGTGGCCGGGATGATCTTCTGCGAGCCGAAGACCTCGGCGAGCTTCGCCAGCCGCGGGTCGGGCACGCCCACCACGCCGACGTTCGGCTCGATCGTCGCGAACGGGTAGTTCGCGGCGAGCACGTCGTTCTTGGTCAGGGCGTTGAAGAGGGTCGACTTGCCGACGTTGGGCAGGCCGACGATCCCGATGGTGAGACTCACGGGGAACCAGCTTACGGGCGTTGACGCGCTCCCCCGGTGGACGAGGATGGCCAGATGCCCGAACCCGTGGATCTCGCCGCCGTCCTGGCCACCGTCGACCAGCCGTGGTCGCCCCGCACCGTCGCCGTGCTGAACGACTACGACCTGCGTGTGGTGCACACGCGCGGGGAGTTCACCCGGCACAGCCACCCGGAGACCGACGAGGTCTTCCTCGTCCTCTCCGGCTCGCTCACGATCCGGATGGACGACGGCGACGTCACCCTGGGCCCCGGTCAGCTCTACGTCGTGCCGAAGGGCACCCCGCACCAGCCGTACAGCCCCGACGGCGCCCAGGTGCTGCTGGTCGAGCCGAGCGCGACGGTGAACACCGGCGACACCCCCAGCGAGCTGACCGCCGAACGCAGGGTCGTCTGACCGTAAGGACGTCTCAGCGCTGCGTCGCCTGAGCCCAGGGTGGCCCGAGCCCCGGGCCGCATCAGCGCGGGGACTACAGCGGTGGGCCGATGAGGATCTCGGTGTCGTCGGGGCGCCAGGTCCGCCATCGTCCGTCGGGATCTCGTTCGACCCGGAAGCCGTGGTGGACCTTGGTGTGGTGGCGTTCGCACAACAACGCCGAGTTGCTCAGCGCCGTGTCCCCGCCGTGAGCCCAGTGGATGAGGTGGTGCACGTCGCACCACCACGTCGGTGCACCACAGCCGGCGAACACGCAGGACTTGTCCCGGCGTTCGACGGCCTTGCGCAGCCCCGGGGTGACCACCCGGTGGTCCCGGCCGAGATCGAGCGGAGTTCCGTCGGGGCCCATCACGATCCGGGAGATGCTGCCGTCACAGGCCAGATATCGGGCGCGGGCGGCGGAGATCGTCGCCCCGAACCCCAGCTCCCCCGCACGGGCGCCGGTGGCCGGGTCGACCAGGTCCTCGATGTCGATGCCGACGACAACGTGCGGCTTCACCGTCCGCAGGGTCGGCAGGTTCCCTGCGGCGAGCTGGTTGTCCGCCAACTGCACCAGCGCGTCGGCGTTCTGCTGCGCCCGGGTCCGCTCATCACCCTGCGGGCGGTCGGCCTGCACGATCGACTCGATCGCTGCCTTGACCTTCTCGCCCCCGGTCACGTCCAGGTCGAAGCGGCCGGTCACCGAACCGTCGGCGTGCGTGGCGATCGTCAGCCGCCGCCCCTCCGTCGGGTCCGGCTCCGGCCCGTCGGGGTTCAAGGCGTCCTCGAAGGCCTGCACCGCATCCACCAGCGACTGGTGCGGTGAGGCCATCGCCACCTGAGTCCACACCTCATCGAACGCACCGAGGTCGATGCCCTGCTCCCCGGCGCGGGCGACCTCGACCGGGCCGACCGCCCTGGCCACCACGTCGACCTGCTCGGCGGTCACCGAGCCCTCGGCAAACCCAGCCGCAAGAGCCGGGAAGTACTCCAGGCCCCGACCCGACCGCAGGATCCGCGACGCCTCGGCCGGCGCGAGCCGCGCGTGCCCGATCAGCCAGGACCGCATCGACTTCAGCCCGTCGCGCTCCGCGGCCTGCACGATGTCGGCCTGACGCACCGTGCGGGTCAACTCCGCCGCAACACGATTGCCCAGCTGCACGAGCAACGCCGTCCGCTCCAGCACGGCAGCGTCGGACAGGAGATGCAGGTCATCGGTGGCCAGGGCGTCCAGCGCAGAGATCAACTCGCTCACCGAACACCTCCCGACCCGTTCGAACGTGTGTACGAATCTTATCGCCTCAGAGGGGGCCGCACAACGTGAATCCCCAGGTCAGGCGCCCGTCCACAGATGCGCACGGGCCCTTGACAGGCCGCCGCGGCCCCGGCCAGCCGGCCGAGCCAGGGCCCGCCCGCAACGCCGGTCAGCCGGCCGAGCCAGAGCCCGATCCGCAGCGCCGGCCAACCAGCCGAACCAGCGCCCAACCCGCAACGCCGGCCAACCGGCCGAACCAGAACCCGACCCGCAGCGCCGATCAGCCGGCCGAGCCGGGGCCGGCCAGCAGGCCGCGCTCCACGGCGACCAGGACCGCGCGGGTGCGGTCGTCGACGCCGAGCTTGGCGAACACCCGGAGCAGGTGGGTCTTCACCGTCGCCTCGCCGATGAACAGCTCCCGGCCGATCTCGGCGTTGGTCAGCCCGCGTGCCACCCCGGACAGCACCTGCAGCTCCCGGGCGGTCGGGGCCTCGACCGCCGGCGCGCGCATCCGGGACACCAGCTTGGCGGCGACCGGCGGGGCCAGCACCGTCTCCCCCCGGGCCGCCGCCCGCACCGCGTCGGCCAGCTGCGGCAGCGGGGTGTCCTTGAGCAGGTAGCCGGTCGCGCCGGCCTCGACCGCGCGGACGATGTCGGCGTCGGTGTCGTAGGTGGTCAGCACCAGCACCCGCACGCCCGGGTGCGTGGCGGTGATCCGGCCGGTGGCCGTCACGCCGTCCATCCGGGGCATCCGCAGGTCCATCAGGACGACGTCCGGGGAGTGCTCGGCGACCGCCGCGAGCGCCGCCAGCCCGTCGCCGGCCTCCGCCACGACCGCCAGGTCCGGCTGGGCGGTCAGCCAGCCGACGAGCCCACCGCGGACGACGGGGTGGTCGTCCACCACCACGATCGTCGTCACGTCCCGCTCCGTCCCGCGCTCGCCGGTGCCCGCGGTCATCGCCCTGGCACCCGCACCGTCACCCGGGTGCCCGCACCCGGCGACGAGACGACCTCGACCCCGCCGCCCACCTGCTCGGCCCGGTCCCGCAGCCCGGCCAGGCCCACCCCGTCGGCCGCCGCCGGGTCGAAGCCCACCCCGTCGTCCTCGACGTGCACCGACACCTGCGCCGACTCCCCCGCGCCCACCCGGCTGACCCGCAGCAGCACCGCGCTGGCCGCCGCGTGCCGGCGGACGTTGGCCAGCGCCTCCTGCGCCCCGCGCAACAGCACGATCTCCTCCGCGCGGGTCAGCCCGGCGTCGTCCTCCAGCGCCGCGGTGTCCAGCCGGGTCGCCAGGCCGGTCTCCCGGCCGAACCGCTCGGTGAGCCGTTGCAGCGCGTCGACCAGCGTCGCGGAGTCCAGCGCCACCGGGGCGAGGGCGGCGACCATCGCGCGGGCCTCGGCCAGGTTCTCCCGGGCGACCTCCTCGATCAGGGCCACCCGCTCCCCCGCCGCGCCCGGGTCGCCGGGCAGCTGCCCCGCGGCGGTCTGGGCCAGGACGACGATGCTCGTGTACCCCTGCGCGAGGGTGTCGTGCACCTCGCGGGCCCAGCGCTCCCGCTCCGCCGCGACGCCCTGCTCCCGGTGGGCCTCGGCGAGCTCGGCGCGGGTCGCCTCCAGCTCCCGGATCAGCAGGGCCCGCTCGCGGCTCTGCTCCAGCACGCGGGTGACCCACAGGCCCATCGTCACGCTGAACGCCGCCCCGACCAGGGTCTGCCCCGGCCCGGACGCCGGCTCGGTGCCCTCCGACCAGTGCACCAGCGGCCCCAGGGTGGCCGCGACCGTCAGCGCACCGGTCCAGCACAGCCCCACGACCGCGGACTCCGCGAGGAACCAGACCTGCGGGAAGCCGAGGAAGAGCAGGAACAGCAGCTCGGGGAACTCCCAGGCGAGCACCCCCACCACCCCGACGAGCACCGGCAGGTAGGCCGTGGCCCGGCGCTGGTCGCGGCTGGCGAGCGCGGGCGCGCCGAGCGTCGCGTAGGCCAGCACCAGCACGGCCAGAGCGGTGAGCAGCACCGCGCGGGAGCCGACGTCGCTCAGCAGCGTGTCGAGCACCGCCAGCGCGACGAACAGCCCGAAGGCCAGGTGCAGCACCAGCACGGTGATCCGCCACCCCCGCTCGGACAGCGGCGGTCCGCCGTCGTCCCCACCGGGTGCGGGGACGACGGCGGACCGGAGCCGGGACCCGACGGTCATCCCTCGCCCCGGCGCCAGCGGAACGTGCGCACGCACACCATGACGCCGATGATCACCCACGCGACCAGCACCAGGGCGGTCCGGCCGTGCTCCCACCCGCCGGCGACCTCGAACGCGGCCGCCTGGTCGGGGAGGAAGGCCGAGCGCATCCCCTGGGTCAGCCACTTCAGCGGGAACACCGCCGCGACCTGCTGCATCCAGCCGGGCAGCTCCGAGAAGGCGAAGAACACCCCGGAGAAGAACTGCAGCACGATCGCGAACGCCGAGACCGTCGTGGTCACCGAGGCTGCGCTTCCCGGCAGCGCGGAGACCGCGATGCCCAGCACCGTCCCGGACAGCGCCCCCAGCGCCGCGACCCAGCCGAACGTCAGCCAGTGCCCCAGGTCCACCGGCAGCGGCACGTCGTAGCCGAAGCGGGCGACCGGCAGCAGCAGTGCCAGCTGCGCCACGGTGGTCACCAGCACCTGCCCGGCCTTGCCGGCGAAGTACGCCGCGGGCGGGGTGCCCAGCAGCTGCAGCCGCTCCAGCTGGCCGGCCTCGCGTTCGGCGGCGATCGCCGTGCCGACCGCCTGGAAGCTGGTCAGCATGATGCCGGTGGCCGCGATCCCGGCCAGGAAGTACTGCGGGAACGGCACCCCGCCGGGCAGCACGTCACCGCCGAGCACCGAGCCGAAGACGACCATCATCACGACCGGGTAGGCGAAGGAGAACACCACCTGCTGGCGTTCCCGGGCGAACAGCCGGAGCTCCAGCCCGACCCGGGCCAGCGCGATGCGGGCGGTCGACGGCGGGGCCGGTCGGGCGGTGGTCGTCAGGACGGTCATCGGGGCTCTCCTCCAGCGGTGGTGACGAGCTGGAGGTAGACGTCCTCCAGGTCGGGGCGGGTGACGGTCAGGCCGGGGACCTCACCGTGCGGGGCAGCGGCGAGCAGGTCGCGCAGGACGGCGACGGGGGTCTCGGTGGGCACCGCGCGCCAGCCGCCGTCCTCCTGCCAGCGCACCGTGGCCTGCCGGCGCAGCGGCGCGCCGAGCTCGGCCGGCGGGGCGACCTCGACCAGCCGGCCGCCGGCGATGACGCCGACCCGGTCGGCGAGCTCGGCGGCCTCGTCCAGGTAGTGGGTGGTCAGCAGCACCGTCGTCCCGCCGGCCCGGAGGTCGCGGACGAGCTGCCAGAACTGCCGGCGGGCCACCGGGTCCATCCCGGTGGTCGGCTCGTCGAGGAAGACCAGCTCCGGCCGGCCCTGCACCCCGAGCGCGACCGCGAGCCGGCGCCGCTGGCCGCCGGAGAGGCGGGCCACCCGGGTGCCGGCCTTCTCGACCAGGCCGACCGCCGCGAGCAGCTCATCGGTGGGCCGCGGGGTGGAGGTGTGGTGGGCGAAGTGGTCGAGGGTCTCCCGCACGCTGAGCGCCTGGCCGGCGCCCTCCCCCTGGCTGACCACCCCGATCCGGGCGCGCCAGGAGCGGCCGGCGGTGGCCGGGTCCTCGCCCAGCACCAGCACCTCGCCGGCGTCGCGCCGCCGGACCCCCTCCAGCACCTCGATCGTGGTGGTCTTGCCCGCGCCGTTGGGCCCGAGCAGCGCGAAGCACTCCCCGCGCCGCACCTCGAGGTCCAGCCCGTCGAGGACGGCCTTCCCCCCGTAGCTCTTCCGCAGCCCGCGGACCAGGACGGCGGGGTCGGGCCCGCCGGTCGAGGTCGGCAGGGGTGCTGCCTCCGTCGTCGTCATGACCCGAGCCTGTCGCCGCGCCGGACCGGCCGGGACCACCGGAGCGTGGGTCGCCCGTCCGCCGATCGGTGGACGGGGGCCGCCACCACCGTGTCCGAAAGCCGCCAGTCGACCGGGTCGCACGGTGCCATGCTCGTGTCATGACCGAGGTGCTGGAACGCGGACGGCTCGACGTGGAGCACTGCTACCGCGCCGTCACCAGCCGCGACCCCCGGTTCGACGGGTGGTTCGTCACCGCCGTGCACACGACCGGCATCTACTGCCGCCCGTCCTGCCCGGCGCGCACCCCGCTGGAGCACAACGTCTCCTTCCACACCACCGCCGCCTCGGCCCAGGCCGCGGGCTTCCGGGCCTGCCGCCGCTGCCGCCCGGACGCCGTCCCCGGGTCACCGGAGTGGGACGTGCGCGCCGACGTCGTCGCCCGGGCGATGCGGCTGATCGCCGACGGCGAGGTCGAGCGCGGCGGGGTCGGCGGCCTGGCGGCGCGGCTGGGCTACTCCGAACGCCAGCTGCACCGGCTGCTCACCGCGGAGCTGGGCGTCGGCCCGCTGGCGCTGGCCCGCGCGCAGCGCGCCCAGACCGCGCGGCTGCTGATCGAGACCACCCTGCTGCCGATGGCCGACGTCGCCTTCGCGGCCGGCTTCGCCAGCATCCGGCAGTTCAACGACACGGTCCGGTCGGTGTTCGGGACGACGCCCTCCGCGCTCCGCCCGGCCACCCCGCGCAGCGACGGCGGCGCCCCCGGCTGGCTGACCCTGCGGCTGGCCGCCCGCGCCCCGTTCGCCGCCGACGAGGTGCTGCTCTTCCTCGGCGCCCACGCCACCCCCGGCCTGGAGGAGTGGGACGGGACGACGTTCTCCCGGGTGCTGGACCTCCCGCACGGCCCCGCCGTCGTCCGGCTCTCCCCCGCCCCGGACGGCGGGCCGGCGGTGCTGGCCCGGCTGCGGCTGACCGAGCTGCGGGACCTCGGCGTGGCCGTCGCCCGGTGCCGGCGGCTGCTCGACCTGGACGCCGACCCGGCCGCCGTCGACGCGCTCCTCGGCGCCGACCCGGCGCTCGCCCCGCTGGTGGCCGGTGCCCCGGGACGGCGGGTCCCGGCGGCCCCCGACGCCGAGGAGCTCGCGGTCCGTGCGGTGCTCGGCCAGCAGGTCTCGGTGGCCGGCGCCCGGACGCTCACCGCCCGGGTGGTCACCGCGGCGGGCCGGCCGCTGGCCGAGCCGGTCGGCACCCTCACCCACGCCTTCCCGCGGGCCGACGCCCTCGTCGACGCCGACCTGTCCGCGGTCGGGCTGACCGGGGCCCGCCGGCGCACCGTGCACACCCTGGCCGCCGCGCTCGCCGCCGGCAGCGTCCCGCTCGACCCCGGCGCCGACCGTGACGAGGCGCGCCGTCAGCTGCTGGCCCTGCCCGGCATCGGCCCGTGGACGGCGGCCCTCGTCGGGTTGCGCGGGCTGGCCGACCCCGACGTCTGGCTGCCCGGTGACCTGGCGCTGCGGCGCAGCCTCGCCGCGCTCGGCAGCTCCGACACCGACGCCGCGGCCCGCTGGCGGCCGTGGCGCTCCTACGCCGTGATTCACCTGTGGGCGCTGGCCGTCCCGTCCCTGTTCACCCGCGGCACCTCTCCCGATCGGAGCCCGTCATGACCACCGCGCCCGCCCGCTACGCCACCGTGGCCACGCCGCCCGGCCCGTTCACCGTGCTCGTCACCGACGGCCCGGACGGCGCCGACGTCGTCCTCGCCAGCGGCTGGACCGACGACGTCGGCGAGCTGCTGCCCGTCGTCCACCGGTCCCTGCGGCCGACCTGGGTGGAGCACGCCGACGAGCTGCCGGTGCTCGACGTCGTCGCCGCCTTCGCCGACGGGGAGGTGACCGCGATCGACACCGTGCCGGTGCGCCAGCGCTCCGGGCCCTTCCTCACCGACGCCTGGGAGGTGCTGCGCACCGTGCCCGCGGGCCGGCCGGACACCTACGCCTCCTTCGCCGAGCGCTGCGGCCGCCCGTCGGCCGTCCGGGCCGCAGCGGGGGCGTGCGCGCGCAACGCCGCGGCGCTGTTCGTCCCCTGCCACCGGGTGCTGTCCACCGGCGGCGGCCTGGGCGGCTTCCGCTGGGGCACGCCGGTGAAGCGCTGGCTGCTGGACCACGAGGCCGAGCACGCCCCCGTCCCCGCCTGACCGTCCCCGCCTGAGCGGCGCGCCCGGCCGGTTCACCGGAACTGTCGGACCCGTCCGGCAGCCTGACCGGCATGGACGCCGCCTCCCTGCTCGTCGGGCTCCTCGTCGGGGCGCTGCTGGCCGCCGCCGTCACCCTCGGGGTGGTGGCGCTGCGCGGTCGGGGCGGGGCGGCGCCGGAGGCCCTCGAGCCGGTGCACGAGTCGCTCGACCACCTGCACCGGCTGCTGGCCGGCATCGAGCGCGACCGGGCCACCGCGCACGGCGAGCTGCGCGAGCAGGTGGGCACCATCGGCCAGACCTCGGCCCTGCTGCGGCAGGAGACGGCCGCGCTGGTCACCGCGCTGCGCACCCCGCACGTCCGCGGCCGCTGGGGGGAGGTGCAGCTGCGCCGGGTCGTGGAAGTGGCCGGCCTGCTCGAGCACTGCGACTTCGTCGAGCAGCCGTCCGGCACCACCGACCAGGGATCCGGCGTGCGCCCCGACCTGGTGGTCACGCTGGCCGACGGCCGGCAGGTGGTCGTCGACGCGAAGGTGCCGTTCACCGGCTACATCGAGGCGGTCCAGGCCACCGACCCGGCGGTGCGCGCCCAGCGGGTCGCCGACCACGCCCGGCAGCTGCGTGCGCACGTCGACGTCCTCGCCGCCCGCCGCTACCCGTCGGCGTTCGGCACCGCGGCGCCGTTCACCGTGCTGTTCGTCCCCGCCGACGGATTCCTCACCACGGCGCTGGAGGCCGAGCCCGCGCTGCTGGAGCACGGCTTCGGCCGGGACGTCGTGATCGCCACCCCGAGCACGTTGCTCGCCCTGCTGCGCACCGTCGCATACTCCTGGCGGCAGGAGCGGCTCGCGCACGACGCGGCCGCCGTGCTGGAGGCCGGGCGCACCGTGCACGCCCGGCTGAGCACGCTGTCCGGGCACCTGACCCGGCTGGGCTCGGCCCTGGGCTCGGCGCTCACCCGGTACAACGAGACGGTCGGCTCCTACGAGCGGTCGGTGCTGGTGGCCACCCGCCGGTTCGACGACCTCGGCGTCGCCGCCGCCCCGGTGCCCACCCCGGCTCCGGTGGAGGGCACGGTGCGGGCGCTGCGCCCACCGGCGCAGGAGCTGCCCGGCTTCGACGAACGCGACGGCACCACCGGCTGACCGGGCCCCGGACGCGGTCGCGACGGGTCAGGCGGAGGCGCCGGCGGTCGACGACCCGCTGGACCGGGCGCCGTCGTCGGCCGGCCCACGGGACCGCGCCAGGCGGTCGTCCGCCATGCGGATGGCCGCCAGCTCCAGCTCCGCGGAGACGGCGAAGTTGAGGAAGATCGCCGCGGACGTCAGCTGGGCCCAGAAGAGCAGCGCGATGATGCCGGTCAGCGGTCCGTACGCCGAGCCGAGGTAGCCGATCAGGTCCAGTGCGCCGGCCAGCAGCAGGGTGAGCCCGGTCCACAGCACCAGGGCGAGCACGCTCCCCAGCACCAGCAGCGACCAGGCGGGCTGGAGGCGGTCCGGTGCCCGGCGCAGCATCAGGGTGATCGCGGCCAGCAGGAGCCCGACGGCGATCGGGCCGACCAGCAGCACGACGACCTCCTCCTCGACGCCGTACACGTCCTCCATCGCCTCGGCCGCGGCGACGAGGGTGGTCACCAGCACCGACCCCACCAGCAGTGGCACCCCGGCGATGCCGGCGAGCACCAGCGCACGGCGGTACTTCGCCACGGTGGGCCGGTCCCGCTGGATGCCGTAGATCCGGTTGGCCCCGCGCTCGAGCTGCCCCATGGCCGTCGCCATCGCCACCGTCGCCGCCGCCAGCCCCAGCGCCGTGGCCAGCGGGACGCCGTCCGGCTGGTCGCTCCACGGCGACAGCACCCGCCGGACCATCGCGTCGGAGGCACTGGGCGACAGCTGCAGGACCGTCCGGTCGACCAGCAGGCGCAGCGACGGCGTCTTGAGCAGGTTGCTCAGGCCGATGGCGGCGATCAGCAGCGGCACCGCGGCCAGCGACAGCTGCAGCCCGAGCGCCCGGGCGTGGGAGAAGCCGTCCCCGTAGCGGAAGCGGGACCACGAGGCGCGCCAGAGCTCGGTCACCCGGCAGCTGCGCAGGACCGCCCACGCGTCGCGAGCGGTCAGCCGCTCCTCGTCCCGCGCGGCGACCTCAGGCACCAGGCTCACCGAGCTCATGCGGGCAGGTCCTCCTGGACGGGGTCGGTGGACGGACGCGGTGCCCGCACAGCCGGCAACCGCACTCCGCGAGGACCAGCCTGTCCTCGATCCCCCATGGTCCCCGGTTCACGCGCGCGTGTCGGGATCGTCATCTCCCCCATCGGCGGCCGGGGTGGCGGCGGGGACGCGTGGGGCGGCTGGGGTCCGCGTGCCCACATCGTGCCACCGCGGTCGGACGACACCGGCGAGTTCTGGCCCGCCACTCCCGGCTCGGTCCAGCGTTCACTCAGGGAGGGCCGATACCGTGGCCCGATCAGCGGGGTGGTCTCGGCCCTCCGCTGCCGACGAGGAGGTGCACCATGGCTCCGGTCACTGTCGATGCCCGAGTTCCAGACAGGCGGGAGGACGCCGTGCGTGCAGAACGCAGCGACGCCGGCCGGGTCGCAGGACGCGGCTACCCGTCGCCCCGGGCCGGTGGCACGCCATCCGGCCGCGCCCCCGAGCGCAGCCCACGGCCGCCCGAGCGCCGAGCGGACGGCCCTCGTGCCGCCGGCCGCGGGGGCCGGCGTCCCGACGACCTCCGTCCCGCGCCGTCCGCTGCTCCCCGCGACGGGCGACGGACCGGGTCCACGGCACGCGGCACCCAGGCGGACGCCACCGGGATCCGGGGTGCCCTGGCGATCGCCGGCGTCTTCCTGGTCACCCTGGTCGCCGCGGCCGCCGACTCCTACATCGGCCTCGGTCTGGGCACGATCACCCTGGTGGCGCTGACCGCCGGGACCATCGGGGCCGCCCTGGTCACCCGGCGCAGCGACCTGCTGAGCGTCCTGGTCGCCCCGCCCCTGGTGTTCGTCGGGGTGGCGCTGCTCAACATCGGCCTGGCGCCGTCGGCCAGCCTGAACCTGCCCACGCTGGCGACGCTGCTCGTCCGCGGCTTCCCGGCCATGGGCCTGGCCACCGGCGCCGCGCTCGTCATCACCCTCGGGCGGCTGGCCGCCCGCCGCTGACCCACCCCGACCTGCGAGAGGGCCGGCACCCCACCCGGGGTGCCGGCCCTCTCGCATCCGTCCTGCCCTGCCCTGCGGAGGCGGGCCCGGGTGGTCGTCAGTCGGTCTCGACGGCGAGCGCCTCGCGGCGCGGCTTCAGCTCGTGCGGCAGGGCGAACACCAGCCGCTCCTCCGCGGCCTCGACCGTCTCCACGTCGGCGTACCCACGAGCGGCCAGCCAGTCGAGCACCTCGCTGACCAGGATCTCCGGCACCGAGGCGCCGCTGGTCACCCCGACCGTGCCGACGCCGTCCAGCCAGGCCTCGTCGACCTCGGAGGCGAAGTCGACCAGGTGGGAGTCCCGGGCCCCGGCCTCCAGGGCCACCTCCACCAGCCGGACCGAGTTCGAGGAGTTCGTGGAGCCGACCACCAGCACCAGGTCGCACTCGGCGGCCATCTGCTTGACCGCCTGCTGACGGTTCTGCGTGGCGTAGCAGATGTCGTCGCTCGGCGGGCTCTGCAGACCGGGGAACCGGGTCTTCAACGAGTCGACGGTGGCCAGCGTCTCGTCGACCGACAGCGTGGTCTGGGAGAGCCAGACGACCTTCTCCGGGTCGCGCACCTGGACGTTGGCGATGTCCTCGGCGCCGTCGACGAGCTGTGTGTTCGACGGGGCCTCGCCCATCGTGCCCTCGACCTCCTCGTGACCGCGGTGACCGATCAGCAGGATGTCGTAGTCGTCCTTGGCGAAGCGCTTGGCCTCCATGTGGACCTTGCTCACCAGGGGGCAGGTGGCGTCGATCGTCCGCAGCGACCGCTGCTCCGCCTCCGCCTTGACCGCCGGGGAGACCCCGTGGGCACTGAAGACGACGACCGCACCCTCGGGCACCTCGTCGGTCTCCTCCACGAAGACGGCGCCGCGGCGCTCGAGGGTCGCCACGACGTGCTTGTTGTGCACGATCTGCTTCCGGACGTAGACCGGGGCGCCGTGGATCTCCAGTGCGCGTTCGACGGCGACGACCGCCCGGTCGACGCCGGCGCAGTACCCCCGGGGATCGGCCAGCAGGACGCGTCCACGCGGTTCAGCCATGCCCCCACTGTATGTGCGCCCGACGCCCAGGACCCGCCGCTGCGGCCCCGACCGGGTGGCGCTGGACACGCTGGGCCGACCCCACGCCCGCCCGGACGGGGGACGGCGCACCGGGTCGGGCTGCCGGTGATCGCCACGTGCGGCACCCTGGGCCCCATGGCTCGAGAGATCCCCGAGGTCGTCCGCGCGGCAGCCGGACTGGCCGCCACCGTGCTGGACGAGGCCCGCAAGCTCCCCACGACGCTCCCGGGGCTCCCGGTCCGGCTGATCGGGCAGGCCCTGCAGACCTCGCTGCACCTGCAGCAGCAGTACTCCGGCCTCGTCGCCCGCGGCGACGAGGTGCTCACCGGGCTGCGTGGCGCCGCCGAGCCGGGGCTGGCCACCTTCGACGACGACGACGAGGACGACGACGGCGGGGCCCCCGCCCGTCCCCCGGCCCGGCCTGCCTCGGCCGGGCGCACCTCGGCCTTCGACCGGGTCGCCGACCTCGACGACGACCTCGGCGAGGAGCCGCCGGCCGACACGCTGGCGGACGACCTGGCGGACGACCTGGCCGCCGCCGACCTGCCGGTGGCCGACCCCGACGACCTCTCCGAGGAGGTGGCGGCCGTGCTGGCGGCCAGCGCCGACGACACCGTCGCCGACCTGACGCCCGCGCAGGTGGCCGCGCTGCCGGACGACCCGGAGGCCGACGCGGTGACCGCGGTCGTCGACGAACTCGCCGCCGAGGTCGCCGACGAGGTGGCGGCCGAGGTGCCCGAGGCCGTCCCGGACGAGGTGCTCGAGGACCTCACCGCCGACACCGTGGCCGACATCGCCGAGGACGAGGCGGAGATCGAGGCCGAGATCGGGGAGGCCGTCGCCGACGAGCTCGTCGCCGAGCCCGCGGTGCCGGGCACCCCGCCCGCGGGGGTCCTCGCGGCCGGGGTGTCGACGCTGGACGACATCGCCCCCGACCAGGCCGCCGAGCAGGTGCCCGGGCAGACCCGGATCGTCGACGACGCCGTCCCCGACGTCCCCGCGCTCGACGACGCGACGGAGGAGCTGGTCGACCTCGGCGGCCCGGAGGCCGCGGAGAGCGTCACGCCGGGCAGCGGGGTGACCGACAGCGCCGCCAGCGACCCGCTGGTCCCCGCCGGCACGCCGGCCGACGCGACCGGGTCGGCCGCCGACGGTGCACCGGTCAGCCCCGTCGAGGGCTACGACACCTTCAGCATCCCGGCGCTGCGCGGGCACCTGCGCGCCTACCCGACCGAGACGGTGGCCGACCTGCTGGACTACGAGCGGGCCACCCGCGCCCGCGCGCCCTACGTGACGCTGCTGCAGAACCGGCTGGAGAAGCTCAGCGCCGACCGTGGCTGAGCCGGCAGCAGGGACACGGCAGGAGACGCGGCGGCCCGCGACGCCGGCCCGGCACCGCGGCCGCCGCGTCCTGCTCCTGCTGCTCACGCTGGCCGTCGTGCTGGCCGCCGCCGTCGGGGTGGCCGCCTGGCTGCGGGAGGACGGGGAGCCCGGCAGCCCGGCCCCGGCGGCGAACAGCGAGCCCGCCACGACCGCGCCGGCCGCGGCCCCCAGCCCGGCGCCGACGCCGCCCCCCACGCCGACCTTCGACCGCGCCCAGCTGTCGACCACCGACCCGGCCAGCAGCTGGGTCGTGGTCAACAAGGCCCGCCCGCTCAGCCCGATCGACTTCGCACCGACCGACCTGGTCCCGGTCGGCAACGGGTACCAGCTGCGGGCGGAGGCGGCGCAGGCGATGGACGCGATGCTCGCCGCCGCCGCCGCGCAGGGCCTGCAGGTGGGCGTGCAGAGCGCCTACCGGTCCTACGACTACCAGGTGGCGCTGTTCAGCGCCCAGGTCAGCCGCTTCGGGGAGGCGCAGGCCGAGGTCCAGGTGGCCCGGCCCGGCTACAGCGAGCACCAGACCGGGCTGGCCGCCGACGTCGGCGGCGGTGGCTGCGACATCGAGAGCTGCTTCGCCACCACCGCCGAGGGCCAGTGGGTGGCCGCGCACGCCGCCGAGTTCGGCTGGCTCGTGCGCTACCCCGAGGGCCGGCAGGACGTGACCGGGTTCAAGTACGAGCCCTGGCACGTCCGGTACGTCGGCGTCCCGCTGGCCACCGAGATGCAGCGCACCGGGGCGTCGACCATGGAGGAGTTCTTCGGGCTCCCCGCGGCTCCCGGGTACCCCGGCTGAGCAGGAGCAGGGGGATGGCAGGCTCGGCCGGGTGAGCAGCCCGTCCTCCCCCGAGTCACCGTGGCCGGTGCGCACCGTCGCCCGGAAGGTCGCCGAGTGGATCGGCCGGCTCGGCGAGGTGTGGGTCGAGGGGCAGGTCGCCCAGCTGTCCCGGCGCGGCAACGCGGCCACCGTCTTCCTCACCCTGCGCGACCCGGCCGCGGACCTCTCGGTGCCGGTCACCTGCCACCGGGACGTCGCGGACCGGCCGGGCCTGGAGCTCACCGAGGGCGCCCGGGTCATCGTCCGGGCCCGCCCCGACTACTACGTCGCGCGCGGGTCCTTCTCGCTGCGCGCCACCGAGATCCGGGCGGTGGGTCTCGGGGAGCTGCTGGCCCGGATCGAGCGGATCCGCCGGCTGCTGGCCGCCGAGGGCCTCTTCGACGCCGCCCGCAAGCGCCCGCTGCCCTTCGCCCCCGCCGTCGTCGGCGTGATCACCGGGCGGGACAGCGCCGCCGAGCGCGACGTGCTGGTCACCGCCCGCCGACGCTGGCCCGCGGTCCGCTTCGCCATGCACAACTGCGCCGTGCAGGGCCCGACGGCGGCCGAGTCGGTGATCGCCGGGCTGCAGCGGCTGGACGCCGACCCGACGGTGCAGGTCATCGTCATCGCCCGCGGCGGCGGTTCGGTCGAGGACCTGCTGCCGTTCTCCGACGAGGGCCTGGTGCGGGCGATCGCGGCCAGCCGCACGCCCGTCGTCACCGCGGTCGGGCACGAGACCGACACCACGCTGGTCGACCACGTGGCCGACGTCCGGGCGGCCACCCCCACCGACGCCGCCCACCGGGTCGTCCCGGAGATCGGCGAGCAGACCCGGCTGGTCGAGGGGCTGCGCGCCCGGGCCCGGCACCTGCTGGGCAGCCGGCTGGACCAGCAGGAGCGCTGGCTGGAGTCGGTGCGCAGCCGCCCGGTGCTCGCCGATCCCCAGCGACTCCTGGCCGGCCGGGCCGACGACGTCACCGCGCTGCGGACCCGGGCCACCCGCACGCTGACCCACCGGGTGGAGGGCGCCGAACGCGACCTCGTGCACGCCCGCGCCCGGGTCGCGGCGCTGTCCCCGGCGGCGACCCTGGACCGCGGCTACGCGGTGGTCCAGCGGGCCGACGGCACGCTGGTCCGGGACCCCGCCGAGGTGGACGACGGCGAGCGGCTGCAGGTGCGGGTCGCCGGTGGCCGCCTCCCGGTGCGGGTCGACCGCACGCCCGCCGGGGAGGATGGGCAACCGTGACCGAACAGCCCGAGCAGGCCGTCGAGCCGACCCAGACCTACGAGCAGGCCCGCGAGGAGCTCGCCGACGTGGTGCGCCGGCTGGAGGCCGGCGGCCTGACGCTGGAGGAGTCGCTGGCGCTCTGGGAGCGCGGGGAGCAGCTGGCCGAGCTGTGCCAGCACTGGCTGGACCGGGCGCGCGAACGCCTGGCGGCCGCCGCTCCCCCGGAGCAGGACCAGCGGGCGTAGGGCTCCGAGCGAGCCGGCCGCGCCCGCCGAGCGGGCTCAGGGGGCGTAGGGCTCCAGCGAGCCGGCCAGCGTGGCCAGCTCCTCCTCCGTCGCCGAACCGGTGACCACCAGGGTGGCGCCGTCCTCGACCCGGGTCAGCGCCGTCTCACCGCGCTGGGTGTCCAGCCGCTCCCACGTCTGCCCGCCGACCTGCTCCGAGCCGTCGGCGGTCGCGCCCTCCAGGACGTCGGCGACCGCGGATGCGGCCGGGTCGTCGCTGACGACGTACCCGGCGTACTCCTCGCCGGGGGTGAACCAGCCGATCTCCAGGGTGACCGCGTCCCCGGCCCGGACCGAGCCGGCGTTGGTGCGCACGCTGGTCGGACGCCACCCGTCGGGGAGGTCGGTCGGCACGAGGAGCGCGTAGTCGGCCCGCTCCGCGGCCGCCCGCTGCGCGCTCGTGGGGTCGACGTCGCGGACCGGGTCCGAGGGGTTCTGCCGCAGCGCGGTGATGCCCACGATCACCAGGCAGATGACCAGCAGCGGCAGCAGCGACCGGATCATGTTGGCCGAGGTGAATCGGTGCATCCGGTCGACGGCCGGGGAGGCGGCGGGCGAGGCACCGGTCGCGGGGGCGGTGCTCGCGGCGTCGGTGGTGGTCACGGAGGTCTGGGCGGGCCGGGTCTGGTCGGGCCGGGGCTGCTGGCCGTCCTGGCCGGTGTCGGGCATGCCCCTAGGATCGCAGCACCGCTCCACCACACCGCTGGGCAGCGTCGCCCGACGGCTCTCAGGAGGTCCCGTGTCCCTGCCACTGCCCGACGGCCCGCCGCACGCACGGCCGGCCTCGACCCTGCGCGCCGGCCGTCCGGCGCCGGACCGCAACCTGGCCCTGGAGCTGGTCCGCGTCACCGAGGCCGGCGCGCTGGCCGCCGGCCGGTGGGTCGGCCGGGGCGACAAGAACGGTGGGGACGGCGCCGCGGTCGACGCGATGCGCGCGCTCATCGGCACGGTGCACATGCGCGGCGTCGTCGTCATCGGGGAGGGCGAGAAGGACCAGGCCCCGATGCTCTACAACGGCGAGCACGTCGGCGACGGCTGGGGCAACGACTACGACGTCGCGGTCGACCCGGTCGACGGCACCACCCTGATGGCCAAGGGCATGCCCAACGCCATCGCGGTGATGGCGGTCGCCGACCGCGGGGCGATGTACGACCCGTCCGCCGTCTTCTACATGGAGAAGATCGCCACCGGCCCCGCGGCCGCCGACGTCGTCGACATCACCGCCCCCGTGGCGGACAACATCCGCAAGGTGGCGAAGGCCAAGCGCAGCTCGGTGGGCGACGTCACCGTCTGCATCCTGGACCGGCCGCGGCACGAGACCCTGGTCCGCGAGGTGCGCGAGGCCGGCGCCCGGATCAAGTTCATCACCGACGGCGACGTCGCCGGGGCGATCGCGGCCGCCCGGGAGGGCACCGGCGTCGACCTGCTGATGGGGATCGGTGGCACGCCGGAGGGGATCATCACCGCCTGCGCCCTGAAGTGCATGGGCGGTGCGTTGCAGGGCCGGCTGTGGCCCAAGGACGACGAGGAGCGGCAGCGGGCACTCGACGCGGGTCACGACCTGGACCGGGTGCTGGCCATCGACGACCTGGTCAGCGGCGACGTGTTCTTCGTCGCCACCGGCATCACCGACGGCGAGCTGCTGCGCGGCGTCCAGTACCGGGCCGGCGGCGCGACCACGCAGTCGCTGGTCATGCGCTCGCGGTCGGGCACCATCCGCTCGATCGAGAGCCTGCACTCGCTGGAGAAGCTCAACCAGTACTCGGCCGTCCCCTTCGGCGAGGACGAGGACTGAGCGGAGGGCCCGCTGCCCCGGGCAGCGGGCCCTCCGGCGAGGTCGGCCGGCCGCTCAGGGAGCGGGCGGCGGGGCCGACCGGCGCTCGGCCAGCCGGTCCAGGACGGCCCGCCAGCGGCTGGGTGACTCCCCCGGCGCCAGGCTGCGGAGCTTCAGGTCACCGAAGACCGTCCAGCCCCGGACGAGGACCCGCGGGGTGCCCGGGAGCCGGGGCACCGGCGCCAGCTCGGTCTTGCGGTCGCCGAAGACGGTCCAGCCCTCGATCTCCGCGGCCACGCCCTCGCTGACGATCACCTCGACGTCGCCGAAGACCGTGCCCAGCTGCAGCGCCACCGTCTCCTCGGCCGTGCGCAGCCCGCGCAGGTCGATGCGGACGTCACCGAAGACGGTGCTGGCCCGCTCCGGCACGCTGGTGGTCGCGGTCAGCTTCACGTCGCCGAAGACGGTGGCGATGGTGCCCGTCGTGCGCTCGCCGACGATCTCCCCGAAGGCCGGGACGGCCGTCGCCGGCGCGGGGAGGTCGGCGAGCAGCTGGTCCAGGTCGGCCGTCGTCACCGCGGCGTAGGCGACGTCGGCCCGCTGGGTGAACTCGTCGACGCTGATCCGCCCCTCGCCGAGGGCGGTCTGCAGCCGGGTGACGACCGCGTCGCGCTCGGCGTCGGACGCACGCACCACGGGCACCGGACCGGGCTCGCCGCCCTGCTGCTGGCTCATGCCCGGGACCCTAGCCGCGGACCCCGCGGACGCTCGTGCTCTGGTGCACCGGTACGGCCAGAGCACGAGCGCACCGCCACGGCCCTGCCGTGCACTCCCCCGCGGCCTGCCGCCGGCTCGTGCGCCGGACCCTGGCCGCGGCGCCCGCCCGCGGTGTCTAGGGTCGCTCCCGCAAGGCCATCACCACCACACCACACCGGGAGCGCAGCGTGGCCACCGAGACCGACGGCGGGGAGTACCGCATCGAGCACGACTCCATGGGGGAGGTCCGCGTCCCCTCGTGGGCGAAGTGGCGCGCGCAGACCCAGCGGGCCGTGGAGAACTTCCCGATCTCCGGCACGCCCATCGAGCGCGAGCTGATCGGCGCGCTGGCCGCGATCAAGGGCGCCGCCGCCGCGGTGAACGCCTCCCTCGGGGTGCTGCCGCAGGACGTCGCCGACGCCGTCACCGAGGCCGCGGCGACCGTCGCCCGGGGCGACTGGGACGCCCACTTCCCGATCGACGTCTTCCAGACGGGGTCGGGGACGTCGAGCAACATGAACACCAACGAGGTCATCGCGACCCTGGCCACCGAGGCCCTCGGGTCGCCGGTGCACCCCAACGACCACGTCAACGCCTCGCAGTCGTCCAACGACGTCTTCCCCTCCGCCATCCACGTCGCGGCGACCGGCGCCATCGTGCGCGACCTGGTGCCCGCGCTGGAGCACCTGGCCGGCTCGCTGGAGCGCAAGGCCACCGAGTTCGCCGAGGTCGTGAAGAGCGGCCGCACCCACCTGATGGACGCCACCCCGGTGACCCTCGGGCAGGAGTTCGGCGGCTACGCGGCCGCCGTCCGCTACGGCATCGAGCGGCTGCAGGCCTCCCTCCCCCGGATCGGCGAGCTCCCGCTCGGCGGCACCGCCGTGGGCACGGGCATCAACACCCCGCCCGGTTTCGCCGCCGCCATCATCGAGCGACTGGCCGGCGAGCTGGACCTGCCGCTGTCGGAGGCCCGTGACCACTTCGAGGCGCAGAGCTCCCGGGACGCCCTCGTCGAGGGCTCCGGTCAGCTCAAGACCATCGCCGTCGGGCTGATCAAGATCGCCAACGACCTGCGCTGGATGGGCTCGGGCCCGCGCACCGGCCTGGGCGAGATCGCCCTGCCCGACCTCCAGCCGGGCAGCTCGATCATGCCGGGCAAGGTGAACCCGGTGATCCCCGAGGCGGTGATCCAGGTCGGCGCCCAGGTGATCGGCAACGACGCCGCCGTCACCTACGCCGGCACCACCGGCGTCTTCGAGCTCAACGTGACCCTGCCGCTGATGGCCCGCAACGTGCTCGAGTCGATCCGGCTGCTGGCCAACGTCAGCCGGCTGCTGGCCGACCGCTGCGTCGACGGCGTCACCGCCAACGTCGAGCAGTGCCGCACCTACGCCGAGTCCTCCCCCTCGATCGTCACGCCGCTGAACAAGTACATCGGCTACGAGGAGGCGGCCAAGGTCGCCAAGCAGTCGCTGGCCGAGCAGAAGACGATCCGCCAGGTCGTCGTGGAGCGCGGGTACGTGGAGCAGGGGAAGCTCACCGAGGAGCAGCTGGACGCCGCCCTCGACGTGCTCTCGATGACCCACCCCTGACCGAGGCCCCTCCTGCTCCCCACCACGCGCGTGGCGGGCCCGGCAGGAGGGCCGACGCGGCCCCGTCGCAGGACTCTGCGGCGGGGCCGTGTCGCATCCCGCGGAGAACTGAGTAGCGTCCAGACCTGATGAGCGAGACAGCGAACACCCCAGACGTAGCCCTGCGCTGGCCCGGCGGCGAACTGCCGCTGCGGGTCATCCCCTCGACCGAAGGGTCGGAGGGCATCGACACCAGCAAGCTGCTGGCCACCACCGGCCAGGTCGCCCTGGACATCGGGTTCGTGAACACCGCGTCCTGCACCTCGGAGATCACCTACATCGACGGTGACCAGGGCATCCTGCGGTACCGCGGGTACCCGATCGACCAGCTGGCCGGGAAGGCCAGCTTCCTCGAGGTCTCCTACCTGCTGATCTACGGCGAGCTGCCGACGGCCGACCAGCTGGCGGAGTTCGACCAGGGCATCCGGCGGCACACCCTGCTGCACGAGGACCTGAAGCAGTTCTTCAAGGGCTTCCCCCGCGACGCGCACCCGATGCCGGTGCTCTCCTCGGCGGTCAGCGCGCTGTCGACCTTCTACCAGGACTCGCTGGACCCGTTCGACTCCAAGCAGGTGGAGATCTCCACGCTGCGCCTGCTGGCCAAGCTGCCGACCATCGCCGCCTACGCCTACAAGAAGTCGGTCGGGCAGCCGTTCCTCTACCCGGACAACTCACTGGGCCTGGTGGAGAACTTCCTCCGGATGACCTTCGGGTTCCCGGCCGAGCCCTACGAGGCCGACCCGGAGCTGGTCAAGGCGCTGGACATGCTCTTCGTCCTGCACGCCGACCACGAGCAGAACTGCTCGACCTCGACCGTCCGGCTGGTCGGTTCCTCGCACGCCAACATGTTCGCCTCGGTCTCCGCCGGCATCAACGCGCTGTTCGGCCCGCTGCACGGCGGGGCCAACCAGTCGGTGCTGGAGATGCTGGAGGCGATCAAGCGCGACGGCGGCGACATCGAGCGCTTCGTCGCCCGGGTGAAGGACAAGGAGCCCGGCGTCAAGCTGATGGGCTTCGGGCACCGGGTCTACAAGAACTACGACCCGCGCGCCGCCCTGGTGAAGGCGACCGCCGACACGGTGCTGGACAAGCTGGGCGGCAACAACGAGCTGCTCGACCTGGCCCGCCAGCTCGAGGAGATCGCCCTCTCCGACGACTACTTCGTCGAGCGCAAGCTCTACCCGAACGTCGACTTCTACACCGGCCTCATCTACCGGGCGATGGGCTTCCCGACCCGGATGTTCACCGTGCTGTTCGCCATCGGCCGGCTGCCGGGCTGGATCGCCCAGTGGCGGGAGATGATCGAGGACCCGGCCACGAAGATCGGCCGCCCGCGCCAGGTCTACACCGGCCCGGCCGAGCGTTCCTTCGTGGAGATCGCCGAACGCTGATCGAAGGGCTCCCTCCCGCCCGTCGCCGGCTCAGCGCGGGTCCCCGAGAGGAGCCGCTGCAGCACGTCACCAGGCCCCGCCGTCCAGCTGGACGGCGGGGCCTCGTCGTCGTCCCTCTCCCCCGAAGGGGTGGGCTGCACCCCCCGAACCGGTGACGGACCTCCACCGGGCCCGTGGGCACGTCGATGGGATCAGGACACCGGACGCCGCCTGGCGGCCGGGCCGATCCGACGCAGCCGGGGGGACGACGGTGCCCGCACCACGTGCGCACGCTCCTGCGTCGCCGCCCCGGGCCCAGTCCACCGCCGGCCGGCCCGCCCGTAAGGCCCCTGCCCGTAAGCCGCCTGCCCGGAAGCCGGCCACCCGGACGACCGCCCGGCAGCCCACGGGGAGGAAGCCGGCGCCGCGCACGGCTGCCGGTCGCCGCCCGACCCCCGGACGTCGCCGGCCTCCGCCGAGGCGCGGCCGCACCCCCGGTGCCACCCAGCGCTGGTGGTACCGGCTGGCCGTCGTCAGTGCCGCCACCCTCGCCCTGATCGGCGTCCTGGCCGTCACCGCCCAGCCGCCCACCGAGGCCGGCCAGGTGCCCGCCCCGGCCGCCGCCGGCCTGGCGGAGTCCACCGCCGCGACCCTCGCCGACGCCGCTGCCCGCCACCGGGCCGCCCTGTCCGAGGCGGAGCGGCTCACCGCCCAGGCACAGCAGGCCCGGGACGCCGGCGCGGCCGCGCTGGCCGTCGTCGCCGCCGACCGGGACGCCGTGGGGCTCCATGCCGCCGCGGCGTACCGGCGCAGCCCGGCGGAGCGCTGGCCCCTGGCGCAGCTCTCCGTCCACTCCCCCGGCTCGACGCCGGAGGTGCTGCACGCGCAGGGCCTGGCCGAGCAGCTGACCGAGCAGCAGGACGCCTCGGTCGCCCGCGCCGCGCGGGCCGCCGTGCAGGCGGCGCAGCAGACCGACCTCGCCGCCGCGGCCGACGCGGGCGCGGCGCAGGCGCGCAGCCGGGCCGACGCGGTGCTCACCGAGGTCCGCGCGATCGTCGCCGACCTCGACCCGACGGTCAGCGCCCAGTGGGCCGCGCTGTCGGCGAGCCCCGCCGACGCCGGCCAGCAGACCCGCAACGCCGCCGCGCTGGCCGGCTGGCAGGACCACCTGGGACGGCTGGCGGCCGCGGGGGTCACCCCGCCCCCCGCCGCGACCCTGACCGACCCAGACGCCCTGCCGGCCGGGCTCGCCGTGCTGCGCGACGCCGCGGGCGCGCCGGTGCCGGGCGTCGCCACCACCTACGCGGCCGGCGGCACGCTGACCGTGCTGCCCGCCGAGACCGTCGCCGCGGTCAGCGCCGCCTTCGCCCAGCTGGGCAGGCCCTACCTCGTCGGCCAGCACGGGCCCGACGGTTACGACTGCGGTGGGCTCACCGCCACGGCGTGGGCGCAGGGCGGCATCGGGCTGCCCACCGACCTGGCCGGCCAGTGGGCCCAGGGCACGCCCGTGCCGGTCGGGCAGCTCCAGGTCGGCGACCTGGTGTTCCGCACCGACCCGCGCAGCGGCCTGGACGACGTGGGCCTGTACCTGGGCGGCACGAGCGTGCTCTCCGCCTCCGCCGACCGCCGGCAGGTGGCGGTGCGCGAGCTGGCCGACCTGAGCACCGCCGTCCGGGTGACCGTGCCGCCGGCCACTCCGGCACCGCTGCCGGTCAGCGGCCCCGTCCCGGCGGCGTGCAGCGCACCGCTGCCCGCCCCGGGCAGCGCCTCCGGGCCGGCGAGCGGGGCGTGGGGTGGCTGGGCCAACGGGCAGATCCCGGCCGACCAGCTCTGCACGATCGGGGGCGGGCACCGGCTGCGCTGCGATGCGGCGGCCGCCTACCGGGCGATGTCCGCGGCCTACGCGCAGACCTTCGGCGCCCCGCTGTGCATCACCGACTCCTACCGGTCGCTGGGCGCGCAGGTCGACGTCCACCACCGGAAGCCGGGGATCACCGCGGTGCCGGGCACCTCGAACCACGGGTGGGCCCTGGCGGTCGACCTGTGCGGCGGGATCAACCGCTTCGGCACCGCGGAGGCCGCGTGGATGCGGCTCAACGCCGGGCACTACGGGTGGCTGCAACCGGACTGGGCCCAGGCGGGCGGGCAGAACCCGGAGCCGTGGCACTGGGAGTACGGCGTCCTGAGCTGACCGGCCGAGGAGATCGCGGCGGGTCAGGCCCAGCCGAGGTCGGCCAGCGCCCGCCAGGGCAGGGTCGCGCACGCGTCGTCCGCCTCGGCGACCAGCCGGCGCGCCACGGCCGCGTCCGCGCAGGCGACCGGCCGGCCGGGCGTGACCACGACCTGCATGTCGTGCAACCGCAGCCCGGCGGCGGCCATCTCGACGAGCAGCTCCTCGGGGCGGACCAGGACCGCGGTGTCCACGCCCGGCACGCCGGTCGAGGTCCACAGGCCCAGCGGCCCCTCCACCCGTAGCGCGGTCCGGACGACGGCGGCCCGGCCCAGCGCCGCCGAGCGCGCCTGGTGCACCAGGGGCAGTGACGCGGTGCGGGACGGCCGCCAGGGCACGACGAGGGAGTCCCGGGCGACCACCACCCGCCAGCCGAGCGCGGTCTGCCGGACGTCGGACCAGTCCAGGACGGCGATGCCCGAGGCCAGGGCGATCGGGTCGGGCACCGGGCGGCGCGCGAGCCAGGCGCGCAGCGCGGTGGCCACCGACTCGGCCGCCACGGGCACCCGCGCGCGGGTCATCTGCTCGGCGAGCTCGGCGAGCAGGACCCGGGTGCGGCGGCCGGTGTCGTCGAGCACCAGCATCGGGCCGCGACCCGCGCCGTCGAGGACGGCCAGCTCGAGGTCCGGGTCGACCCCCCGGTCGGCCAGCAGCTCCACGGCGGCCCGCACGTCGGACACCCGGACCTCGGCCCGGTTCAGTCGCTGCAGGAGCCCCGCCGGGGTGCCGAAGAGCGCTCCGGTCATGCGCTGCGTCCTCCGGTCAGGGCTTCTCGGGCCACGGTCGCCAGACCGGGCAGGGACAACACGCTCGCCAGCTCGACGGCGGACAACCGGACCGGGACCACGTCGTCGGACCAGCCGGTGGCCCGGCGGACGCGCGCGGTGGGCGCGGGCCAGACGACCTCGCGGGCGGCGGCCACCTGGAGCTCGGTGAGCACCTCGCCCAGGTGGACGGCGACCACCGGGTGCAGCGGCCCGTCGTCGAGCGCGGCCTGCACGGCCCGCTCGACCTCGAGCCGGTCCGGGCTGCTCAGCCAGTGTGGGACGAGCACCGCCTGGACCGGCCCGCCGGCGGGTGGGCCGCTCACTCCCCCACCCCGGGACGACGGGCTCCGGACCCGGTCCGGGAGCCGTCCCCCGCACGGTGGCGAGGGGGCTCCGGCGCGGTCACGACTTGTATATCGGCAGGTGAGAGGCCCGATGGACCCGGATCGCAACCTTTTCCGCCCGCTGTCGTCAGCGCCGGGGCGCCGGGCCGCCGCACGTGCCGGCGACCCGGACGGGGTCAGCCGCCGAGCTCGGTGAGCCGCTCCTTGAGGGCCTTCTCGGCGCGGTCGGCGTGCACGTTCATGTTGCGCACCGACGTGCCCAGGTCGGCCGACAGCTGGGTCTTGGTCTGCCCGCCCCAGGTGGTCAGGTACCAGGTCGCCCAGCCCAGCACGTTCGGCTGCGCGGCCCGCTGGTCCCGGCGGGCGGTCGGGTCGGGCGCGCACGCGGCGGTCAGCGCGTGCGACAGCAGGCTCTGCTCCGCCTCGCCCATGATCTCGTCGGGCACCTCGGCGCTGTCCGGGACCACGAACTCGACCGTGTCGGCACCGCCGTCGAGGGACTGGAGGTTGCGCAGTCCGTTCAGGGTGGCGACGGTCTGGGAGTTGCGGCGCAGCGTCGCCACGCTCTGGCCCATGTAGGCGGCCAGCTCCTTCTCGCTGGGGCGGCGCTGGTGCTCGGCGGTGAAGGCGGCGACCGCCTTCTGCTGCTTGTTCTCGGTGTCGGCGGCCGTGCGGCCGTACGCGTTGCGGCCCAGGTCGTGCACCCACTTGGAGAGCTGGGTGGCCAGGAAGGCGCCGAAGGGCACCGACTTGGTCTCGTCGTACTGGCTCACCGCCTTCAGCACCCACTCGGCGACCTGCTGGTCGACGTCATCGTTGTCGGGCAGGTGCAGCCGGATGGTGCTCATGTTCCGCTGCAGGCGCTTGAGGCTGACCCGGCAGTAGTGCCGGCACAGCCCGTCCAGGAAGGCGGCGGGCAGGTCGCGGGGGGCCCGGCGGCGCACGCCGGTCTCCGGCCGCAGCCCGACGGTGGCGTAGCCCCCGGCGGCGCACCACGCGCGGATCAGGCCGGCGAGCGACTCGGCCGTGCCGGTCTCGCCGTCGACCCGGTACAGGCCGTCACCCTCGTCGTAGGTCACCTCGACCTCGGCCGGCAAAGCGGCCCGGAAGTCGGTCAGCGGCAGCTCCCGGTCGGTGCGGAAGTGCACCCGGTCGCGCGGGGTGATCGGGGCCAGCGCCCAGCCCTCGGCCTCGGTGAGCCCGCCGAAGACCAGCGGCTCACGGGTGCGGGCGGGGTCGGTGGCGAGCTGGGTGGTGAGCATGTCCTGGGACACCGGTCCTCCTGAGGGGAAGTGCAGGTGGGCGGGGTGGGCGTGCCGGGGGCGGTGCAGCAGCGGGGCCGGCCGGGTGGGCCGACCGCCTCCGGCCTCAGACGAGGACGGGCACCCCGCGGCCGACCGGGGCGTGCACGCTGTCGTCGAGGGGACGACGCGGCGACGGGATCCGCGGGGCGGGCATCCGCGGCGCGGGCATCCGCGGCCGGGGGGTCTCGACGGCCTCGAGCACGCCGGCGGCTGCGGCACGCTCGACCTCGTTCGGCTCGGCGACGTACACCGGCATGAAGTCGTAGAGGTCGGTGAAGAGCCCGTCGACGAAGGCGTAGGCGGCCTGCGCCTGGTCGGAGAACTTCGCGATCAGCTCGCGCGGGCCGAGCTCCACGCCGACGGTGACCCGGACGGCGCGGTCGTCGCCGCTGAGCCCGGTGAGGGCGAAGGACACCGACTCGTGCCGGGTGGCCAGCGCCGCCAGGGCGGCGAGGCACCGGCGGGTGGCCGAGCGGCGGGGGCGGAGCTGGACGTGCACCACGACCGTCTCCGACCAGGCCGCGGCCTGGTCACCGGAGGAGCCGTCGACGACATCGCACGGACGCAGGTCGCCGGAGCCGGACGGCCCGACGCGCAGGTCGACGGGCAGCTCGACGTCGATGACCGGGCCCGATGCGAGTGCGCTGAGTTCCATGTTCGTCTCCCCCTGTAACCGTGGTGCTGTGGGGGAAGACTTGCGCACGATCGGAGCCGTGGACGGCGAGACTCGCCGCCCTGTGACTACTGTGACGGCTGAGGTGAGCTGTTATTGCGCCGTATAGACCAACCCGATGGCATTACTTGCCAGTCGGCTGCTCCGGTCCTGGTGCAAATGCCGACAAGGCACCCAGCGCGTCCGCGGCCACCTCGGCAGCCAGGCTCTGGGCCTCGGCGATCTGCTTGTAGACCTCCTCGCGGTGGATGGTCACCTCGCGGGGGGCCTTGAAGCCGAGCCGCACGGTCCCGCCGCGCACCTCGACGACGTAGACCTCGATGTCCTCGCCGATCCGGATGCTCTCGCCGACGCTGCGGGTGAGAGTGAGCATGGGTACCCCTCCATGGGTTCGTGTGGGCCGTCCGTGGCATCGCCCCGCCGGTCGGCGGGGCCGGGCGCGCCCACCCGGGTGGGTGCGCCCTGCTCCTGATCTCTCGGCAGGTGGCCCCCGGAACGGGGCCACCTGCCGCGGTGTCACCGCAGGAAGTCCAGCAGAGTCGGCTGGATGGCCTTCGCAGTGGCCCCCAGCGCGGCCTCGTAGCCGACCTGCTGCATCTGCAGGTTCATGATCGTCTTCGGCAGGTCGACGTTCTCCGTCGCCGCCGACCGACTGGTCAGCGACAGCTGCAGGTCGTTGTTCACCTGCTGCGCCGTCTCGATCCGGTTGGTGCGCGTACCGATGTCGGCAGCCACGTTCAGCAGCCGGTTGAGCGCGGCGTCCAGGTCTGCGAGGTGTCCCTCCACGGCAGCCGGGTCCGTGACCACGTCGGCAGCGATCCGGCCGACGACGGCGAAGAGGTCCGGGCCCGCGTCGGGGTCTCCGAACGCCTCGGGTCCGGTGATGTCCACCCGTACCGAGTCGGACTCCGAGACCTGCCGGCTGGTGGGGACGACCGGCACCCCTCCGGTGCCGCCGAAACCGGTGTACCCGCCCGTGGCGGCGTCGTAGGCCGTGGAGCCGCTCGTCACGCCACCGAACACCGGCCGCCCCTGCACCGTGGTGTTGGCCAGTCCGAGCATGCTCTCCCGGATGCCGGCGATCTCGGTGGCGATCGCGGTCCGCGCGGCTTCGGACTGAGCGCCGGTGTTGAGCCCCTGGACGGTCAGCGCCCGGACGTTCTGCACCTGCTTGATCATGTTCTGCAGGGCGGAGTCCGTCGCGTCGAGCAGACCGATCCCGTCGGTGATGTTCCGGGCGTACTGCAGGGCACCGGCGAGCTCCTGGCGGGTCTGCATCGCGGCGTTCGTGCCGGTGGGGTCGTCGGAGGGCTTGTTGATCGTCTTGCCCGACGTCAGCTGCGCCTGCAGCTTGGCGATGGCCTCCTGGTTGCGGTTGAGGCCCTGCAGTGCGGTGACGGCGAGCGAGCGCTGGGTGATCCGCATCAGGTCACAGCCCCACTCGGCCGGTGCGGTTGATCAGCACGTCGAGGGTCTCGTCGATGGTGGTGATCACCCGCGCAGCCGCGGAGTAGGCGTGCTGGAACTGCAGCATGTTCGTCATCTCCTCGTCGAGGTTGACCCCCGAGACGGACTCGCGGGACGCGTCCACCTGTGCGGCGACCACCGTCTGCGTCTTCAGGTTGCTCGTGGCCACCGACGCCTCGACCCCGAGGTCGACGATCAGCTGCCGGTAGGCCACCGCGACACCGGTGTCGGCCTTGGCCATCGCGGCAAGCTTGGCGGCGTTCCCGGCGTCGGCGGAGGCGTTCGTGCCGTTCGGGGCGAACGACGCGGCGGCCAGCTCGGTCGGGTCGGTGATCAGCAGGGTGATGTTGGCGGCGGTGACCGGGACGGCCGGTACGGAGCCCGAACCGAACATCGGCCCGCCCGGGTCGCCGTTCTTGTCATAGGCCATCGGCGGGCCGGCGTGCACGGCGTTGACCTGGTCGGCCAGCTGCCGGGCGACCACGTCGAGCTTCTGCTGGTACCGCGGGATGGTCTGGCTCAGCGCCGTCAGCGCACCGCCCGCCGTGCCACCGAGGGCGAGCCGGGTGCCGCCCGGGTCGGTGACGAACGCGGGGTCCGTGGCCGTGGCCTCGGCGGGGACCTCGGTGCCGACGGCCCGGATGCCGATCGCCGAGACGCCGGAGACCAGCATGGCGCCGGCGACGGACACGTTCACCTGCCCGTCGTCACCGGGGGACGAGGTGGCCCCGATCGAGGTGGCCAGGTCCATCACCAGACCGTCCCGCTTGTCGGCCAGCTCGTTGACCGGCAGGCCGGCCTGGGTCGCGCGCTTGATCGCCCGGTTCAGGTCCGCGATCGACTGGGTCTTCGCGTTCACGTCCTGCGCCAGGGTGTCCAGGCTGTCGCGGGTCTGGGTCCACTGCTTGTCCAGGTTGGCGCTCGTGGTGTGCAGCTCGGCGACCAGCGTGGCGGTCTTCTGCAGCACGGCCGTCCGGGCGCCGTCCTCGGTCGGGTGGTTGGCGACGTCGCCCCACGCGGTGAACACCGCGGTGAGCTTGGCCTGGATGCCGGTCTCCCCCGGCTCGCGGAAGGCCTGCTCGATCTGCGCGAGGGTGGCGTCCTGCGCGGTCATCCGGGCGGTCGAGGCGGACTCGATCTGCGCCCGGCTCTCCAGGAAGCCGTCCCGGATGCGGATCACCTTGTCGGCGTCGACGCCCTGCCCGACCTGGTTGCTGACCGCGTACATGGCCGGGACGGCGTTGCCCCCGACCGACTGCAGCTCGGCCCGCTGCCGGGTGTAGCCCGCGGTGTTGACGTTGGCGATGTTCTGCCCGGTGACGTCCAGCCCGCGCTGCTGCGCCCACAGGGCCGTCGTCGCCGTGTTCAGACCGGAGAAGGAACTCACAGCGCACCGTCCAGGGTGACCGAGCGGTAGGCGTTGCCGGCCGTGCGGCCGGACTGGGTGTACGTGCCGGCCGCGGTGTGGGGCTGGGTGGACGCCAGGGCGTCGTTGATGACGGCCAGGCCGCTCTCGATCAGCTCCTTGTTGGCGTCGGAGAGCCCGCGCAGCTCCGAGACGAGGACCAGGAGGGCCTCGTGGTGCTTGGCGTAGAGGTCGTCCCACGGCGCCGGCGCCGAGTCGGCGAGCTGGCGCAGCGACGGGTTGGCCGCCAGCCCCAGCCGGCCGGCGATCTGCTCGGTGGCCGCGGCCCGCTCGAGCTCGAGGGTCCGCAGCTGCTCCAGGACCACCTCGATCTCGTGGGCGATCCGGGCCAGCCACCGGCTCTTGCCGGTGACGATGAGGTACTGCTTCTCCTCGGCCTTGAAGAGCAGGAGGTCCAGCAGCTCCTGCTCCCGCCAGAGCAACGTCGACAGGTGCTGGTGGTCCATGCCGGCCTTTCCGTCGTCGTGTGCAGCCCGTCGTGCAGGCCTGCGCCCACCGGGACCGGCGGGCGCTGTCGATCTCCCTTCGGCACCCGGCGGCGCACGGTCAAGCCGAGATGGCTCAAGGAGGCACGGAAATGTGCCGATGGCGGTGCCACGTGGTCGCCGGTCAGCCGAGAAGGAGGGCGTGACCGCAGCCCGCCCCGCCGTGAGTGAGCGCCGCCCCGCCGACGTCGACGCGATGGTGACCACCCATCTCCCGCTGGCCCAGTTCGCGGTGAACGCGGTGGCCTCGCGCATCTCCCTGCCCAGCCACGTAAGCCGGGACGACCTGCTCTCCTGCGCGAGCGTCGCGCTGGTCGAGGTCGCCCGCCGGTTCGACCCGGCCGCCGGGGCGACGTTCGCCACCTACGCCCTGCCGCGACTGCAGGGCGCCGTCCTGGACGAGCTGCGCTCCGGTGACTGGGCCAGCCGCTCGGTCCGGGCCGCGGCGCGGCGCACCGATGCGGCGACCGACGCGCTGACGATCAGCCTGGGCCGGCCGCCGACGAAGGAGGAGCTGGCCGCCAGCCTCGGCGTCCAGCGCGCGGAGCTGGACTCGCTGCAGATCGACGTCCACCGGGCCGTGATGGTCAGCATGGACGCGGAGACGGGCACCGACGGGGGCTCGCTCGACCTGCCCGACACCGGCGACTCACCGGAACGGGCACTGCTGCGCGGTGAGCGGGCTCGGCACCTGCACGAGGCGATCCGCGCCCTGCCCGACCGGCTCGACGAGGTCGTGGAGCGCAACTTCTTCGGGGACGAGTCGCTCACCGACATCGCCGACTCGCTCGGCGTCACGCTCTCCCGCGTCTCGCAGATGCGGGCCCGGGCACTCACCCTGCTGCACGCCGCGATGAGCGAGGTGTGGGACGGCACCACCGTCCCCGCCGACGGTGGGGTGCGCGCCCGCAACCAGCAGCGCGCCTACGTCGAACGGGTCGCCGCCCGGCAGACCGCCGGCCGCAGCCCGGCCGTCACTCCCCCGGTCCCGGCGCCGCGCCCCGGCTCGCGGCGCGGCTGGATCCTCCCCGAGCGTGGGGCGGCTGCCCTCCCCGCCTGAGCCGCCGCCCCGGCGAGTCACACCCACACCACGGACCTCACCCGTTCGGGTTGAGACCGGGCCCCCCGGACCGTAGAAGAGAGCGATCCCGCCGCACGGCTGCGGCGGTTCCTTCTCGTTCCCGGTCCACGGAGGGCCCGCATGAGCCTGGTCGTCAACAGCAACATCGCCGGGATGAACTCGGCCCGCGCCCTCGGCACCGCCGATCGGCAGCTCACCACGTCGGTCGAGCGCCTCTCGTCGGGTCAGCGGGTCAACCGCGCCGCGGACGACGCCTCAGGCCTCGCGATCTCGGAGAACATGCGGGCCCAGATCGGCGGGCTGCGGGTCGCCCTGCGCAACAGCCAGGACGGCATCTCCGTGTTGCGGACGGCGGACGGCGCACTCACGGGGACGCACGCGATCCTGCACCGCATGCGGGACCTGGCGGTCCAGGCCGCCAGCGCCGGCAGCCTCGACGACGACGCACGCTCGGCGGTGCAGTCGGAGATCACCGGACTGACCGCGGAGCTGGACCGGATCGCGCAGACGACGCAGTTCAACGGCCGGAGGCTGCTCGACGGCAGCTACCGGACGACCTTCCAGATCGGCGCCGACGTCGGGCACCTGCTCGCCGTGGACCTCGGGCCGGCCGTCAGCGCAGCTGGTCTCGGCGTGGCCGCCGTGGACGTGCGGACCGACCCGGGTGCCGATGGCTCCGGTACGGCGACGGCGATCGCCGCCATCGACGCTGCGATCGGGCACGTCTCGACGGTCCGGGGCGCCGTGGGTGCGATGCAGAACCGCCTGGAGCACAACCTCGAGAAGGTCGGCGCGGCGCTGGTCAACACCGCGGCGTCGGAGGGCCGCATCCGCGACGCCGACCTGGCGCAGGAGATGACCGCCCTCGCCCGGACCCGGGTGCTCACCGAGGCCGGCACCGCGATGCTCGCCCAGGCGAACCAGTCCGCCCCGCGGGTGCTGCAACTGCTGAGCTGACCCACCCCCTCGGGGGGATCCCCGAGAGGAACCCTCAAGGACCTCCCGGACCCGGCCGTTACAGGGGCCAGAGCCCACCGCACGGAAGCGGTACGGCACCGTCCAAGGAGGAACACCATGGGTCTGAGCGTCAACAACAACATCGCGGCGATGAACTCGTACCGCAACCTGGCCATCACCGACAGCCAGATGAGCAAGTCGCTGGAGAAGCTGTCGTCCGGCTTCCGCATCAACCGCGCCGCCGACGACGCCGCGGGCCTGGCCATCTCCGAGGGCCTGCGCTCGCAGATCGGTGGCGTGAAGGTCGCCGTCCGCAACACCCAGGACGGCATCTCGGTCGTGCAGACCGCTGAAGGTGCGCTCACCGAGACCCACTCGCTGCTGCAGCGCATGCGTGACCTGGCCGTGCAGGCCAGCAACGACGGCGGTCTGAACGCCGCGGCCAAGACCAACATCCAGGCCGAGGTCACCCAGCTGCAGTCCGAGCTGACCCGCATCGCCGACACCACCAAGTTCAACGGCAACAAGCTGCTCGACGGCAGCTTCAACGCCAACTTCCAGGTCGGTGCCAACGCCGGGGAGACCATCGGCGTCGCCGTCACCCAGGGCATGAGCGCCGCCCAGCTGGGTGTCGCCGCCATCGACGTCTCCACCGGTGGCCCGGAGTGGGCCTCCGCCCCGGGCAGCCTGGCCTACACCGGCGCCACGGCCCCGGCGCTGACGGTCAACGTCAACGGCACCGGTGCCCGCACGCTGGACCTGACCGGCTGGTCGGCCGGGACCACGGCCGCCGACGCCGCCGCCAACCAGGCCCTCATCCAGAAGGCCTACGACACCGAGCTCAACGGCAGCGGCTTCACCGTCAAGGTCGACAGCTACGGCGGCGTCAAGGCCAACGGGCCCACCGGCTCCGTGGCCGCTGACCTGGTCCTGGGCGGCGGCACCATCGCCACCACCTTCAACGCGACGGCGGCCTCGGGCGCCAGCGCCGCGATCAGCGCCATCGACACCGCCATCGGCCTGGTCTCCACCACCCGGGCCAACCTCGGTGCGCTGCAGAACCGGTTCGAGCACACCATCAACAACCTGAACGTCACGGTGGAGAACCTGACCGCGTCGGAGAGCCGCATCCGCGACACCGACATGGCCTCGGAGATGACCAACTTCACCCGGGCGCAGATCCTGACCCAGGCCGGCACCGCGATGCTGGCCCAGGCCAACCAGGCCCCGCAGGGCATCCTCCGCCTGCTGGGCTGACCCACCCCGCAGCACCTGAGCACCACCCGGTGAGGGGGGAGGCCCCCGGGCCTCTCCCCTCACTGCTGTGCCGCCCCGGCGCAGCCGCTCGGACCTCTCCGTGGACCGCGGGAAGAAGGTCGCCGTTTCGGGTTGAGAACCTGCGGCGGTCCGCCGATCCCGGTAGAGCAACACCCCGCAGCACGGATGCAGCGGAGTCCCTGAAACCCACTTCCACGGAGGAACACCATGGGTCTGAGCGTCAACAACAACATCGCGGCGATGAACTCGTACCGCAACCTGTCGATCACCGACAACCAGATGGGCAAGTCGCTGGAGAAGCTCTCCTCCGGCTTCCGCATCAACCGCGCCGCCGACGACGCCGCGGGCCTGGCCATCTCCGAGGGCCTGCGCTCGCAGATCGGTGGCCTCAAGGTCGCCGTCCGCAACACCCAGGACGGCATCTCGGTCGTGCAGACCGCTGAAGGTGCGCTCACCGAGACGCACAGCCTGCTGCAGCGCATGCGCGACCTGGCCGTGCAGGCCAGCAACGACGGTGGTCTGAACGCCGCGGCCAAGACCAACATCCAGGCCGAGGTCACCCAGCTGCAGTCCGAGCTGACCCGCATCGCCGACACCACCAAGTTCAACGGCAACAAGCTGCTCGACGGCAGCTTCAACGCCAACTTCCAGGTCGGTGCCAACGCCGGGGAGACCATCGGCGTCGCCGTCACCCAGGGCATGAGCGCCGCCCAGCTGGGTGTCGCCACGGTCGATGTCTCCACCGGTGGCCCGGAGTGGGCCTCCGCCCCGGGCAGCCTGTCCTTCACCGGTACCGCCCCGACGCTGACGGTCGACGTCAACGGCACCGGTGCCCGCACGCTGGACCTGGCCGGCTGGTCGGCCGGGACCACGGCCGCCGACGCCGCCGCCAACCAGGCCCTCATCCAGAAGGCCTACGACACCGAGCTCAACGGCAGCGGCTTCACCGTCAAGGTCGACAGCTACGGCGGCGTCAAGGCCAACGGGCCCACCGGCTCCGTGGCCGCTGACCTGGTCCTGGGCGGCGGCACCATCGCCACCACCTTCAACGCGACGGCGGCCTCGGGCGCCAGCGCCGCGATCAGCGCCATCGACACCGCCATCGGCCTGGTCTCCACCACCCGGGCCAACCTCGGTGCGCTGCAGAACCGGTTCGAGCACACCATCAACAACCTGAACGTCGCGGTGGAGAACCTGTCCGCGTCGGAGAGCCGCATCCGCGACACCGACATGGCCCAGGAGATGACCAACTTCACCCGCACGCAGATCCTGACCCAGGCCGGCACCGCGATGCTGGCCCAGGCCAACCAGGCCCCGCAGGGGATCCTGAAGCTGCTGGGCTGATCCACCCGCACCACCTGAGCACCACCCGGTGAGGGGGGAGGCCCCCGGGCCTCCCCCCTCACTGCACTCCCCGTCCCGAGCACCGGAGGTATCCCATGGCAGGCATGAGCGTGAGCACGGGCCTCATCTCGGGCATCGACTACAAGACGATGATCAGCCAGCTGATGCAGGTCGAGGCGAACCCGCAGACGCTGCTGAAGCAGCAGCTCTCGGCCACCAACGCCGACGCCGCCGCCTACCGGGCAGTCAACACGCGGTTCGAGGCCCTGCGCACCGCCGCAGCAGCGCTCACCGCGGACACCGCCTGGACCGCCACCAAGGCGAGCAGCTCGGACCCCTCCGTGACCGCGACGGCCGCCGCCGGCGCGACCGCCGGGTCGCTGAGCTTCACCGTCACCAGCCTGGCGACCACCCACTCCGTCTACAGCACCGGCAGCTGGGCCACGGCCGACACCGCGCTGAACGCGACCGGCCCGACCACCCTCACCATCGGCGGGGTCGACGTGCCGCTGGCCGCCGGCCAGACGCTCACCGACGCCGTCACGGCCATCAACGAGTCCACGGCCGGTGTCACCGCGGTGGCGGTCGACACCGGGAGCGGCTTCCGGCTCCAGCTCACCTCCCAGAAGTCCGGCGCCGGCGGCGTCTTCACCGTGTCCGGCGACGTGCCGGTCGCCACGCTGTCGAGCGGCACCGACGCGAAGCTCCGGGTCGGGGATGCGACAGCGGGCTACGACGTGACCTCACCGACCAACACGTTCACCGACGTGTTGCCCGGCACCACCTTCACGGTCAGCAAGAAGGACGCCGCAGCGACGGTGACCGTGTCGAAGGACCCCGATGCCACGGCCGCCAAGGTGCAGACCCTGGTGGACGCCGCCAACGCGCTGCAGTCGGCGATCACCTCGTACACCGACCCGAAGAGCAGCAGTGCCACCCTCAAGGGCGACACCACGCTCCGGGCCCTGTCCAACCGGATCGCCGGCGTCGTGTCCTACGCGGTGGGCGGGGTCTCGGCGTCCACCGTCGGCATCCAGCTCAACCGGGACGGCACGTTCGCGTTCGACAAGACCGTGTTCACCGGGGCGCTGACCGCCGACCCGGCCAAGGTGCAGAAGGTCTTCGCCGAGTCGAAGGTCACGAGCACCGGCGCGGACGGCGTCAGCGGCAACGCCGACGACGTCAGCTCGCCGATCGGCCTGGCCGCGCAGCTCGAGGCGCTCGCCAAGGGCGCCAGCGACACGACCACCGGTTCGCTGGTCCTGCTCGCGACGAGCGAGGACGCGCAGGCGAAGGACCTGCAGGCTCGGATCGACGCCTGGGACACCCGGCTGGCACTGCGCGAGCAGACGATCACCCGACAGTTCACCGCCATGGAGACCGCGCTGAGCACCATGCAGAACCAGGCGTCCTGGCTGAGCTCACAGATCGCCGGGCTGCCCTCCTGGTCCTCTTCCTCCAAGTAGTCCTGACCCCGCTGCCGCGTCTTCCCCTGGAGCCCCGTACCGATGAGCACCGCTTCCCTCCGCGCCCGCTACCTGGGTGACACGGTCACGACCGCTTCTCCGCAGCGGCTGCTGGTCATGCTGTACGACCGCCTCGCGCTGGACCTCGAGCGCGGGCACGCGGCCCTGGCCGAGGGCGACCGGGACGCGGCGACCGAGCAGCTGCAGCACGCCCAGGACGTCGTCTTCGGGCTGCTGGAGAGCCTCCAGGTCGACGCCTGGGAGGGCGCTCCCCGGCTGGCCGCGCTCTACAACTGGCTGATCACCGAGCTCGGTGCTGCGGTGGTCAAGGGCGACGTGCGCCGGGTCGCCGACTGCCGCAAGATCGTCGAGCCGCTGCGCGACGCGTGGCGGGAGGCCGCGGCCTCCCTCGCAGCGGCTCCGGCGTGACCGGAGGCCCGCCCGCCGGGCGCAACCGGGTCGGGGACGTCCCCGCCCTGGCCGGCCCCCCGGTCGGTGCGGCGCGGAACTGGCCGGCGGTGCTGGATGCGCTCGAGGGCGACGTGTACGAGGCCCAGGAGACCCTGGCCCGCGGCCGGGCCGAGGAGATCGCGGCCTGGGGCCGCCGGTCCACCGACTGGATCCCGCCGAGCAACCTGGGCCCGCTGCCCGACGACCTGCGCGAGCGCGCCGCCCGGCTGCTGCAGCACCAGCTGGCGGTCGCCGAGGCGCTGGTCGAGCGGATCACCCAGTCGCAGAAGCAGCGGGACGTCGCCGCCCGGATGTCCTACGCACCGACCCGGCCGGTCGCCTCGTTCATCGACCGGGTCCTCTGACCCCACGCACCACTCCTGCACTCCCCCGTCCCCCGGGGCCAAAGGCGCGACTTTGGCCCCGGGGGACGTGTGCGTTGAGTGACTGGAAGTGCCCGATCGGGTGCATGTGGTCACGCTCGTCCCGGCAGCTGCCGATGACAGAGCTGCACGGAACGCACCAACTCGCCACGGATCGGCGGCCCCCTCGCGCACAGGACCCCCTGTGCGCGCGTCCCGCCGTACCCGGAGGTACCTCGTGCTCCGTCGCTCCCTGCTGGGCGTCCGGTGATCACCGACTCGACCATGACGGCGCTGCACGCGTCCCTCACCGGACTGCAGCAGCGCCAGCGGGTGACCGCCGACAACATCGCCAACGTCCAGACGCCGGGCTTCCTGGCCGGCCGGGTCGACTTCGAGTCGACCCTGCAGAGCGCGATCGCCGGCGGCGAGACGCCCACCGTCGGCCGCAGCTCGGTGAACCGCTCGATGGACCCGACCCGGACCGACGGCAACAACGTCAACCTGGACACCGAGACGGTCATCGCCACCGAGACCGGGCTGCGCTACCAGCTGTCGATCAGCGCCCTGGACGGCAAGTACGCCCTGCTGCGCTCCGCCCTGCGGGTGCAGTGATGGCGGTCTTCGACACGCTGCGCATCGGCGGCTCGTCGCTGTTCGTCCACCGCAAGTGGATGGACGCCGTCGCGGACAACATGGCCAACATCAACACGGTCAACGCCCCGGGGGAGGCCGCCTTCCAGGAGCGCATGGTCGTCGCCGAGGCGGTCCAGTACGGCTCCGGCCAGGGCGGCGTGCGCGTGGCCGGCACCGAGCTCGGCAGCGCCGAGGGCCGGATGGTCTACGAGCCGGGCAACCCCCTGGCCGACGACGAGGGCTACGTCCGCTACCCCGACATCGACCTCGGTGACCAGATGACCCAGCTGCTCATGGCCCAGCGGGGCTACCAGGCCAACCTGGCCACCATCAGGAGCGCGACCGAGGCCTACCAGCAGGCTCTCCAGCTCGGGAAGGGCTGACCATGACCTCACCCATCAGCGGCATCTCCATGGGGATGCCCGGCATCACCGACGTCACCGGGGTCGCCGGCGCCGCCTCGGCCGCCGCACCCCGGTCGGTCTCCGGCGACGGCGGGTTCGCCGCCGTCCTCACCGGCTCGATCGACTCGCTGAACGCCGTGCAGGGCAACGCCGACGCCCTCGCCCTGCAGGCCGCCACCGGCGACCTGCAGGACGCGCACGACTACATGATCGCCAGCACCGAGGCGCGGCTGGCCACTGACACCGTGGTGACGCTGAAGAACTCGGCGGTCGCGGCCTTCACCGAGATCATGCGGATGCAGATCTGATGCCCGGCGCTCTCGCCGGGCCGATGGAGCGGGTCCGCACGCTGCTGGCCACGATCAGCGCCGGCCAGAAGATCGTCATCGGCCTGCTCCTGGCCGGGCTGCTCCTCGGCGGCTTCTTCTTCACCCGGTGGGTCACCGCGCCCACGCTGTCGCCGCTGTTCAGCAACCTGGCCTCCACCGACGCCTCGGCGATCGTGGAGGAGCTCAACGCCCAGGGGGTCACCTACGAGCTGGCCGACGGCGGCCAGACGATCATGGTGGCCAAGGAGGCCGTCTACGACCTGCGCCTGGCGATGAGCGGCCAGGGCCTGCCGGCCGGCGACGAGACCGGCTACTCCCTGCTCGACGAGCAGGGCATCACCACCAGCGAGTTCCAGCAGCAGGTCTCCTACCAGCGCGCGCTGGAGGGGGAGCTCGCCACCACCCTCAAGGCGCTGGACGGCGTCCGGTCCGCCGTGGTGCACGTCGCCCTCCCCAAGGACGACGTCTTCGCCACCGAGGAGGGCAAGCCGACCGCGTCGGTCCTGCTCGACCTCGCCCCGGGCACCAGCCTCGCCGGCGAGCAGGTACAGGCGGTCACCCACCTGGTCTCCTCGAGCATCGAGAAGATGGACCCGGCCGACGTCACGGTCGCCGACTCCACCGGCGCGGTCCTCTCCGCCGCCGGGGAGGGCGCCTCCTCGGCCGCCGGTGACGCGCAGTCGCAGATGGAGCAGGAGTTCGAGGGCCGGCTGGCAGCCAACGCCCAGCAGATCCTCGACCGGGTCGCCGGCCCGGGCAACGCCGTCGTCTCCGTCCGCGCCGACCTGGACTTCTCCAAGCGGGACACCACGATCGAGAGCTACGACTACAACGCCGACACCCCGGCGCTCTCGGAGAGCACCACCGTCGAGAACTACACCGGCAACGGCGCGGCCGTCGGCGGGGTGCTGGGTGCCGAGGACCTCGCGGTCGACGGCGCCGGCGAGTCCACCTACGGCAAGGAGACGGCCACCCGGAACAACGCCATCGACAAGACCGTGGAGACCGTCGCGGGGGCGCCCGGTGCCGTCGAGCGGCTGACCGTCTCCGTGGTGATGGACCAGGCCGCGGCCGGCGCGCTGAACCAGGCGCAGGTCCAGGACCTGATCGGCAACGCGGTCGGCCTCGACGTCGCCCGCGGCGACGCCATCACGGTCGCCGCCATGGCCTTCGACCAGACCGCCGCCGAGCGGGCTGCCGCCGACCTGGCGGCCGCCGAGGAGGCGGAGAAGGCCGCGCAGATGTGGTCGCTGATCAAGACCGGCGGCATCGCCCTCGGCATCGCCCTGCTGGTGCTCATCGTGTGGCTGCGCTCGCGGCGCAACCGCGAGGAGTACGAGGAGTACGAGGACGAGGAGACCGAGGAGCGCATCCAGGTCGAGAGCGTCCGGGACCCGGCACTCGACGACCGGACGGCGCTGCTGGAGGCCCAGCAGCGGGAACGGGTGCGCGGCGAGATCTCGGAGATGGTCAGCGACCGTCCCGACGAGGTCGCCACCATGCTGCGCGGCTGGTTCGCCGACGCCAAGTGAGCACCTGGTCCGGGGCCTCCCCCGGCGGGGCCCCGGACTGCCGGGAGCCCTGCCGGGTGGGGCCCCGGACTGCCGATGCAGGAGGTGGACGCCGGTGGCGTCCTGAGGACACGAGGACTGCCGTGAGCGTCGCGAAGGGAGCTGAGCAGTGAGCATCGCCAGCGTCGAACAGCTCGTCGGGGTGCCGGCGACGACGTCGTCCGCGCAGCTCGCCAAGCCCCGTAAGGAACTGCCGGGCCTGCGCAAGGCCGCGGTGTTCCTGGCCCAGCTGACCAAGGAGGAGGCCGGGGCCGTGCTCGCCCAGATGCGCCCCTCCGAGGTCGAGAAGCTGACCAGCGAGCTCATGGGCCTGCAGCGGGTCGACGGCAACGACGTCGACGACGTGCTCGGCGAGTTCCACACCCTCATGCAGGCCCGCCGCTTCGTCGGCACCGGCGGCATCGAGTTCGCCCGCGAGGTGCTCGCCGCGGGGCTGGGCGAGGAGAAGGCCGACGGCATCCTCTCCCGGCTCAACGTCGTCTACACCGAGCTGCCCTTCGCCTCGCTGCGCAACAGCGACGTCCGGCAGCTGGTCACCTTCCTCAAGGACGAGCACCCGCAGGTCGTCGCCCTCGTGCTGGCGCACCTGCCGGCGCCGCAGTCGGCCGAGGTGCTGTCGGGCTTCCCGCCGGACCAGCAGGCCGACGTCGCCTACCGGATCGCGATGATGGACCGCACCGCCCCGGAGATGGTCCGGATGGTCGAGGAGGAGCTCGGCCGCCGGATGGGCTCGCTGCTGGCCTACCAGGACATGGCCACGGTCGGCGGCGTGGAGACGCTGGTGGAGATCATCAACCGCTCCTCCCGGCCCACCGAGCGCTCGATCCTGGAGTGGCTGGAGAACAGCGACCCCGACCTCGCCGAGCGGATCCGCTCGCAGATGTTCGTGTTCGAGGACATCGTCACCATCGACGACCGGTCGCTGCAGCTGGTGCTGCGCGACGTCGAGGCCAACGACCTGGCCACCGCGCTCAAGGGCGTCAAGCCCGACGTCCGGGACAAGGTGGTCCGCAACCTCTCCGAGCGTGCCGGGGAGAACCTGCTCGAGGAGATCGAGCTGCTCGGCCCGGTCCGCACCCGGACGGTCGAGGAGGCCCAGGCCAAGATCGTGGCGGTCATCCGCACCCTCGAGGAGCAGGGGGCGCTGACCATCTCGCGGGGCGGTGAGGACGATTTCGTCGCCTGACGGCAGCGGGCGGGAGACCCTGCTGCTGCGCGGGGCACCGGCGGCCGGCGCCGTCCCCTACCGGCGCGCCCCCGAGGGCGCGCCGGTGTGGGGCCGGCCGTCGGCGGTGCGCCCGGCCGCGGAGGACGCCGTCGCGCCGGCCCCCGCCGCACCGGTCCCCCCACCCCGGGCGCCCCGGGCGCCCTCCGTCGTCCCGCCGGCGGCTCCGGTCGACCCGCCGGCCACGCAGCCGACGGCCCCGCACCCGACGGCCGCGCACCCGGCCGCACAGCACCCGGCCGCCCAGCACCCGACGGCGGCGCACAGCGACCAGGCCGCCACCGCCCGGGTCGGGCTGCGGCTGGGCGAGGTCTACGCCGAGCAGCTGGCCCGGCTCCGGGCCGAGGCCCGCCGGGAGGGCTGGGCCGCCGGCCACGCCGAGGGCCTGGTCGCCGCCGAGCGGGTGGTCCGCGCCGCCGAGCAGGCCGCCGAGGAGCGGCTCGCCGAGGTGCAGGCCCGCTGGGAGCGCCGGCTGGCCTCGGCCACCGCGGCCATGGGCGCCGCCGTCGAGCGGCTGGACGGCACCGCCGCCCCGGTCGTCGACGAGCTGCGCGACAGCATCCTCGACGCCGTCGTCATCCTGGTCGGCGACCTGTTCGGCCGGGAGCTGGCCGTGGCCGCAGAGCCCGGCCTGGACGCGTTGCGGCGGGCCATGACGCTGTGTCCCGACGACGTGCCGGTCGTCGTCCGGCTGCACCCCGACGACCTCGCCGAGGTGCCGGCCGAGGCGCTGGCCCAGCTGCCGGCGTCGGTCACCGTCCGCGGTGACGAGGGCGTCGAACGGGCCGGCGCGGTGGCCGAGGCGGGCACCCAGCGGGTCGACGCCCAGCTGAGCGCGGCCCTGGACCGCGTCCGCGAGGTGCTCCGCTCGTGAGGACCGCCGCCCACCCCCGGGACAGCGCCGCCCTGGACAGCAACGACTTGATCGACCGTGCGCGCGCCGCGGCCCGGCCCCAGCTGACCGGCATCGTCACCGGTGCGATGGGCCTGACCCTGACCGTCGAGGGCGTCTCGGCGGCCGTCGGCGACCTGGTCGAGGTCCGCACCGGCCCGCACCCGCTGCTGGCCGAGGTGGTCGCCGTGCAGCGCGACCGGCTCACCTGCATGCCGCTGGGCGACCTCTCCGGCGTCCGCTCCGGCGCCCGGGTGCGCGCCACCGGCATGCCCCTGCAGGTGCCGGTGGGCGGGGCGCTGCTCGGCCGGGTGCTCGACGGGCTGGGCCGGCCGATGGACGGCGGCCCCGCACTGGGCAGCTCGATCCGGTACGTCGACCTCACCAGCCAGACGCCGAACGCACTGACCCGGGCCCGGGTCAGCCGGCAGCTGGCCACCGGCGTCCGGGCCCTGGACACCCTGGTCCCGGTCGGGCGCGGCCAGCGGCTGGGCATCTTCGCCGGGTCCGGCGTCGGCAAGTCGACGCTGATGAGCCAGATCACCCGGGGCACCGACGCCGACGTGCGCGTCATCGGGCTGATCGGTGAGCGCGGCCGTGAGGTCCGGGAGTTCCTCGAGGAGGACCTCGGCGCGGAGGGGATGGCGAACACCGTCGTCGTCGTCGCCACCTCCGACGAGCCGCCGCTGGTGCGGCTGAAGGCGGCGTTCGTCGCCACCCGCATCGCCGAGGGCTTCCGCGACCAGGGCCGCGACGTGCTGCTGATGATGGACTCGATCACCCGCACCGCGATGGCCCAGCGCGAGGTCGGCCTCTCCGCCGGCGAACCGCCGGCCACCCGCGGCTACCCACCGAGCGTCTTCGCGATGATGCCGAAGCTGCTGGAGAAGGCCGGCACCTCGACCACCGGCTCGATCACCGGCCTCTACACCGTGCTGGTGGAGGGCGACGACCACAACGAACCGATCGCCGACACCGCCCGGTCGATCCTGGACGGGCACGTGGTGCTCACCCGCAAGCTCGCCACCGCCGGGCACTTCCCGGCCATCGACGTGCTGGAGTCGATCTCCCGGGTCGCCACCACGATCGTCCCGTCGCCGCAGATGACCGACGCCCGCGAGGTCCGCCGGATGATGGCGGCCCTGCGCGACGTGCGGGAGCTGATCGAGATCGGGGCCTACTCCAGCGGCTCCGACCCGCTCGTGGACCGGGCCCGCCGGCTGGTGCCGCAGATCGACGCCTTCCTGCGGCAGGCCGTGGACGACCCGACCTCGACCCCCGAGGCGTTCGCCCGACTGCACGCGATCGCCACCACGGCGTGAGCGGCCCGCGGTGAAGCAGCCGGCCTTCCGGCTGGAACCGGTGCTCAGGCTGCGCCGGACCGAGGAGCGGGCCGCCGCGCTCGCCTCGGCCCAGGCCGCCCGCGAGGCGACCGAGGCCGCCGAGCGCGCCGAGCGCGACGCCGCCGCGCTGACCGAGCGCGCGCTGCCCGGGCACCCGACCGGCGCAGCCTTCATCGCCGCGATGGTCGCATCGGCCGCCGCGGCTGCCGATGTGTCAGCTGCACGGTCGGTGGCCGTCGCACGCGCCGAGCAGGCCGAGCTGGTCCGCGCCCGGTGGACCGCCGCGGCCCAGCGGACCAAGGGCCTCGAACGCCTGCGCGAGCGGCACGTGGCGGCCCTGCAGGCGGCGGCCGACGCCGCCGAGGAGCGGGTGGTCGACGACCTGGTCACCCGCCAGCACAGCAGCAGACCAGCCAGCAGGGAGGAGACGACGTGGACGGACTGACCGCGGTGCACAGCCGGATCGGGCAGATCCACGCCCGGTTCGCGCCCCCGGTGACCCAGCAGGCCGCGTGGGCCAGCGCCGCCTCCGCCGCCGGCCTGACCGGCAGCAGCCCGACGAACGCGGCCCCGGGGGTCACCGCAGCGACCGGCACCGGCGCCGAGGTGGTCGGGGCGGCCACCAAGTACCTCGGCGTCCCCTACAAGTGGGGCGGCACCGACCCGGCGACCGGCCTGGACTGCTCGGGCTTCACCCAGCGCGTCTACGCCGACCTGGGCATCAGCATCCCCCGCACGTCGTCCCAGCAGGCCACCGCCGGCCGGCCGGTCGCCTCCCTCGCCGAGGCCCAGCCCGGCGACCTGGTCTTCTTCGACAACACCTCCTCCAGGCCCGGCATCGACCACGTCGGGCTCTACATCGGCGGCGGCAAGATGATCGCCGCCCCGCAGGAGGGCGAGGTGGTCAAGGTGCAGGACGTCGGCAACCCGTCCCTCATCCGCCGGGTGCTGCCGGAGGGCACGAGCACCGCACCGGTCACCGCCGCCACGGGCGGCTCCCTCTCCGGGGTGCCCTACGCCGACCTGTTCACCCAGGCCGGCGCCCGGCACGGGGTCTCCCCCGCGCTCCTGGCCGCGGTCGCCAAGACCGAGTCCGGCTTCGACAGCTCCGCCGTGTCACCCGCGGGCGCCACCGGGCTCATGCAGTTCATGCCGGCCACCGCCCAGGGGCTCGGCGTGGACGCCACCGACCCGGCGTCCTCGATCGACGGCGCCGCCCGCTACCTCAGCAGGCTCACCCAGCAGTTCGGCTCCACCGAGCTGGCCCTCGCCGCCTACAACGCCGGTCCGGGCACGGTGCAGCGCCACGGCGGCATCCCGCCCTACGCCGAGACGCAGTCCTACGTCCAGAAGGTCACCAGAGCCGCGGAGGCCTACGCATGAGCAGCACGACCACCCTGCCGGTGACCTCGGCCCCGGCCCGCCCCGGCACGGCGGCCCCGGGCTCGGCGGGCCGGTCCGCCGGCAGCGACCGGGCACCGGCGTTCGCCAGCGCCCTCGACGACGCGCTGGGCAGCGACCGCGCTCCGTCGCGGGCGTCCCAGCGGGCGGCCGACCGCGCCGCGGAGCGGGCCGCCGACCGGTCCGCCGTCCGGTCGCCCGACCGCTCCCCCGCCGACCGCACCGACCGCACCGACCGCGCGGCTCACCGCCCGGCCGACGCACCGGCCGACGACGTCGCCACACCGTCGACGCCCCCGGCGGCGGACGACACCGACACCGACACCGCCGACCCCGCGCCCCCCGTGCCGCTGCAGCCCGGACTGTGGGCGCTGCTGGCAGCGGCGGCCCCGCTGACCGCCGAGGGCACCGCCGGCCTCGGGACGGCGGCCGCCGCCGCCGGCCTGATCGGCGCCGTCACCGGTGCCGGGCAGGCCGTCGCCGGCTCGACCGCGGTCCCGGGCGAGCCGGTGGCCGCGCTCCCGACGGCCACCGCACCCGGCGCCCCGGCAGCGGCCACCCTGCTGCCGGCCGCGCCCGCGCCGGCCGCATCCGCGCCGACCGTGGCCGTGCCGACCGTGGCCGACCCGACCGCGGCGCTGGCCGAGGCCGCCGGGCTCACCGTCGTCCTCGACCCGCTCGGCGTCCCGGGTCCGCCGCCCGCGACCGGCCCGGGCACCGCCGGTGCACCGGTGGGCGGCCCGGCCCCCGCCGACGCCGTCGGGACGCCGGTGCTGCTGCCCCCGGCCGGCAGCGCCGCCGGCACCGCGGACACCGGGTCCGGTGGCACCGGGGACGAGCCCGCCCCGGCGCCCACCGGCGCTCCGGCGCCGGTCGCCGAGGGCGATGCCGTGTTCGGCGCCCCCGGCCCGACGCCGACCGCCCCCGCACCTGCCGCGGCGGCGGTCGCGCCGGCGCCGGCGCCCGCGGAGACCCCCGTCGCCGCCCAGCTCGGCCGCCAGCTCGCCGTGCTGCGCAACGCCCCCGACGGCAGCCAGACGATGACGGTGGTGCTCACGCCGGACGACCTCGGCCCGGTGTCGGTCCAGGTCACCGTCACCCGCGGCGTCCTCGAGGTGACCCTGCACGGGGCGCACGAGGCCGGCCGGCAGGCGCTGCTGGACGCCCTGCCCGACCTGCGCCGCGAGCTCGACGGCGCCGGCCTGACCGCCGGCCGGGTCGAGGTCGGTGCCGACAGCGGCAACGCCGGCACCGGCGCGCGGACCGCGCAGCAGCTCTTCGACGCCCAGACCGGTCAGCAGGGCAGGTCCGGCCAGCCGGGCCAGCAGGGCAGCTCCCGCTCCGGCGGGCAGACCACCGACCTCCTCGGCCCCGGCAGCACCGCCCCGGCCACCGACCAGTCCACGTCAGCCGGCGTGGACGTCCGCGTCTGACCTGGAGACCGTGCGATGACCACCCCGATCACCGGGACCGTCGGTACGCCGACCACGACCGCGACCACCTCGACCGCCCGCACCGACCAGATGGGCAAGGACACCTTCCTCAAGCTGCTGGTCGCCCAGATGCGGTTCCAGGACCCCAGCAACCCGACCAGCAGCAGCGAGTTCATGGCGCAGACCGCGACCTTCACCCAGGTGGAGAAGCTCGAGGAGATCGCCAAGCAGAACGCCGAGCTCCTCACCCTGCAGCGCTCGCTGAGCGCCGGCGCCCTCGTCGGCAAGCACGTCGCCTACACCGCCGACGACGGCACCACCGTCACCGGGGCCGTCTCCTCGGTGATCGTGACCAGCGGCAGCGAGCCGCGGGCGGTGGTGGGTGACAAGGCCGTGCCCCTGGGCCGGATCACCGAGATCACCGTCCCCGAGGTCGACACCCCGGCCACCCCCACCAGCTGACCCGGCGTCCCCGCCTCCCCCACACCGATCACCGATCGCGAGGAGTCCCACCGTGCTTCGCTCCATGTTCTCGGCCATCTCCGGCCTGCGCGCCCACCAGACCAAGCTCGACGTCGCCGGCAACAACATCGCCAACGTCAACACCGTCGGCTTCAAGGCCAGCCAGACCGTCTTCGAGGACACGCTCAGCCAGGTGCTGCGCAACGGCTCCGCGCCCAACGGCGACGTCGCCGGCACCAACCCGGCGCAGGTCGGCCTGGGCGTCAAGGTCGCCGGCATCACCACGAACTTCGGCCAGGGCTCGACCCAGAACACCGGCCGGGCCAGCGACTTCATGATCAGCGGCGACGGCTTCTTCGTCACCAAGGTCGGCAACGAGCAGCTCTACACCCGGGCCGGCTCCTTCGACACCGACGGGGTCGGCAACCTGGTCACCCCCGACGGCGCGAAGCTGCAGGGCTGGATGGCCAACGCGCTGGGCGTCGTCGACCCGAACGGCCCGATCCAGGACCTCCGCATCCCGACCGGCCAGGTGCTCGCCCCGGTCGCCACCACCACGTCGTCGGTGAGCGGCAACCTCTCCGCCGGGGCCACGCCCGCGGACACCGCCGTCAGCTCGCAGATCAACATGTACGACGACCTGGGCAACGCCCACCCGGTCAGCGTCACCATGACCAAGCTCGCCGCGGACCCGGCGGCCACCCCGCCGGTCCCGGCCAACAGCTGGTCCCTGAGCTTCGCCGACACCAGCACCCCGACCCCCACCCCGCTGGGCAGCACCACGCTCACCTTCGCCGACGGCACGGTCGCCGGTCAGCCCGCCGGCACGCTGATCTCCCCCGCCACCTACACGATCCCGGCGGCCGGCGGCGCCTGGACCCGGAACGTGGACGTCGACCTGTCCTCGCTGACCCAGTTCGGTGGCAAGAGCGACGCCGCGGCCAAGGCCACGGCCGGGAGCGGCTCGGCGATGGGCGTGCTGGAGGGCTACTCGCTGGCCAACGACGGCACGATCGTCGGGATCTACTCCAACGGGCTGCGGCAGGACATCGGGCAGCTCGCGCTGGCGACCTTCACCAACCCCGGTGGCCTGGAGAAGGCCGGCAACAGCTCGTTCCGGGCCGGCGACAACTCCGGCAACCCGCTCGTCGGGCAGGCCGGCACCGGCGGCCGCGGCAGCCTGTCGGCCGGCGCGCTGGAGATGTCCAACGTCGACCTGGCCGAGGAGTTCACCGGCCTGATCGTCGCCCAGCGCGGCTTCCAGGCGAACAGCCGCGTGATCACCACCTCCGACGAGATCCTGCAGGACCTGGTCCAGCTCAAGCGCTGACGCACCTCCCCACCGGGACGGCCGTCCCGGTGGGGAGTGAGTCGGCCACCTCGATGGACGGCCCGGTCACCCCGACGGGGTGGCCGGGCCGTCCGGCTCAAGCACCGCCCTCGACACGCCGATGACCTGACTGCGGCGCGACGAGGCCCGTCGTGGCACCCGACCACCCCAGGTCACCGCCACCCCGAACCCCTGGAGCAGTCCGTGATCCGTCTGACGCGCCTCAACGGTGAGCACTTCGTGCTCAACGCTGAGCTGATCCAGCGCGTGGAGGGCCACCCCGACACCGTGGTCACGCTCCGGGACGACACGAAGTACGTCGTCACCGAGACCGTCGACCAGGTCGTCCGATCGGTCCGGGACTACCGGGCGGGCATCCAGGCGGTCGCCTTCCAGATGGACCGCGGTGAGTACCGCCCGCCCACGACCACCGACCTGCAGGGCCCCGAGGACGCCTCGGTCGTGCCCTTCCCGAGCCGAGAGGAGCGCTGAGCCATGGACCCCGCCACCCTGATCGGGTTCGCGATCTCCCTGATCGCGTTCTTCGTCTTCATGATCCTGGAGGGCGCCGACCCGACGTCGCTGATCTTCCTCCCCGCGATCGTGCTGGTCATCATCGCCACCTTCGGCGCTGCACTCGCCAGCCAGACGATGGCCGACCTGAAGAAGATCCCCACCTGGTTCAAGATGGCAGTGCTGCCGGCCAAGGTGCCCCCGGCCACCGAGCAGATCCAGGTCCTGGTCAGCCTCGCGGAGAAGGCCCGCAAGGAGGGCCTGCTCGCGCTGGAGGCACAGGTCAAGGACATCCAGGACCCGTTCCTCAAGCGCGGGCTGCAGATGAGCATCGACGGCACCGACCCCGAGGACCTGCGGGCCATCCTGGAGGGCGAGATCGCCGCCAAGAAGGGCGAGGACAAGGTCGCGGGCAAGTTCTTCACCACCATGGGCGGCTACGCGCCGACCATCGGCATCCTCGGCTGCATCGTCGGCCTGATGAACGTCATGGGGAACCTCAGCAACCCCGAGCTGCTCGGCCCGATGGTCTCCGCGGCGTTCATCGCCACGCTGTGGGGCGTCATGGCGGCCAACTTCTGGTTCCTGCCGATGGGCGCGAAGATCGCCCGGGTCAGCGAGCTGCAGGCCGCGCAGATGGAGCTCCTCGTCGAGGGGATCGCCGAGATCCAGGCCGGCACCAGCCCGCGGACC